>JAPHSS010000039.1 GCA_026195255.1 Gammaproteobacteria bacterium | reverse complement strand
TATTCATGATGGATGCTCCTCGAATTTAACTGAGTTAGAAAATACCAGTTTGGCGCATAGCGACGCCGTATTTCAAGGGGCGTCCATCCCATCACCCATCATAACAGTCATTAAAAACAAAGACTTAAGTTGCATTTAACTCATTTGTTGATATGGGGTTCTAGATAAACCTCTAAATAAACCATTTGTTTGCGTAAATCATGTCAAGAACGCAAACAGCCATGTGCCAATTCCATCAGATGAGGCAGAAGCTCTGAATTTCTCTGTACATGGAAAATGAAACGCGGCACGTTTTTCTCGTTAGACTGCGCCATAAAAGGCTCGCCCCAGAAACTAAGTAGAGCCTCGGTTGCCCCGTTCAGTTGGTTATCAGCAATAATAAAAGAAACTGTTTTGCTCAAGTTGTGCCAACTTGGCTCCTTGACTTTCGTGTTGCCAGCGCAGGCAGCGATCTTTGGCTGTATATATTGTATCCATAAATCTTTTTGGCTTTCATCGAGAACAAACTGAATTGATGAGACCATCGGATTGTCCAGCGCCGGACGTAACAAAGAGTCGAATAGCGGCTGTGGTTTATACATTGACAGGCAGACGTTATACCAGACTGTATCTCCACTCATATGCCGAATAAACTTCTCGTTTACTGATCGCAAATGGCGAGGTCCAACCAAAATCACATCAGCGGGTTTCAACTCTGACTGAATTCTGTTAACTGCGTTCGCTGTGAGATCTACCTGTTCAGCGGTTAGTTCGTTGTTTCTAGTGTGGCGCATGAAATTTATGAACAGCAGGGCAATTAGGGCAAGAACAATAGGCAAAATGACATGCTCGTCTACCACATGTAAAAGATGCAGAACGATAGCCACGACTGCAGCTACAATACCTGCGATCGCATCCCATTCAAGACTAAGGAATTTCTTTGCTTTCATACAACGGCCTAATGTGATTGTAAAAAACCAGATTACACCAGTACTTTCTACAACTCGACTTATTTTTATAATTCACATTTGTTAGAAAACCATCTGAGTCAGCTTGATAAATCACCTGAAATTACTAATCATGCTATCCACTGCTAACTGTGTGCTAACTGGACACCCACACTAAAAAACCATCTAAGCTATTGAATTATTAGTAAAAACAAATATTTCTTACGATGGGTGTCCTGCTAATTCTGGTGTCCTGCTAATTCTTCTGCTAATTCGTATACTGATAATTCTAAAATACTTGACGTAAAAATCATTACCCCACATAATGAAATCGTGGGAATATATCCCACTATGCGGATACTAAAGATATTTTCCCATAATGAAAACATTTCAATTATGAATATTAAAAATTTAAATCATCAGATAGAACAGAGCAACATCGCCGGCCCCTGCCCGGACAAGCCTCCAGAAATTAGATGTGCGTCCTGCATCATGGATACTTCATTTTACTTTTCAAATTTAAGTGTTGATGCCAAGCGAGATTTGCAACCTAGTCTAAACCTGGGTCGATTTAATAAAAAAGAAACTCTGTACAAGGAAGGCGACAAATGTCGGCATCTGTATATTCTGTTATCAGGTGAAGTCAAAGTTTACAAAACGTTACACAATGGTAAACAGCAAATTCATAAACTTGTGCAAATACCCGGAGATCTGATCGCATGCGATGATTTATTCCTGGAAACCCACGGTAGTTCTGCAGAAACACTTAACGATGTTACTGTGTGTTACCTGAAATGTAACGACCTGCATAACAGCACAGAACGTTACAAAGAAATCTCCGATACGCTAATGCAGGCCATGTCTCGCAACATAAATTCCTATATCAAACACATTGCTAATCTGGGTCAAAAAAATGCGCTACAACGTCTCGCATCGTATCTTGTTTATTTAAACGACACCCACCAGAAAAGACACCTGGCAGGCTCTCATCTTAATGATTTATTATCCCGCATTGAACTGGCTGATATGCTTGGTGTTACCCAAAGAACATTGATCAGAAGCATTAAACAGCTGGAATCAGATGGCCAAATTAATATTGACAAAGAAGGTTTTTTTATTCTTGATTTATCTGCTCTGATACAAATTAGTTCGGGAAATTAATCAGCCCTTATAGGGTAATAAGATCATCTTAAAAACTAAACAGGTCACCTGTTTTAATAAACTGTAATATAGTTTTATGTGTCATATCACGCAGAAAAGTTATTTATTTTTATATTTTATCAATAAGTGACATTTTACATTGCCCATACTCTCTCTATGCAAATACCATTCTTAGCATTCTAAATAATCCAGATTTTTTAGTCTTAAAAAATACTGGAACTGGTGGAGTATTATGGCGTCAAGTGATAAAGAAAGTAACATCAGAATATTCAGTAAAAAAGAAATTCAGGCCCTCACAAAAGATCCTAATATTTGTAATCATGGCCGACGTAACTTTATGAAATGGAGTGCACTGGTTTCATCACAGGCGGTGATCGGCGGCATACTTAATTTATTAACCAGCAAACAGGCTATGGCCGATGATACGTTTGAAAACGTAACAAGCTGGGTCTATTCCGTTTGCGGATATTGCTCTTTTGGCTGCGGCCTGCACATCGGCGTTAATTCAGCTGGAGAGGCGGTGGCTGTTCGCGGCAACGACAAACACCCGAGCAATGCCGGCAGAGTCTGTATTAAAGGTTTGTATGAACACAAAATCCTTGATACTCCGGATCGCGGTAAATGGCCATTAATCAGAGATGCCAATGGAGACTGGCAAAGAATTACCTGGGATCAGGCGACAACCATTCTAAGTCAGAAGATAATTGATGGTGTTGATGCAAAAGGCGCTGATTCTATTTCAACTTACAATACCGGCCAGTGGACACTGGAAGAATATTACGCTTTCGGCAAACTGGCCAAAGGTGCGATTGGCACCGCTACCATGGACTCCAATACACGTTTATGTATGGCGGCAGCCGTGGTGGGTTATTTAACCACTTTTGGTTCTGACGGGCCTCCCGGTTGTTATGATGACATCGAAAATACCGACTGTTTTTTTGTCTTTGGTATGAACCCGGCTGAAATGCATCCACAACTCTGGCGCCGCATTGCCCTTGCACGTGTTACTGCACGTGCACCCAAACTGATTGTAGTGGACCCACGTCGCACACTCACTGCCCGTAGCGCTGATTTACATCTGGCACTCAAACCCGGCACTAACCTGGCACTCATCAACGGTATTATTCAGCAGATTATTGCTAACAACTGGACTGATTCTGCCTACATCAATGCACATACTCGTAATTATGCTGAGATGGCAGCGACTGTTGCCAAATACACACCTGAGTATGTAGCAGAGATTACAGGTTGCCCGGCTGCCGATATTGCCTTAGCGGCAAAATGGCTTGGTGAATCGCCAGAAGCTCTGTCATTATTTATTCAGGGGGTTTATCAATCCATGAGTGCCACCGACACGGTGCGTATGATCTGTGCCATGCATCTCATCATGGGTAAGATTGGTCGACCCGGCTCTTCACCGTTTAGTATCACCGGCCAGACTACCGCCATGAGTAACCGTGAAGCCGGTGGCTCATCTGCATTGGCCGGTTATCGCAACTGTTACAATCCAGACCATGTCGGTGCACTGGAAGATTTCTGGAATGTCCCCAGGGGTAAAATTCCACCACGCAAACCGACGCCAATAACATCCAATAAAGACTATCAGGATATCAATAGTCATGTAGAAATGATGCGTAATGGTGAACTCAGTCTCTTCTGGATTCAGTGCGCCAACCCGGCGGTTACTCTGCCAGATCTCAACAAATTATATTCCTACATGGACTTTGATAACCCGAATCGCCCCTACATTGTGGTGCAGGATATTTATGAACCCATGGAGAGCACCCACTTTGCCGACATGTTTCTGCCCGCCGCTATGTGGGGCGAGAAAACCGGTGTCTATACCTGCTCTGAGCGCAAGGTAAACCTGGGGCGCCAGGCCGTACAGCCCGCCGGTTTCGATTTACGTGCCGCTGGTTATGGTGCTTACGCAGATCTTGAAATCACCAAAATGGTGGCGGATAAAATCGCCTCCATGGATTCACGTTTTGCTGATAAAGACGGCAACTCACTGGTCGGCTTTAATTCATACGAAGCCGCTTTCGAAGAATGGAAACAATGCTCTGCAGGCACTATTTGTGATATGAGTGGTATGACGTATGCGCAAATCGAAGCCAGTAATGGCATCCAGTGGCCATCCACTCCGGGCAATATTTATGGTGGCACGCGCATGTATACAGATGGCCGATTTAATACCAACTGGGCTGATGCTCAGGGCGGCACGCAGGATAAACCCTGGATCGATCCTGATAATCTAAGCCGTGCCTATCTGTGGGCCAAAGATTATATTGAAGCCCCCGAAGTACCCGATGCGGATTACCCCTTCTGGTTAATTACCGGGCGTGTTATCGAACACTTCCACAGCCGAACCAAAACCAAACGTATACCACAGCTGCATGAAATGGTGCCAGAAAACTATGTCGAATTACACCCGGCTGATGCTGCGGCACTAGGCGTTGTTACAGGTGAACTTGTCAGGTTAACAACACGTCGTGGTGAAATTGTTGTTAAAGCGCTCATCGTCAGCACCATGCGCCAGGGGCAGGTTTTCTGTCCCATGCACTTTGCTGATCTCGACCCGCAAGATAAAGCCATTTATGGCAATCGCCTGGCAGCTACCAATCGACTCACCATGAACTGGGTCGACCCGGATTGCCAACAGCCTATTTATAAACACTGCGCCGTTAGTCTGGCCAAGGCTTAATGGAGAAGAAAAACATGAAATATTCAATCAAGTCCATTAAGTACTCACTAAAATCCCTACTAAGCTGCCTGATGATTATGGCACTGGGCTCTTCGATTTCTTTTGCGGCTAAACCTGGCGGCGGGCCGGCAACGGCCGAGCTGACGCCTGACACACTAAATCTGGTAAATGCAGTGCAAGGCAGCAGCATTTTAAGCGGTGATGATTCAGGATCTCGCGCCACATTTAGCTGGAGCATCCCGGCCAACCTGCAAGTGGCTTCAGGTGCCGTATCTAACATTGTAAGTTTCAATGTAGATACAAATGTACTCACAATACAAACCAGAGGCAGAGGCACTTTTTCGGCAGAGATTATACTTTCATCAACTACTGATGGAGCTTATCTACTGGCCAATACCCGCGCAGACATTTCACTTATTCCTGCCGATGTCACGGTGAATGTCAGTGGAGGTTCTGATGGTGGTATTGACGATGGATATATAGGCGGTAGAAATGCAACCCAGGTGTTTGATACCAGCTTTGCAGTGGAATTTAGCTACTCCTGTTTAACCGGTGGCTGTCATGAAACCGATCAAACACTGGTTGATGAGTATGCAGCATCAAATATGACACATACCATGGTCAAGTGTAATGCATGCCACGGCACACACACCGCTGACACAGTAGGTCTCGAAAAACCCAACCTAACCGGTTATTTCCCCGGAATTGGCGCCACCGGTTATATAGTAGGGCGCGATCGCTGCAAGGCCTGCCACAACAACCAGCATAATGGCGGAAGAGCAAGCACTAATGATTGCAAGAGCTGTCACACTCCTCATGTATTTGCACCACCAAATGGAGGCAGCAACTGGTAGGGCTTATTTGGAGGGCTTAACTAAGTAAGGGCTTAATAGGACACCCATCATAAGAACCAACAAAAACAAAGACTTAAATTATATTTAGGTCTTTTGTTACTATGGGTGATGGGATGGACGCCCCTTGAAATACGGCGTCGCTATGCGCCAAACTGGTATTTTCTAACTCAGTTAAATTCGAGGAGCATCCATCATGAAT
>JAPHSS010000057.1 GCA_026195255.1 Gammaproteobacteria bacterium | reverse complement strand
GGACATTTACATTTGTAAACTCACATTTTCTGCCTTGATCTGGAAACCCACAGAGGCAAGCAGGACAATAATTAGTATTGTTCTGGTGTGAGCTCCCAGCTCTTCGTTGATAAATGCTCACTTACATTTGTAAGCTCACATTTATCGCCTTGATCTGGAGTCCCACAGAGGCAACCCGGGGCATGATCAGCCTGTTTCGGCTACTTTACTGATTACAAAATGAAAACGAATTTATAATTCGTTTTTTTTAAGTGAATAATCATTTTTAAACATTGGGCTTAATGTCGTTTTATGCAGTCATTATTTTTACAGGGTCCATCAGTTACATTGCGCACCATTTTATTGGTGATAGCCTCTATCGTTGTTATGGTTGCCGATCATCGTTGGCATGCACTGGAAACAGTGCGTGACGCTATTGAAAGTTATGTTGTTTACCCGCTTCGATATACCATAAATGTGCCATCACAACTGGTTGACTGGGGTGATGAGTTACTAAGTTCACACCAGCAGTTGCTTGATGAGAATCGAAAGTTACAGGAACAGCAATTACGGGCACAGGTTAGTTTGCAAAAATTGAGTGTGCTTGAAAAAGAAAACGATCGATTGCGAAAGATGTTAAGTGCTCAACCAAAAGTTGGTGAGCTGGTTTTAGTGGCTGAAATTCTCGCGATTGATTTAGATCCCTATAAACAACAGGTTATTTTAAATAAGGGCCGTAATAAAGATGTCTATATCGGACAACCTATTATTGATGCCTGGGGTGTTATGGGGCAGGTTGTTCATCTAGGGCTTTTTTCTTCTACCGCTTTGTTAATCTCAGATCCGAGTCATGCAATACCGGTGCAGGTAAGTCGTAGTGGTTTACGCAGTACTGCGTTTGGTACAGGTAATTCCCAATCGCTGGAGTTGCGTTATATTCCTCATAATGCCGATCTTGAAATTGGTGATGTCATTACTACCTCCGGCCTGGGTGGGCGTTTTCCGCCGAATTACCCTGTGGGGCGTATAACCTCAATTGAGAGGGCGGCAGGTGAGTCTTTTGCAACTGTTTTAGCCGAGCCGGTTGCACACCTGGACAGGAGTCGAGAGGTTTTACTGGTGTGGCATAAAATGCAGGTTAAAGATGTTGTGGTTAGCGAAGCAGTTGACGATGAATCTGAGGGTGAGAAAAAGTAATGCGCTCTCAGAATTGTTTTCGAATTGTAATTCCAACTCTTCTAGTTGCCTTGATGCTCGGCATGTGGCCGCTTCCTGACTGGTTAGAACATGCGGGGCCAGAATGGGTTGTTCTGGTGCTTATGTACTGGGCTCTGGCAATGCCAGAGCGCATTGGTGTCACCGTAGCCTGGGTTGTAGGGCTTATACTTGATGTAACTCAGGGCGCTATTATAGGTCAGCATGCATTAGGCCTGGTACTTATAGTGTTTGTTATTAATACTCAGTATCAACGCATTCGTGTGTTTTCACTAGCGCAACAGGCGTTGGTTGTGATGCTGTTGTTGATTGTTAAGCAGGTTATGGTGTTATGGGTGAGCGGTATAGTTGGCCAGGCACCCGACATTGGCCTGTATTTTTTACCCGCGCTAACGGGGGCCATTCTCTGGCCCTGGTTATTTATTGTATTAAGAGATTTGCGAAGACGATTTGCGGTGTCCAGCCACTTTTGATCTTCTACAACGGGTTTCTAAAAAAGTTAATCAACAGGTACTGTTCTTTCATTCGCCCAGGCGCGTAAGTTTTGAATTTGTTCCGCCATCACAACTGAAAGAGGGCGAGTATTATTTATTTCCTGCAAAATGATTTCAGTGTTAATTTGAGCATCTGTCGCGCGACAGCTGTAAATTGCCGATACCACTGCCTGCTCAATTTCAGACCCTGAAAAACCCTTACTGGCTTCGGCCACCCGATTAAAATCTATTTCAGAATAATTGATTTCACGTTTATCAAAATGAATTTTAAAAATTTGTGAACGGTTTAGAGTGTCAGGTAAATCAACGAAAAATATTTCATCCAGGCGTCCTTTGCGAATTAATTCTGGCGGTAGAGCGTCAATCTGGTTAGCTGTGGCTACAATAAATACCCTTGCTGACTTCTCCGCCATCCAGGTTAATAATGTGCCTAGTAAACGTTTTGATGTGCCCTGATCGTCATTGCCGGATGCAATGCCTTTTTCCAGTTCATCAATCCACAGAACGCAAGGTGACATAACCTCGGCAGTGTGTAATGCCTGGCGTAAGTTTTTTTCTGTTTCACCAACGTATTTATCATACAGGCGGCCGAAATCAAGGCGTAGTAAAGGCACACCCCAGATGCCGGCAACGGTTTTAGCTGCAAGGCTTTTGCCACAACCCTGAACCCCTAACAATAAAATTCCTTTCGGTACGTCCAGCTTTGTTTCTGTATCCTGAGTAAAAATAGACTGGCGTTGTTTAAGCCAGTTTTTTAATTTTTTCATACCGGCCAGTTCAGAAAAATGTGCGGTTTCAAACTCAAATGAAAGCACGTCATCGCGGTTAAGTAATTTGTATTTTGCCTGCATAACATCAGGTAAATCAGATTCGGTAATAGCTCCGTCATCAATAATGGCGTTTCTAATCAAACGTTTAGAGTCTCTGTGGGTTAAACCTGAAAGGTTCTGAATAAGTCTGTCAAGAGTCTCCCGATCCGTGCGTACTCGCTGGTTTTCTGATGCTTGCCATTTCTGGGCCTCGTCTCTAATTATTTTTTCAAGTACTTTTGCAGAGGGCAGATTTAGAGAGAAATTGCAGGACATGGATTGTAAATTGTCTGGTAAATTTAGCAGATGGCTGAGTAAAATAATTTTGCCCTTGTTACCATCAAAGATCATCGCTATTTCTTTTAAAAGACGTATGTTAACCGGGTCTTTTAAATATGGGTTAAAATCGAGCAATATATAAATGCCCTGTAAGGCAGAGGATTTGATATGTTTCAGGCCATCCTGTGGGTCTGATACATGGCGCTGAGGGTCGAGACTTAAATCCAGACGCTGTAAACCATCAGTTACTGTCCATTTGAAGGTAGGCAGAAACTTTTTACGTGAAGCATTAGTGATTAGTTCCAGGGCGCGGTTTTCTTCGTGGGTTTCGATGGTAATAATTGGCACATGTCCGTGAATTAAAAGTTCCAGGTCGCGGCTATCCGGCATAATGTTATCCGTTATAATTGTTTATTAATCTGCAAGTTATAGTAATTTGGGTTGCATGTAGTTAACTTGTGCGGCAATGTTGTAAACATAACATATCGACAGAAAATTTTTTATTATGGATCTATTTAAAGGTGGTCTTAAATCCTGTTTATCTCAACATGGATTCACATCCAGTGAAAGCTATGATCATGCCGTGCAGTGTTATTTAAGTAACCCGACCGAGCATATTCGTTGTTTGCATGTTGATGGTGATTGTGGTCGAAGACGTACGGCTTTTGCTCATGCTTTGGCAAATGCATTAGGGGCTTCACAGGTGCTCTATCATGAGTTTGGTAAAGACAAACCCGTGCCGCAGATTATTCGCATACAGGAAGGTGAAGAAATAATTGAAGAGCCCCCGGTAGAGCCTCTTGATCGAATTCTAACAGAAGCCTGTGCGCAGAGCGAAGCTGAGCAAACCGTTCTCATTCTGGATCAGTTGCAACACACGCAGTTTTTAAATCATATTCGTTTATATGAGTTTCTGCAATCAGGCATATGGCGTTATAGCGATGTTCAATATCAGGCTAACTTATTAAATTTAAATATTTTTTTAATTTCAGATGAACCTCTGTATCATTCACTACAGAGCGCTTCTTTCAGATTGTGGATTAGCGAAAGTAATCGCGCAGTTGCTAAAGTGACAGCGTTAGAGCTGGGGTTGGATGAGCAAAATTGTAACTGGCTTACGGCACTTCAGATTTTGTTTGATGACTTGAAGCTGACCCCGACAGTAGAGGAATATCAACGCCTGGCATATGATATTGAGCAGCACGTGCATAATAAGCAGCAGTTAAAAGTGTCACTGTTTGGCTGGGTTGAGAACATCAATCGGTCATTGCTAGATAGCGAAGATTTGCAGTCATCACTTGATAATGTATTGCAGGAAATTCTTCTCGGTAAAGAAGTTCATGAAGAAATTGAGATTTCAAGTTAAGCTATAACAAACGGTCTATTTTCAAGTTAATGAGCCTCAAATCAGGCGAAATGTGACCGTTTATCAGATAAAATCTGGCTTAGTACTCAAAGTCCTTGATTAAGTTAGGAAAAATACCTACATACTTGTCAGGGTAATTGATTTAGACTTGTTTTTGTGACCCGATTAACAGTGATTATTAGAACTAAGTAATAGACTATATTCACGATTGAGGTATTTGGTGGAATTTCACATGCAGAGTAATGCACAGTTTCAGGAAGAGCTTTTATATCAACGGGACGTGAGTAGCACGGCAAAGCTTTTTAGTTTTAATCGTTCTGTTTTTATGTCAGAGCGTGTCTGGAAAGACTGTGTCGAATTAACAGGGGCAAATGGCAGAAATATAGATGAGTTAGCTGTATTGCAGCGTCTCAGACATGTGCTGTTTATGGCCTCTAGTGCATTGCATGGGCGTGTCGCTGATTTAGAGTGTGAATTTAGTATTCACCGTGTCCCTAACGATGGTGAAACATGTAGGCCTGAGAAAACAACACTGAAGCTCGTAGCGAGTACCAGTGAAGAAAATAAACCTCAGGTAACAATCAAGCATCCAGGTGAGTAGACGAACGTGGTAGCTATGTTTACAGACGAAAATATACAACTAAATTACGATCAGAGTGCTGATCTTCGAGACGTTACTAGCACAGCTCGTCTGTTTAATTTCAGGCGGCCTGTCTTCATGTCTACTGAAGTATGGGTAGATTGTGTTGAGTTAATAGCGCAAGAAGGTCGTGCTTATGACGAACTGGCTGTATTACAACGTCTGAGACACGTGCTGTTTATGGCAGCGAGTGCCTTGCATGGTCGGCTTGAAGATCTGGAGTATGACTTCCGGGTTTATCGTGTATCAAATGATGCACTGCATGGTCAGCGTCAGCCAGAACCTGTAAATTTACATCTTAGTGCTCATAAAGATGAACATAACCGACCGGTTATTACTATTGGCTTTCCTGTAGTATAATTTATCTCAGTCTTTAGTCGTTAAAATGTAAAAATCTACTCTTAAAAACTTAAGAGTAAAATGTAAATGGGTTGTCACTAAAATGAAAAGCAAACTTCTAAACCGGTGGTTTGGTCACGAAAGAACCACTAACTCATCGCAGATAACACTTCGTGATGGTTTATCTATTCTCATTGTTGATGATTCACGCACTCAACTTTTTGCCCTGGAAAAAATGCTTAAAGCCGAAGGTGTAAAAACCTATACAGCGGAAAACGGCAAGCAGGGTATCTTAATGGCGCGCCATGTTAAACCTGATTTAGTGTTGATGGATATAGTGATGCCTGAGATTAATGGTTTTCAGGCTACCCGTTACTTAAGCCGTCAGGCAGATACTGGGCATATACCTATTATTATTATCAGTGGTTCAAATCAGGAGTCTGACAAAACCTGGGGTTTAAAACTGGGCGCTAAAGACTATTTGCAAAAACCAGTGGATAAAAATGTATTATTGAAAAAAATTAGCCAGTGGACAGCGGAGGTGGGTGGTGAAAATATACAGCCTGCTAAACTTCCAAATGAAGATCATGATCACTGGGTTGAGGCTGGTTAGTCTCTTTAAATCCAGTCTGTAAAAGTCTTTTAAATATAATACGCCGATGTCGTCATTACCTTTGACATCGCCGACATCAGTTTTTTAACTGGCCATGGCAAATCTGCACCACCTCCCTCTAGAGCGACCGTTGCATGATGCGCTTCATCTGTTTTCATTTGTTTAAGAACAGCTTCGCTACGAGCGTCGTTTTCAGGTAGTTTTTCAAGGTGTTCATCTAGATGCCTTATTACCTGATGTTCGGTCTCGGCAACAAAACCCAGACTCCATTTATCACCTAATAATCCGGCAATGGCGCCGATAGCAAATGAGCCGCCATACCAGACAGGGTTTAACAGGCTCTTCTGGCTCGATAACTCGGTCAGGCGCTGTTCGGTCCACGCCAGGTGATCGTTTTCTTCTAACGCCGCTCGTTGCATGCCTTCTCTTACAGTATCGAGACGTGCCGTTAACGCCTGCCCCTGGTAGAGGGCCTGAGCCGATACTTCACCAGAATGATTTACTCTCATCAAACGGGAGGATAACTTGCGTTCAGTTTCATTGAGCTTGCTTTCAGCGGTATCTTGAGAGGGGTTTGCTCTCTCCGTCGTGACAGGTTTGCCAAATATTGTGCGTAGAGCGTGATCAGACTGCACAATTAACTGATCAATAGGGGTCAGGTGTCGCATTTATGGGTAACTTCGGTGTCAGGTTGGTTTTTAATGTTTAACTGGCGGGCCAGAAAACTCACAGGGTGTATTATTTCAATATTGGGATTATACCCGGATATGGATGATTTCATATGCAGGCTGCAACCAATATTGTCGCTAATGAGTATATTCGTTTGTGTAAAGTCAAAACTAGTTAATTTTGCCTGCAATAAAGCCTGAGATTGCTCAGGGTAATCAATTGACTGGATGCCGCTAGCACCACAGCAGAGTGAGGGGTTGTTAGAGTCTAATATGTGCACATCTGGCACACAGTTTATTAAGTCATAGTTTAGTGTTTTGAGTTTAAGTCTGTTTCTGTGACTGCAGCTTTCGTGTAGTGCAACAGGCTGATCTGGCTTTTTAAATGATAAATGTTGTTGCTGCAGTTCACTCAGGATGAATGAGCGAACATCTAACACGGCCAGGTTTTCAAGCTGTTGCAGGTTTTCACCGCAGGCCGGGCTGAAAAATAATATAAAATCTGATTTTAGTTTTTCAAGCTGGAGCTGGTTTTCTTTTAGTAATTGACTGGCCTGTTGCTGTTGCCCGTTATGTTGATGAAGTGCCCCGCAACAATATTGTTGCGGGGGAATATTAACATCAAAACCAAGACTGTTTAGTATTACAACAGCATCCTTAATGGTGTCGTGATCGGACGATTTCCCAATGCAGCCGGTAAACAGGGTGACTTCACCGCGACGATTCTCTGCTGCGGAATATGAGCCAGCATAAAATGCTTTAATTTCTGCTCTGTTTTGCGTGGTCTGTAATGCAGTCGTTTTTAAACTTGAAGGGCCGAGGCGGAGAATCTGTTTAATAACGGGTTTGTTAGCAATATGAAATAATGTTTCAAGGCCATTGGGTTTTGTAGACTGTTTTAGTATCGCCCGGCTTAAGTAAGATTTTTTTATAGACGAATTAAACTGATTTCGAAAATCATCAATTATTTTTCCATAGGGAACCTTGGAGGGGCAAATGGTTTCACAATTCAGACAGCTAAGGCAATGGTCAATATGAAGTAATGCCGTGGCATCTGCTTTTATCTGCTGTTGGTTTATCGCTTGAATGAGTGCAATTCTGCCTCTTGGTGACTCCGTTTCGCTCTGGTAGAGCTGGTATGTCGGGCAGTTGGGCAGGCACATGCCGCACATTACGCACAGGTCAGTGTCTGATGATTTGCTTGAATTTTTCATGGCGGTTAATCTTAGCGCATTGTGAGCAATATTATCATTGTATAATGTTTAAAATAGTTAGAAATTTCAGAGTATTTAATGATGAGTTATTACCAGCAGCATGTATTTTTCTGTACCAATCAACGAAACGACGGGCGACGGTGTTGTGAGAAAGCAGGGGCTAGCGAGTTAAGGGCATATGCCAAAGCCAGAATAAAATCGCTGGGTTTATCTGGCAAAGGCAAGGTCAGAGTAAATACAGCAGGTTGCCTGGATCGCTGTGGGCAGGGCCCCGTTATCGTGGTGTATCCGAACGAAACCTGGTACAGCTATGAAAATCAGGCGGATATAGATGAGATTATTGAGCGGCACCTGATTAAAAATGAAATAGTTAGTCGATTGCTTATTGATAAATAAAAAAATCAGGATGCCGCCAGGCTGTTATCAGTGGGGTATTTAGTGGCTAGAAGAAATTGCTTTGAATGCACTCTGGGTTAGGGTTTACATCGCTAAAGTACAGTACAACGGGCTTTTAGTTGTATTGATGGTGGTTTTTATTGGTTTTTCGGGCAGGGCTAATGTGAAAAGATTCACAAAAAGCTTGCATTGGCTAAATATTATATTAGAATATACTTATCTTATGAATTCCTAAGTTATAGTTTTTCATATTTAGTGACTCCTCCATTCTCAATGAGAGAATTTTTAAGCGTGACCTCCCCTGTCACGCTTTTTTTTGTCTGTAATAAAGCTAAAATTGGCTTGTCAGTCTGGTATCGCGTATTATAGGTTAACTTTATTGCTGATTAGTGCTTGAATCAAGCCGGCTAATTCTGTATTATGTGCCGCCTTTCGTAGAGTACGAACATTTTAGGATTTAACAACATGAAAACATTCAGTGCCAAGCCCGAAACGGTTAAGCGTGACTGGTACGTAGTAGACGCAGATGGTAAAACTCTGGGTCGATTGGCGTCTGAAATTGCTCGCCGCCTACGCGGTAAGCATAAGCCTGTATATACACCACACGTTGATACAGGGGACTACATAGTAGTTATAAATGCAGAAAAAGTAGCAGTAACAGGCCGTAAAAGTACGGATAAGATGTATTATCATCACACTGGTTTTCCAGGTGGTATTAAAGAAATCTCTTTTGATAAGCTGATCGATAAGAAACCTGAAATGGTAATCGAGAAAGCAGTTAAAGGCATGCTACCTAAGAATCCACTGGGACGCGCTATGTATCGTAAGCTAAAAGTTTATGCCGGCCCGGAACACCAACATACAGCCCAGCAGCCTCAAGTGCTGGACATTTAAAGTAGAGATATCTCATGGCAGAAACTCAATATTACGCAACAGGTCGACGCAAATCTTCAAGCGCTCGAGTATTCATGACTGCAGGCAGTGGTGATTTTAAAGTTAATGGTCTTCCAATTGAAAAATTCTTTGGTCGTCAAACTTCAATAATGATTGTTAAACAGCCTTTAGGCATAGTTGAAATGGACAACAAGTTTGATTTCAATATTACAGTTAAAGGTGGTGGCGATACTGGTCAGTCTGGTGCAATTCGTCATGGTATTACACGTGCACTGATGAAGTATGACGAAAGTTTACGTCCCGCACTGCGTAAAGCAGGTTTTGTTACACGTGATGCACGTGAAGTTGAACGTAAGAAAGTGGGTCTGCGTAAAGCACGTCGCGCTACTCAGTTCTCTAAACGTTAATATTCTGTTATGGCTTCGGCCAGAGCAAGTTTAATGTAAAAAAGCCGGTCATTGACCGGCTTTTTTTATGCCTGAATTTAAGTAGAGGCAGATATATTTGATTTATATTAATGATTCAAGGTGTATGTTTGCTGTAGTGTGTTTCTAATGATAGGTGTGTAGTTCAGGTGTAAAGAAAAAATAAGAAAAATTAGTTGTAATAAGAAGCGGGGCAATCTGGTAAGTATTAGTACTTAATAATTTAGTTACATTGCAGCTAAAATCCAGGATAAAAACATTATAGCTCTAAAAGTGCGGGTAAATTCCAGAAAAGTAACGCTATGATCATGAGGTTTGGTGATTATTGATGTCAGTTAAATAAAAAATTTAAGTGCGTGTACAGGTTTCGTATCAGGCAGGAAAAATTCCCTGTTTTAGAGATAATGTGTCAATTTGTGAACTAGATACTTCATCTTTAATTTTAAAGATGTACCTTGCAGCACAATAAAATTACTAAAATAAAAACTTAAAAAGAAGCTTTAAAAAGCGGTTTTAATTTTATTATTGAAATTAATTTTTTTTGAACTGAATTTGAACTGAACGTTAAAGGCCTATTTTTATAGGACTATTTATCTATTTATTTTAGTTAAGGGGGTTGACTAAATCTCATAAATGTATATAAATACACTAGATTTTTTGTTTGACCACACAGAAAGTTATAGCTATGACAATTAACAATAAATGCAGGAGTCTTGCATAATGAAAAAACGTTTCCTAGTAGCTGCAATTGCAGCAACAATGATCTCTCCAATTGCAGCATACGCTGATGCAACTGTGTACGGTAACGTACATTTAAGCATCGATGATTACGATGATGATGTTTCAGCAACCAATGAAGAGCTCGAAATGAATAACCGAACATCTGCTTTAGGTGTTAAAGGTAAAGAAGATTTAGGCGGTGGCATGACTGCACTGTATAAAGTTGAATTTGGTATTAATCCTGATACAACTGCTTCTACTATCTCTACTCGTGATCAGTGGGTTGGTTTGAAAGGCGCAATGGGTACAGTTAAATTCGGTACTATGTCTTCTAACTACAAGCAAATGGGTGGCAAGATTGACCCAATGTACCGTACTGCTTTAGAAGGTCGTAGTGGTGACTATGCTGGTCAGTCTAATCTTCACAGTGGTTCTGGCATCAATCGCGGTCGTAGTACAGACACATTACAATACACATCTCCTAAAATGGGTGGCGTATCTGTAGTTGTTAACACTACTTTTGAAGGTGTTGATGATGAAACTATGGGTTTAGGTGTGCGTTATAGCACTAAATCTATTCTAGCTTACTTCGATTACATCGACATGGCTGCTGGTACTAGCACAGAATCTGCAATGAAAGTTGGTGGTTCATATAAGCTGGACGCAATCACTTTGGGTCTTCAGTATGAAGCGACAGGCGATCTTCTAGGTGAAGATAACCTTTTCTTCAGTGCTAATTACCAGATGAATGAGAATGACAACATTGCATTCACATTTGGTAGTGCTTCAGAAGATACAGCTGGTTCTGGTAACGACGGTTCTGCATTTGCTTTAATGTATAACCATAAAATGAGCAAGCGTACTAACGTTTATGCTGGTTACCTAACAAGTGACATCGATGACAACGATACAGATGTAACTGATCTTACTTTTGGTATCCGTCACAAGTTCTAATCGATCAGTCGATTTTAATTTGAGAAAAAACAGGGCTTCGGCCCTGTTTTTTTATGCCTGAATAAAAGTTTTAATATCTCTATATCAAAAGCCATATTAGTTGGTCGTTATTTACAGATTAAAGCAGGCGTCTTTTATGCTAGAATCTTTTTCCATTAATAAATATCTGGCAGTCCTCCCTGAATGAGTTCTAATACCCGAATTCGCGAAATACCTTATAACTATACATCGTTCTCAGACCGTGAAATTATCATCCGTTTTCTTGGTGAGCCTGTTTGGCTGCTCATTAATGAGTTAAGGAGTGAGCGTCAAACGGGTTACTCGGCGCGAATGTTATTTGAAGTGCTGGGTGATATGTGGGTGGTGCAGAGAAACCCGTTTTTACAGGATGACTTATTAGAAAATCGTCGTCGACGTAAACAGCTGATATCGGCGTTAAATCATCGTATAGAGCAAATTGAGCAACGTGCGAATGGAAATCAGAAAGCCATAGAGCTGGCTGCAGCCGCTCGCGGTGCAGTATCAACTTTCTCAAACTGGTTTGAAACTCAAAATGCCTTGCGTGTTAAAGCGCTTAAGTCCCTGTCAAAAATCACCAGTAAAGATAATATCGACTTTAGTGGTATGGCCAGGGTAAGTCATGTAACTGATGCCACTGACTGGCGTGTGGAGTTTCCTTTTGTTGTGTTAACGCCTGATACAGAGGAAGAGGTGCCTCAGCTGGTGCGACGCTGTATTGAGCTGGGTTTAACGTTAATCGCTAGAGGAGGTGGCACGGGTTATACCGGAGGTGCAGTGCCGCTATATGAAAATACGGCTATTATCAATACGGAAAAATTACAGGCTATTGGTAAGTTAGAACATAAATTAATAGCCGGTGTTAATGATCCGGTGCCGGTTGTGAGAACAGAAGCCGGCGTTGTTACACGCAGGGTGTCTGACCTTGCCGAGCAAAATGGCCATGTTTTTGCAGTTGATCCAACCTCTCAGGATGCCTCAACCATTGGTGGAAATATCGCCATGAATGCCGGCGGTAAAAAAGCCGTGATGTGGGGCACAACACTGGATAATCTGGTTTCATGGAGAATGGTGACCGCTGATGGTAACTGGTTAGATGTTGAAAGAATTAATCACAATCTGGGTAAAATTCACCTGCAGGAAGAAGTTAAATTTAGAGTAAGTTGTTTTGATGCTAAAACCCAGCAGTTGATAGGCGAGCCAGATGTGCTGGTATTTGCGGGTGCCTCATTACGTAAAGAAGGCCTGGGTAAAGATGTTACAGATAAATTTCTGGGTGGCTTACCGGGGGTTCAAAAAGAGGGCTGTGATGGCATTATCACATCGGCTCATTTTATATTACACACAATGCCGCAACATGCGCGTACGGTTGCGCTTGAGTTTTATGGCCAGGATCTTCAGCGCTCAGTGCCCGCAATTGTTGAAATAAAAGATTATCTGGATAATAACCCCGGTGTTTTACTATCCGGACTTGAGCATTTAGATGACCGTTATATTCGAGCTGTAAATTACAGCCCGAAAGCATCAAGGGGCTGTCTGCCAAAAATGTTACTGGTTGCAGATATCGTTGGAGAAAATGAGTCGGCGGTTAGCGAAGCGGCTTCCCGGGTTGTACGCCTGGCTAATGCCCGTGATGCAGAAGGTTTTATTGCGGTTAGTGCTGAGGCCAGAAAAAGTTTCTGGTCTGAACGCAGTAGAACGGCGGCGATCGCGGCGCATACTAATGCATTTAAAATCAATGAAGATGTTGTTATTCCGCTAGACAGGCTGGCTGATTATACTCTGGGTATAGAAACCATTAATGTGCATCAGTCTATAAGTAATAAACTGGCTATGTTAGATGGTTTAACAAAATATATCAGTGATGAGCAGTTATCTTTAAATGAAAAATCAGCAAAATCTTTACCATATTTAACACCGCGTTTTGCAAAAGCATTAGATTTAATAGAACAGACGCGTTTACGATGGACAGCGATACTTAATCATTTTTCCAGCAATATTCAGACATTAAAAGAATATTTATTTGAAAACGAAATTTCATCGCCTTCATTTAGTGATGAAGCGAGTGTTATTCATTCAGTGTTAAATGCAGATGTTCGTATCTCATATAAAAAGGAAATAGACGAGCCTTTAAAAAGTTTGTTTAGTGGTCATGAATTTAATTATATTTATTCAGCATTTGAAAAAATTCATGAACAGGTTTTATCCAGCCGAATTTTTGTAGCACTGCATATGCACGCTGGTGATGGTAATGTGCATACCAATATCCCGGTTAATTCTAATGATTACAATATGATGCAGGAAGCAGAGCGTGTTGTAGATCAGATAATGGAGCTTGCGGGTGAGCTTGATGGCGTGATTTCCGGTGAGCATGGTATTGGCTTGACCAAGATGCAGTATCTTGATGACTCAATAATAGATGCATTTGCAAGTTATAAGGATAAAGTTGATCCAGATGATTATTTCAATAAAGGCAAGCTACAACGTGAGACAGGTGGATTAGAGTCTGCTTACACGCCTTCATTGAGATTGTTAAAACAGGAAGCGTTAATTTTAGAAGAAAGTGAACTGGGTGAAATAAACGATGATATCGCCCATTGTTTACGTTGTGGTAAATGTAAACCTGAATGCACAACCCATGTGCCGTCTGCAAATTTATTATATAGCCCACGAAATAAAATTCTGGCAACAGGCTTAATTACCGAAGCATTTTTGTATGAAGAGCAGACTCGACGTGGAGTATCAATTCGGCATTTTGACGAAATGAACGATGTGGCAGACCACTGTACTATTTGCCATCGCTGTTTAAACCCTTGCCCTGTAAATATCGATTTTGGTGAAGTGACCATCAAAATGCGCCACGTACTTAAAAAACAGGGGCAACGTAGAGAGAACCTGGCTACAAAAATGTCTATGGCGTATTTAAATATGACGTCACCCGGAAAAATAAAATTAATGCGTGCGGGTTTGATTCAGGCGGGTTATATAGGTCAGCGGCTGGTGTTTAATACGCTTAAATTAATACCGGGTGTTTTGCCAAAGTCGTCAGGTAAAAAATCAGTTCGCCCGAAAGCAACAACGGGTAAACCGGTATTAAAAGAACAGGTGATACAGTTTTTTAGCAAACCTATGCCGGCTAATGTTCCCACTGGTACTATGCGTTCGGTGCTGGGGATAGAGGATGATAAAACGATTCCTATTTTACGCGACCCGAATAAAACAGATGTAAACAGCGAGGCGGTATTTTATTTTCCTGGGTGCGGCTCTGAACGGTTGTTTAGTCAGATTGGTGTGGCAACATTAGCGTGGTTGTATGAGTTAGGCATACAAACTGTTTTACCGCCGGGGTACTTGTGTTGTGGTTATCCACAAACGGCTTCTGGTGATATAGAAAAAGGCAAACAGATCACCACCAGTAATCGAGTGCTTTTTCACCGAATGGCAAACACTTTAAATTATCTAGATATTAAAACCGTGGTGGTGTCATGTGGTACCTGTATTGATCAGTTGCTTAAGTATCAGTTTGAACATATTTTTCCTGGTTGTCGATTAGTTGATGTGCATGAGTACCTTATGGAAAAAGGTGTCACTATGGATGGCGTAGGCGGCACAAAATACTTGTACCATGAACCCTGTCATGATCCGATGAAAAATCATAAAGGAACGGATGTGGCTTCGGCGTTAATTGGTAAAGAGGTTGTGTTGTCTGATAGGTGCTGTGGTGAGTCTGGAACTTTCGCTGTTGCCCGACCAGATATAGCGGCGCAGGTAAAACATAGAAAACTTGAAGAATTAAAGGCCGATATTAAAAAATTAAGCGGTCATGAAAAAGTGTTAAATAATAATGTAAAAATGCTTACATCCTGCCCGGCTTGCCAGCAAGGCCTTGAACGTTATCGAGATGATACAGATATGCAGGTAGATTATATTCTGGTGGAACTGGCAAAGTTTAAACTGGGTGAAAAATGGCAGAAGGGCTATTACGAAAAAGTTAAACAGGGCGGTATTGAGCGGGTTCTGCTTTAAAAAACAGTCGTAAGTCAGAAGTCTTAAGTCGGAAGTCCAGTAAACGTGTTACTCTCCCGCAGGGAGAGATTGCTTTTTATTTTTGACTAAAGACTTCTGACTAAAGACTTCCGACTTTTTATTTAGGCATTACCGTCTTAGCACCATCTGGCGTGCCAAGAATAAGAACATCGGCACCCTTTCTCGCAAACAAACCACAAGTCACAACACCAGCCCAGCTATTAATTTCATCTTCCATTTTTATGGGTTCCATAATATCCATATCGTGAACATCTAAAATTATATTGCCATTATCGGTAACGAAATTTTCGCGCCAAACCGGGCGTCCACCAAGAGCAACCAGTTTGCGTGCGATATAACTTCTGGCCATGGGAATTACTTCAACGGGGAGTGGAAACTTACCCATAACATCAACCAGTTTGCTTTCATCTGCAATGCAAACGAACTTTTTGCTGGCACCGGCAATGATTTTCTCGCGTGTAAGCGCGCCACCACCACCTTTGATTAATGCCAGACCGCTATTAGATTCATCAGCACCATCAACGTAAACAGGAATGTAATCTACGTCATTTAAATCGTATACAGTAATGCCGCGCTCTTGCATTAATTTAGTTGAGGCTTCAGAGCTGGATACGGCGCCTTTGATTTTGTCTTTAACTTCTGCCAGGCAGTCGATAAAGTGATTTACTGTTGAGCCTGTACCCACACCAATGATTTCATCATAAATTACATATTCCATTGCAGCTTCAGCAGCTTTTCGTTTCATTTCATCTTGTGTCATCGTATTTTGTCCTATTCTTTTGCTTTGCAAACTACTGTGGATGAGCATTTCTTTTAGCTCATTTCTTTTCAGCCCATTTCATTTCAATCCGGCTCATAGTATTCTTTGCTATTGATCGGAACCGTTAATTCTAACCTGTTAGGCCCCATGACTCAAAAATACATTGAAAAAATTCTTAGTGCCCGTGTCTACGATGTGGCAATCGAATCTCCATTGGAACCAGCCCGCCGCCTTAGTGTGAGGTTAGATAATGAAATTTTACTTAAAAGAGAAGACCTCCAGCCGGTATTTTCTTTCAAATTACGCGGTGCTTATAACAAACTATATCAATTGAGCCGAACCACGAAACCGAACGGTGTGGTGGCCGCATCAGCGGGTAATCATGCGCAGGGTCTGGCGTTAGCAGCGAATAAGCTGGGTATAAAGGCAACGATTGTCATGCCCAAAACAACGCCGCAGATTAAAATTGATTCTGTGCGCTCTTATGGCGCTAAAGCTGTACTGATTGGCGATACTTATGACGAAGCATCTGTTTATGCGCATGAGTTAGCTGAAAAAAAGGGCCTGGCTTATATCCATCCCTACGATGACCCGGATGTTATTGCGGGTCAGGGCACGGTCGCGGTTGAGATATTACGCCAGTATACAGATCATATTGACGCGATATTCATTCCTGTTGGTGGTGGAGGCTTAATCGCGGGCATGGCTGCGTTTATTAAGTATTTACGTCCCGAGGTAAGAGTTATTGGTGTAGAGCCTGCAGATGCGGCCTGTCTAGCTGCTGCTATGGAGAAAAAACGTCGCGTTATCTTAAGTCATGTGGGGCTGTTTGCCGATGGTGTGGCTGTTAAGCAGATTGGACGTGAAACCTGGCGCATTGCACGGCAGGTAGTCGATGAAGTTATTACGGTTAATACAGATGAAATCTGTGCGGCTATAAAAGATATATTTGATGATACCCGTTCTATTACAGAACCGGCCGGTGCGCTGGCTGTTGCGGGTATTAAAAAATACGTAGAAAAAAACAAAGTAACGAAACAAACCTTAATAGCGATAAACAGTGGCGCTAATATGAATTTTGATCGCTTGCGACATGTTTCGGAGCGGGCTGAATTAGGTGAGCATAGAGAAGGTCTTATTGGTGTGACCATAGCCGAAGAGCCAGGTAGCTTTTTGCGTTTTTGTCGGCTGATTGGTAAAAAAGGTATTACCGAATTTAACTATCGTTATTCAGATACGAGTAATGCCCATGTTTTTGCGGGTATTCAGCTGGCGGATGGTTTGCCTGAGCTGGAAGTGCTGGTGCACAAATTACGTGATAAAGGTTACCCCGTGCTCTGCATGAGTGATAACGAAATGGCGAAGCTGCATGTTCGACATATGGTGGGCGGGCATGCTAATAAAATAGAAAATGAAGTGTTATATCGTTTTCAATTTCCAGAGCGTCCCGGTGCCTTGTTAGATTTTCTTGCGCATATTGGTAAACGCTGGAATATCAGCCTGTTTCATTATCGGAACCATGGCGCTGCATTTGGTCGGGTTCTGGTTGGTTTGCAGGTACCAGTGGCTGAACGTAAAGACGTAAAAGAGTTTCTGGATGAGCTGGGTTATAACTGGTGGGATGAAAGTGAAAATGAAGCTTATCAAATGTTTTTAGGGCCATCGGAAACGGATAATTAACAGCTTAGTGGGCATTTATTGCAAGTGAACGCGAAAAAGAGAAATGTTGGTGTTGTGCATCGTAGGCGCAGAAATCAGTGCGTTAGTGATAAATGCTTATGATTTATATTGAGACAAAATCAATATATTGATTTACAGCCCTCTGGCTGTTTTTTAAAACGTTTATAAGTCCATTGGTATTGATGCGGGTTTTCACGTATCAGCATCTCAACATCTAAATTCATCTGTTGTGTCGCCTGTTCTATATCTAGAGCGGCGAGATCCTGACTGGCCTGTCTGAAAATAAGTTTAAAACCACGGCTGTTTTCCAGGCGCTGCGCATAAGTAAACAACACAACAGCGTTGGTTTTTTTGGCAAGCTTTGGCAATAGTGTCATTGTGTAACAGGGCAGTTTAAAGAAGGGTGCAAATATGCCGTTTTCATTAGGTGACTGATCAGGCAGTATCGCGACAAGCTCTGTGTTTTTAAGTGCCTTACTCATGGCGCGAATACCTTTGATATCAGTCGGTACTAATTTGGCGCCGGTGCGTTGTCTGGCCTGTTTAATTAAGTTATCAAGCCGGGGATCACTTTGTGGGGCGTACATAGATGTCATAGCATAATGTTCTGCACAATACAGGCCGACCAGTTCCCATGAGCCATAATGTGGTATGGCTAAAATAACACCTCTACCCTGATCCTGAGCCTGCTTAATTAAATGTTCGTTTTCACACTCCTGTATCAGCTTTAATGTTTTTGCTGAATCCTGTTGCCACATTTTTCCCGTTTCTAAAATAACCTTGCCTGTTTCATTTAGTATATTTCGAATCAGCAATGTGCGCTGTTGCTGGTTTAGCTCAGGGAAACACGCATTAATGTTTTTTTCTGCAATACGTCGAATGCGGCTATTGCTGAGCCAGGTTAGTTTGCCAACAATTTTACCCATAAAATGAATATACCGTAGAGGCAGTAAAGCGGTAAAAATTAATACAGATTTAAATAGAAAAAATTTCATTTGCAGATATGTAACTGTTGTTCTGTTGCAATCATAAACAGAGGTACATCGTGGGGCTGCTGTGGGAGTTCTTTAATGTGTTGTAACTGATGCGCCAGGCCGATCAGGTAGGGTCGGTAAGAGACTTTTCTGAAATGCTTGAAGTTCAGGCTTCGATCATAGTAACCACCCCCCATACCCAGGCGATTACCCGCCAGATCAAAACCCACCAGGGGCATTAAAATTAAATCGAGCTGCTGTGGTTTAAGCCAGAGACCAGGGTGAACATCGGGTTCAGCAATATTGTAACGATTGAGTTTCATTTTGCTATTTTCAGTGTAAGGGGCAAAGTACAAACGATCTGCAAAAGGCGAGAGCACGGGTAAGTAAACTTTTTTATTAGACGACCATGCGCTCTCAATTAGAAAGCCGGGATCAATTTCTCCGTCTGCAGCGAGGTACAGGGCAATGCGTTTGCTGCGTTTAAACAGCTGGCTGCGACCAAGCTGTTTTTCCAGGCCCAGTGCGTGGCTCTCCTGAGTATGGCTATCAAGGGCGTTACGTTGCTGTCGTAATTGTTTACGTAAGGCCTGTCTTTGCTTGTTGGAGTTAATATTTTTTGGGTTATTCATAATAAAAAAGCCTCGCAAAGCGAGGCCGGTGTTAGGAGGGTGCAACCATAAATGCCGTAGCTATATCTCACGAACCTTGAACCAGAAGTTCAGGTGGGAGCTAGCGTCGGTGTATAAGGCTTCCCGCATAAAGCGGTAATGCACACAGCACCGGCAGACACATTCCCGGGGTCGATGAGTAAGGCTCAAGGGTTTTATAAGTAAGCTTACAAACACCACAGAAGCACCCAAACTTGTACGCTGCTTAATGGAACAGCAACTAAACTTTAATTAAGGTTATTATGCTACTTCTATATCGCGAAGTGCAATATCTATTTTTTTCTGTAAATTCAGCATGCGCTCATCAACATCACTTAAGGTGTCTATTGAGCCCTTACTGCCGAGTAATTCGTGTGCTAAATTTAATGCGGCCATTATAGCAATACGCTCTGTACCAATTATCGAACCTTTGTTCTTGATATCGTTTAATCGGTCATTTAGAAAGTCGGCAGAATCTCTTAATGTGGCTTGTTGATCCGCAGGGCAAGCGACACGATAGTCCTTGTCCATTATCTTAATATTAAGACCAGCATTATCACTCATTAAAAATATCCATTAACACAAAAATGACGAGACCCGCAAAGCCTTAAGGCTGAGTTCTGGCGGAGATAATGTAAAACATAGAGAAACATGCAACTTATCTAAGCCGTTTCGATCGTTTTAAGGCGAGTAATCATGCCTTCAACCTGGGTACGCACGGTTTCTCTTTGCTCAACCAGATGTGCGCGATCACCGCGAATATCTTTTAATTGCTGTTTCAGCTCGGTGTTTTCAGTCGATAGCTTTTTAGATAACGCCAGTAGTTCTTCTACTTTGTTTTCCAGTGCTTCGATATTGCTTTGGGTTTTATTACTCATAGTGCTAAATATAGTTAGTCATTGGCAATAGGTCAAATTATTTGGGCTCTGACCACCGCGTGTTAGAATGATGTCATTTAAAGTATTATATAATGCAAAATCACTGTAGTGTTTATGTTATTTCATTATATTTCAATAAGTTGCCATTTAATAACTGAGTAAAACTAAAGACTCGGCTTATGTGGGTGGCAAATTACTGACAATAAAACTGACAGGAAAATATATGATCTCTAGACCGGATTATAACAGCTTAACCGATGCATTAGGCAAGGCCGACGCAGAATTAGTTGCATCTGAATCCCATGGGGCCCTGTGCGGTATGCTCTGCGCGGCTGGTAAACCAGAATTAAATTTATGGCTGGATCATATTTTTGAGGAATTTGACGTCAATAATATGTTGATTAAAGAAGCGAGTCAGCTGTTAGTGGGACTATATAATGACACCCGAGAACAATTAAATGACTCTGATGTTAATTTTCAGCTATTTTTGCCGGATGACAGGGAATCTCTGGCACAGCGTACAGAAGCACTTGCTTCCTGGTGCCAGGGTTTTACATTTGGTTTAGCCGCAGGTGGATTGAAAAAAGACCGCAAGTTACCGAACGATACCGCTGAGCTTATTCGCGACATGGTGGAAATAGCCCGCGCAGGTCACGATCTGGGCGATGATAGCGATGAAGATGAAGATTCATTTATGCAGATTTATGAATATGTTCGCATGGGTGTCTTATTAATAAATGAAGAGTTGCAGCCGTCACACAAGCCACCGGAAGTATTGCAGTAAATATACGTTAGCACCCCCCCCATATTCCACTGGAATTAAGAGACGAAAGATTAAAGGTTTTACATGGATCAGAAAATACACGCACGACATAGAAAGCAGCTTCTGCGAATGATTGGTGAAGATGGCATAGCCATTTTACCAGCGGCTCCCGTTCGCTGTAGAAATCGAGATGTGGATTATCCCTACCGTCAAGATAGTGATTTCTTTTACCTAAGTGGTTTTCCTGAACCTGAAGCAGTCATTGTATTAGTGCCCGGGCGTAAAAATGGGGAATACATATTATTTTGCAGGGACAAAGATGAAGAGCAGGAAATTTGGCATGGTCGCCGTTGTGGGCCCGATGGAGCCAGAGAATTTTATGCTGCCGATGACGCATTTCCAATAGATGATATAGACGATATTCTGCCAGGGTTAATGGAACATTGTGAGCGTGTTTATCACACCATGGGTCTAGATCCCCTGTTTGATAAACGTGTAATGGACTGGGTTAATTCATTACGTAAACAGTCTCGTTCTGGCGGGCATGTGCCGTATGAATTTGTGTCACTGGATTATTTGCTACATGACATGCGTTTATTTAAAAGTCGTGATGAATTGCGCTTAATGAAAAAAGCCGCCAGGATTTCAGTCGAGGCACATAAATGTGCGATGCGAATGTGTAAACCCGGTATTAATGAATATGAGCTTGATGCGGTAATCATGTATGAGTTTCAGCGTAACGGTGCAACCTGGGCTTACCCTAGTATTGTGGGCGGCGGAGCCAATAGTTGTATTTTGCATTATACCGAAAACAATATGCCGCTTAATGATGGTGAGCTGGTTCTGATTGATGCGGGCTGTGAATTCGGTGGTTATGACGCTGATATTACCCGTTCATTTCCAGTCAATGGTAAATACACCGATGCACAAAAAGAAATTTTTGATTTAGTTGTGCAGGCAAATTTAGATGCTATCAAACAGGTGAAACCGGGTAATCACTGGAATGATCCGCATATTGCTGCGGTAAAAAGGCTGACAAAAGGCATGATCGAATTAGGTTTATTAAAAGGCACCTTGAGTAAACTCATTAAAGAAGAAGCTTATAAGAAATATTATATGCACCGAACCGGACACTGGCTGGGTATGGACGTGCATGATGTGGGTGATTATAAGGTTGATGATGAGTGGCGTCTGTTAGAGCCGGGTATGGTATTAACGATTGAGCCGGGTTTATATATTCCACATGGAAGTAGAGGTGCAAAACGCTGGTGGAATACTGGTGTGCGCATTGAAGACGACGTGGTAGTAACAAAAGACGGTTGTGAAGTGTTGACTGCTGGCTTGCCAAAAACAACACATGAGATTGAAGCGATTATGGCTGAAGGTTAGCTGTATCTTTTTAGAGGGTATAAAAGAAAACGCAAATGCACGCAAATAAACGCAAATGTACGCAAAGTTGTGATGTTACCCTGAGAGAGTTCGAAGGGCCTGTTTTCGTGTGTGCGGGTAATATAATAACAAGACAGATGTGTCACTACGATAGGTGTTCGAATATAATTTTTAATTTAGCAAGTGTCTGTTTGTTTATTCAACAAGATAAAGCAATTTCATATAGCGGTTATTGGCGTTTATTTGCGTGCATTTGCGTTTTCTTTTTCTTTTGTTTTTTCTGCTTATGATCAATCAATACGACATAATAATAATCGGTGGTGGCATGGTAGGTGCCAGTCTCGTTGCGGCTTTAAAAAACCACAGTGATAAGAAAATTGCTGTGGTTGAAGCGCATGAATTTAATTCAGGTTCGCAAGCCAGTTTTGATGATCGTTCTATTGCGCTCTCTTATGGCTCACGCAGGATATGGGAGTCTATGGGGTTGTGGGAAAAGTTAGAGCCCGAAATAGAAGCCATAAAGTCTATTCATGTTTCTGATCGCGGTCACCTTGGTGTTACACGTATAAATCATACAGAAGAAAAAGTAGAAGCATTAGGTTATGTCGTGGAAAACCGGGTGATGGGGCAACTTTTAATAAGTGAAGTAACTTCATTAAATCATGTTGACTGGTTTTCTCCGGCAACGATAGAGTCGCTTGAAAATAAAAAAGATCAGGTCTCTATTCAAATAAAAACTCAGCAGGGTGAAAAAACGCTGCTGCAGGCAAAGTTATTGGTGGCTGCAGATGGTGTGTCATCCGTTACAAGGCGTTTGGCTGGATTAGATGTTAAACGAGAAGATTATAAACAGTCGGCTATTGTTGCCAATGTAAAAACAGATCAGTCTCATAATGGTATTGCATATGAACGCTTTACAGATAGTGGGCCACTTGCTTTTTTACCCATGACGGAAAACCGCTATTCAGTAGTATGGACATGTGAGCAGAAGGATACAGCGCGAATAATGCAGTTAACGGATGTTGAGTTTATAAATGAATTGCAGCAACGTTTCGGATTTCGTGCGGGTAATATTGAAAAAACCGGCGAGCGCTTTTCATATCCACTGGCTTACACAGAAAGTGAACAGATAACTAAAGGTCGAGTGGTGGTTATAGGTAATGCGGCCCATACATTACACCCGGTTTCTGGTCAGGGTTATAATCTGGCGTTACGTGACGTGGCAGAAATTGCCGAGACAATTGTAGAAAATGATGACCCTGGTTATTCGTTGTTATTATCCGAATACAATGCAAAACGACTCAAAGATATGCGCCGTGTGTATAAGATTACAGATTCAATGGTGAAGATTTTTTCAAATGATTATGCAGCGCTCGGCCATTTAAGGGCGTCAGGATTAATTGCTGTAAATTTAATATCACCCCTGCGCTCACTTATGGCAAGACAGAGTATGGGCCTGTTAGGGCGCATGAATAAATTGCAGCGTCGATTATCATTGTGAAAGTTCTTTAAATGCAAGCAAAGAGAAAACGCAAATGAACGCAAATAAACACAAATGTTGTTTTGAAGTCGCTATGCTGTATAGGTTGTGGATAAATTCGAGATTATTGCCTGAAAACAAAAGAGTTATAAATATGTTTTTATTCGCGTTTATTTGCGTTCATTCGCGTTTTGTTTTTATCAAATGAAAGATCAGTACGATATTATTATTATTGGCGGTGGTATGGTCGGCTTAACGCTTGCCTGCGCTTTAGGGCAGCAACAATTTAAAGTGGCTGTTGTTGAAGCGTATGCGCCTGAAGATATTAAAACAAATGATGATTATGAGTTGCGTGTATCGGCAATAAGTAAGTCGTCACAACAGATATTGCAAAATGTAAATGCCTGGCAGGCTATGTTAAAGCGCCGCGTCTGTTCTTATCAGCATATGCATGTTTGGGATGCGACCGGTGATGGAAGCATACATTTTGATGCGGCTGATTTAGGGCTGGATTCAATTGGCCATATAATTGAAAATAAAGTTATACAGTTTTCCTTGCTGGAACAATGTTTAAAACTTCCTGATATCGACTGGTTGTGTCCCCAAAAGGTAACAGAAATTAACTTTTCTGAAACTTCTCAGCAAGTGCTTTTAGAAAGCGGTGATACATTAAATGCTAAATTATTAATTGGCGCCGACGGAGCAAACTCAAAAGTACGAGAAGCAGCCGCTATTGAAATAGATAAATCGGCATACGAACAAAAAGCGATTGTTGCTATAGTTAAGAGTTCATTACATCATAAAAATACAGCATGGCAACGCTTTTTACCTACTGGGCCACTGGCATTTTTACCGTTAAGTGATGGCTCGTGTTCCATTGTATGGTCTGCAGAAAATAAACGTGCAGATGAATTAATTGAAATGGATGAAGAGTTATTTATAACCGAGTTACAAAGCGCGTTTGAAAATACCTTGGGTAAAGTAGAGTCGGTGAGCCGCCGCGCTGCGTTCCCGTTGATTAGACGCCATGCCAATGAATATGTAAAACAGGGCCTGGCACTGCTTGGCGATGCTGCACACACTATTCATCCCCTGGCGGGGCAGGGTGTAAATCTGGGGTTGCTAGATGCTGCCGCACTAGCTGAAGTGATTATAAAAGCCAGGTCGCAGGGTAAAAGCATTTCTTCACTGACTACATTAAGGCGTTATGAGCGTTGGCGCAGGGCAGACAATAGCCTGATGATGGCAAGTATGAGTGGCTTTAAAAATCTATTTAGTAATGAGCAATCAGAATTGTCTTTGCTGCGTAATGCGGGCTTGAATATTGTAAATAACATGGGGCCGGTAAAAAATAAACTAATGCGACATGCATTAGGGCTTGAGGGTGATCTGCCCGAAATGGCAAAATCAATTGGTTGGTAGTTTATAAATAAAATGCATCTAATAAAACTGTCAGATGTAAATAATAAACACATAAGCTGTAGGGGGCAGGGTGAAGCTCAGGGCGCCAAAAATTGGTAACCTTTCCCCGATGGAGAAGTTACTCAACAGAGAGAGCTCTTTCAGATTATCTTTCCGGTAATTCCTCTATAAGGCAGTTACTTACGGTAAGCCGGCTAATGAATAATCTGCGGGATATCAACCAGCACGGCATTAAGAGCTTTAGAGGTTGATGCAGAAGCAGTATCTGGTAATTCAGCCTTATCTGGTTTATAGTACGCGCTCAATTTAGGCTGTACTTTAACCGGTATGGCTTGAGGCTGTGGGAGAGATCTTTCTGTATCGATATATGGAAAGGCACCGAAGGCGCAACCACCCGCAAACGCTCAGGTAGAAGGACTACAGCTTCGCGTCAGAATACTGGCAATTGACTCTGGAGAGCGGCTAAAAGCCCACCGAAGGGGACGCGTTAACACTTATTCTATCTAAGAGTTGCGTCAATCTCTCAGGTAACCGGACAGAGGGGTTTTCTTTTAACTGGAGAACCTTTTGTAATGAGTCAAAGAACCTGTCTATTTGAAAACCACCAGAATCATGGTGGTAAAATCGTTGATTTCGCTGGCTGGGAAATGCCTATTAATTATGGCTCACAAGTTGATGAGCATCATCAGGTGCGTACTGACGCCGGTATGTTTGATGTGTCTCATATGACAGTTGTTGACCTTGAAGGTGAGGAGGTTATTAACTTTCTGCGATACCTGCTGGCCAATGATGTGGCAAAATTAAAAAGCGAAGGAAAAGCCTTATATAGCGCCATGCTTGATGAACAAGGCGGCGTTATTGATGATTTGATTGTTTATTATATGAACGATCAATGGTTCCGTATGGTGGTTAATGCGGGAACGCGTGACAAAGACCTGGCCTGGATCAGAAAACAGTCAGCTGATTTTGATGTTTCAGTAACCGAGCACCCTGAGTTAGCGATGATTGCCGTTCAGGGGCCCAATGCCCGCAAAAAGGCCTTATCAGTATTACCCCTTGATGTGAGTCAGGCGTCAGCTGATTTAAAACGTTTTGTCGGTGTCGCATCAGGCGACTGGTTTGTTGCTCGCACAGGCTATACCGGTGAAGACGGTTTTGAAATTATGTTACCCGAGTCTGAGGCACCTGCTTTCTGGGAGGCACTGGCTGAAGCAGGTGTTAAACCAATTGGTTTAGGTGCTAGAGATACATTACGTTTAGAAGCGGGTATGAATCTTTACGGCACGGATATGGATGAAAGTACATCACCCTTAATTTCCAACTTAGGTTGGACCATTGCATGGGAGCCTGAGGATAGAAACTTTATTGGTCGTGATAAAATTGTTGCTGAAAAAGCTGCGGGTGTGAAGCAAAAACTGGTTGGCCTTGTCTTAGAAGGTAAAGGTGTTTTGCGTGGTCACATGAAAGTTTTATGCGAGGCTGGTGAAGGTGAAATTACTTCAGGTACTTTCTCACCTAGCCTGAAACAGGCAATTGCTATCGCCAGGGTGCCAGTAGCAATTGGTGACTATTGTGATGTAGAAGTGCGTGGTAAATTATTAAAAGCAAAAGTTGTTAAGCCCGCATTCTTCCGTGAAGGTAAATCTTGTTTATAACTAGATTGATATAAAAAACGAATAGTTTAATTATTGATAATGAAGCTAAGGCTTCAGTTTAAAAATTGTAATAAAGAGGATATTAAGATGAGTGAAATACCTACAGATTTACGTTATACAGCATCACATGAGTGGGCACGTTTAAACGATGATGGAACGATAACTATTGGTATTAGTGGCCATGCACAAGAAGCATTGGGTGATATTGTATTTGTTGAGTTACCAGAAGTTGATGCTGAATTGTCGCAAGGTGACGCAAGTTGTGTTGTTGAATCAGTAAAAGCAGCATCTGATATCTACATGCCAATTACAGGTGTAGTTGTAGACACTAATCAAGCATTAGTTGATGAGCCTGAAATGATTAACTCATCGCCATACGACGATGGCTGGATATTTAAAATTAAACCAGCTGATGAAGATGATATTGAGCAATTAATGGATGCCAGTACTTACGAAACTGAGTGCGAAGACGAGTAAAGAAAGAAGATTTGCCTCAGAGGCACTGAGAGCACAGAGTTTTTTCGCTACGCGAAATATAAACATAAGTCTTCTCTGCGGAATCTGTGCCTCTGTGGCAAAAAAGTAAACTAATTTAAGTAGTGAATTAACATGCCATTTGTACCTCATACCGAAGAAGAAATTAATGAAATGTTGTCTGTCATTGGCATCGACAGCATTGAAAATTTATTTGATGAAATCCCTGCTCATTTAAAAATTAAGGGGCTTGAAAAAGTGCCTGCTGGTTTAAATGAAATGAGCATTAATCGTTTAATGCAGCAACGTGCTGCGAAAGATGGTCAGCCACTATGCTTTATTGGCGCAGGTTCATACGATCATCATATTCCTGCTGCGGTATGGCAAATTACCACGCGTGGTGAATATTATACTGCGTATACTCCTTATCAGGCAGAAGCATCACAAGGCACCTTGCAGTTAACCTACGAATTCCAAAGTATGATGACAGCATTAACCGGTATGGATGCGTCTAATGCTTCTTTATACGATGGCGCGACGGCAATGGCCGAAGCGGTGTTGATGGCGGTTCGTTCTAATCGTAAATCCAGGTCGCGTAAAATTTTAGTTCCGCGTTCGGTTAATCCAACCTATAAACACGTTACTGAAACAATAGTTAAACACCAGAATATTGAATTGGTGGATGTAGAAATTGATAACACAACCAGTAAAACATCAATGGATGCGCTTAAGGCATTTAGCGGTGAAGATATTACTGCGGTGGTTATTTCGCAGCCTAACTTTTTCGGTACACTGGAAGATGTAGATGCAATTACTACATGGGCGCATGAAAATGATATTGTTGTTATTGCGGTAGTTAACCCTTTGAGTTTAGCTATTTTGAAGCCACCAGGAGTTTGGGGCGATAGCGGTGCAGATATTGCAGTGGGTGATGGTCAGCCATTAGGTGCGCCAATGTCATCTGGTGGCCCGTATTATGGAATCATGACCTGTAAGAAAGCTTTTGTTCGTCAAATGCCAGGTCGTATTGTTGGCCGTACGGTTGACCAGGAAGGTCGCGAAGGTTTTGTTTTAACGTTGCAGGCACGTGAGCAACATATACGTCGCTCTAAGGCGACTTCAAATATTTGCACCAATCAGGGTTTGGTTGTTACTGCATCAACAATTCATATGAGCTTGTTAGGCCCTGAAGGTTTAAAACAAACTGCATTAAGCTGTCATGCGAATACACAGCAACTGGTTGAAAAATTATCAACAATTGACGGTGTAGAAATTGTCTTTGATCAACCTCGTTTTCATGAAGCTGTAATTAAAGTAAATAAATCGGCAGCTGATGTGTTAGCTAAATTAGCCGAACAAAATATTTTAGGTGGTCTGGATTTATCTGCAGATTATCCTGAAATGAAAGATTGTATTTTAGTTTGTGCGACAGAGTTACGTATCGCAGAAGATATTGAAACATTTGCTACAGCCTTAGCTGCTGCATTGAAATAGGCGGTATTAGATCATGTTAATTTTTGAACACTCAGCTAAAGGCCGTAAAACGAAAATTCAATCAACTTCTGGCAATGAAATGCCCACGGATATTCCCGCGTCTTTGTTACGTGAAGAAAAGCCAGGTTTACCAGAAGTTTCAGAAATGCAGGCAGTGCGTCATTACACGTCTTTGTCGCAGAAAAACTTTTCTATCGATACACATTTTTACCCATTAGGCTCGTGCACCATGAAGCACAATCCTCGTGTGTGTAATTCATTGGCAATGTTACCGGGCTTTTTATCGCGTCATCCATTAGCCCCGGAAAAACTCTCTCAGGGTTTTATGGAATGCATGTACGAATTACAGGAAATGTTATGTGACGTAACAGGTATGGCAGGTTTTTCATTAGCGCCAATGGCCGGTGCACAGGGTGAGTTCGCAGGTATTGCAATGATTCGTGCTTATCACGATGCCAATGGCGATACTGAACGTAAAGAAATTTTAGTTCCAGATGCCGCGCACGGAACGAACCCTGCTACTGCGACTATGTGTGGTTACACCGTTAAAGAAATTTCAACATTGGCTAATGGTGATGTTGATATTGACGTCTTAAAAGAAGCGGTGGGCCCTCAAACAGCCGGTTTAATGTTAACCAACCCATCTACATTAGGTGTGTTTGAGCGTCGCATTGAAGAGATTGCTAAAATTATTCATGATGTAGGTGGTTTGCTTTATTACGATGGTGCAAATTTAAATGCAATTCTGGGCAAAATTCGTCCGGGTGATATGGGTTTTGATGTTATTCACTCAAACTTGCATAAAACATTCTCAACACCGCATGGCGGTGGGGGGCCAGGTTCTGGTGCAATTGGTGTGGCAGAACGACTAAAACCTTTTATGCCAATGCCAGGTGTGAAAAAAGTCGGTGATGAATTTCAGTGGTTAACAGAAGAAGATTGCCCGCATAGTATTGGTCGTATGTCGGCATTTTTTGGTAATCCAGGTGTTTTGTTACGCGCTTATATTTATATGCGTTTGTTGGGTGCTGAAGGTATGCAGCGAGTGGGTGAGTTCGCAACGCTTAATGCAAACTATATGCTGACGCAGTTAAAAGCGCGAGGTTTTGAAGCCGCAATACCGGATCGTTATGCTTCACACGAGTTTATTATTACCCTTAAAAAGCAGGCAAAAGAACTTAACGTCAGTGCAATGGATTTTGCTAAGCGACTATTAGATTTAGGTTATCATGCGCCTACAACTTATTTTCCCCTGTTAGTTCCTGAATGTTTATTAATTGAACCTACAGAGTCAGAAGCAAAAGAAACGTTAGATGGGTTTATAGAGGCGCTGGTACAAGTTCAGCAGGAAGCAGAAACAGATGCAGATATGTTACATAACGCCCCCTATACTATGCCGGTAAACAGGCTGGATGAAGTGCGTGCAGCTAAACAGCTGGATCTTGCCTGGACGGCTGAAAGTAAGGCCTAGATGGTTATACTGCTATGCCTCATCTCCATTGGTGATGTGGCATAGCAGGGCAATAATTTAGTCAGCAATAACTGCACGGTTTCTACCCTCTTCTTTAGCCTTGTAGAGGGCCTTGTCTGCACGTTCCAGAATGCTTTGAATACTGTCTTCTTCTATATCAAATTCAGCTATGCCGGCGCTAAAGGTGATTTTTTCCGATGGTTTATATTCATAATCTTTGACGGCTTTTTTTATGCGTTCATATAAGTTATATGCAGATGCTTTGTCAGCCATCTGGGTAAGAATAATAAATTCCTCGCCACCAAATCTTGCAAAAATATCAGATTCACGATTCTGGCTTTTAACTATTTTTGAAAAGCTTTTAAGTACCTCATCTCCAGTGCCGTGACCAAATTTGTCGTTAACCCGTTTAAAGTGGTCAATATCCAGATAAATAATTGAAAAAAATTGCTTATATCGTCTGGCCCTGTCAATTTCCTGTTTTAGTCTTTCATCAAAGTAAAGGCGATTGCAGGCGCCTGTTAATTTATCAGTATTTGCCAGTTGTATTAATTCCAGCTGTAGTATTTTGTTATGCGCTAAAAGGTATCCCACTACTGTACTGGCAAATACTGGAATTAGAAAATGAATAATTTGCACCTGGTTAAATGTAATCCAGGAATGAATTAAAGTCAGTATGCTGAATACGAGTGTTGATGCTAATAAGTAATAAACGAATATACTCGTATTCTTTTTATCTTTTGATGTAAGCATGATTAATTATTAGCTATGAATTTGATAAATTGTTACTCTGGAGTATAGTGTTTTTAAATCAATTCACAGGATATTATATATGAAACTTTCAGGGCGTATATTTCAAGCTGTTTTAGGGCTTTCTTTTGGATTGTTATTTAATTCAAGTTTAGTGGCACGTGACGTAGCAGGTATTAGTTTTAGTGAGCAGGTATCTGTAGATGGTATTGAAAAACAACTGGTACTAAATGGCGCAGGGATTCGTTATAAGTTCTTTTTCAAAATATATGCCGGGGCATTATATTTGCCAGCTAAACAGAGCAGTGCGGATGCAGTACTAAAGACGCCACAAGCCAATCGAGTGGTGATGCATTTTCTTTATGATGAAGTAGAAAAGGAAAAGCTGGTAAATGCCTGGTTAGAAGGTTTTGAAGAAAATGTAGAAAGCGCTGTTTTTATAGCGTTAAAAGACAGGCTTGATAAATTTAATGCTATGTTTTTAAATCTACATAAGGGTGATGTTGTGTTACTTGATTACATTCCCGAACAGGGTACACGGGTGACAATCAAAGGCGAGCAGAAAGGCGTTATTAATGGTGCGGATTTCAATCAGGCTTTATTATCTGTGTGGTTGGGTAAAGAGCCTGTAACTGAAGAGCTGAAGGATGCGATGTTGGGCGTAGAAGAAGATGAATAAAGTTAAAGGTTAATTGAGCTGACTCTTTTACATAAAAATTAGATTTACCAGTGTTTTATGTCTCACTCATCATGGCCATCTGTACGGCTTCTTCATCTTGAAAGATGGCGCTTAGTAACTGACTGATTTGCGGCAGTATTTCATCAGCTGATGAAATACTGTCGAGTGAATTTAGATAAGCTTTTATATTGTTAAGACTGCATTTTATGCTGTTTTGCTCGCCGCAAGTTGAAAAGCTTTCTGGTAACAAAACTTTTTCTAATGCCAGTTGCGTCATGTGTTCGGCATTGATTTCCATTTCACTTATATTACAAACTGTCTGTTCTATCAAACTGGCGGGCAGGGCAATTAGCTGCTGCTTCATCATTTTACGAGAATCGCGTAAGGGTTTGATAATAGTTTGCCAGGGCTGCACCGTATCTATTAAGGCCTGTAAATCGTCATCATTTAAACTCAGATTTTTGTCACCTATCCAGCAGCAGTAGAGTAGAATATTTACATTTGCATCATAGTCATCCTGTAAAATCAGGCAAATTGTTTCTACTTCAGGTAGTGTCCAGACTTGTGTGGAATAGTTCCAGAGTTCGCTTGTTGGGAAATCCATAATGATGTTTTTAAATTCAGACTTTAGTTTATTGTGCTTTAAGCCTAGTTCAGTTTTTCCTTGTTTTCATCATTATGTGTCGCCTTTTTTGCGGCTTGTAGCAGTTTTTCCCGGGTAACGACACCATTCAGTATTTCTTTGCCAATAATAAAGGTGGGTACGCTTTTTGCTTGTATGGCACCTGCATATTGCAGGTAGGGTAACAGGCTGGAGGGCACCGAATCGGCTGGGCCATTTGCGTATTTATCACTCCATGCCTGATTTATAAGGTTTTCAGGAATATTGTTTTGTTTGGCGATATCTCTAAGAATGTTTTCATCACCAATATTTTTACCTTCAATGAAATAAGCGCTAAATAATTGTTCATGCAGGGGGTAAAATACATCGGCTCCAAGTGGTTTAGTCGCTTCGCTGAGTAATAATGCTTTACGTGAATTAGTGATTATTGTTTGTTCACAAATATTTATACCTTCTTCATCTGCAAGCTGCATGAGATTTTTTGTCATTTCGTCCCAGGCATCATTATCATAATTCAGCATTTTTACTGAGTGTCCCTGCTGAGGGGTTTCCGGGTGAATCTCAATAAAGCACCAGTTAATTTTTAAGTCATAAAGTTCACGAAGAGCATCAAGGCGCAAATGCCCTATGAAGCAGAAAGGGCAAATATAATCTGTAAGAATCGAGATTTTTAATTCTGGTTTCTTCATCGTTATGCCTGTGAAAGTACTATGAATAAGACAATAGTCTGATTTTAATTATAAATCAAACTCGAAGAATTTCTTTTCACGGGTTATGCTTAATCTATTCATCTAACTTATGGGAATGTTATGAAGCGCTTAATTATTGGCTGTTTTATACTAATTATGTTTAACCAGCAGGTTTTTGCCAGAGATTTCGAGGGTGGTTACGCAGTGTATGGTGCCGGGGCTGATAGTTGTAAGGCGTACCTGGATTCAATGAAAGCGGGTGGGCGTCAGCAGGATTATTTTATTGACTGGACAATCGGTTATTTAACCGCGTTTAATGTCATTATGCCTAATACCTATAATATTCTGGGTGAGTCTGAGTTTGCAGAAACTCAGGGCTGGCTGCAGCGTCATTGTAATCGGTACCCAAAGCAGCTTTATATAAACGCCCTGATTAAGTTAACTGAGGTGTTGTATCCGCTACGTTATCAATCAGGCATGAAGAAACCAGCCGCCCAGCTAAAGGACGTAGGCAAGGCAGTAAAATAGAACGTCATAACGTATGTCGAATCATGATTGGGGAAAGGACGCCGGTTTTTGGCGCCCTGTCCCCTGTTGTGATGCCATCAAAAGTTTTACGGAGTCGGCTCACTACACTAACAGCTCTTGGTGGTACGGCTTAAGGGGACAGGGCGCAAAAAGCTGCGACCTTTCCCCGTGGGAGATGAGCCTAAACAGTGAAATCATCAATCTAGCTCAAAAACAAATAAACCGCTAAACCAATTAACAGAAAAGCAAAGATTCGTTTTAACTTTTTCACATCGAGTTTATGTGCCAGATTGGCCCCTAAAGGTGCGAACATTATACTGCTAACAATGATGCTGATAAGCGCAGGAAGATATATAAACCCCATACTGTGTTGAGGTAATAAGTCATGCCCCCAACCCGCGTACAAATAACTCACAGCTCCGCCTGCAGCAATAGGAAAACCAACTGCAGCTGAGGTGGCTATGGCCTTGTGAATACTGCTGCCGTGCCACATAAGCCAGGGTACGGTCAACGTACCACCACCTATGCCTACGATCGAAGAAATATAACCGATAATGCCGCCACTGATGGTGAAATTTAATAATGCGGGTGTGTTTTCATGGGTTTGAGTTTTTACACCCCAGAGTAAATAAGCGGCGACCAGTAACTCAAAAGTTGCAAATACGGGTTTTAATATATCAGTGCTTAACGTGCTTGCGAATAAACCCCCCAGCCAGGCACCAAGTAGAACCCCAGGGCTAAGCTTGCTAACACGACTCCAGTTAACAGCCTGATGTTTGTGATGGCTGTAAACAGATGAAATGGATGTAAAGAGGATGCTTGCTAATGAAGTGCCGAGTGCGAGGTGCATTATTATTTCATATGGCAGGCCGTTATAAACAAACATGGCTGCTAGTATGGGCACAATAATTAATCCGCCACCTACGCCTAATAATCCAGCCAGTAAACCGACAAAAGCACCAAGTAAAAGATAGAGTAAGGTTTCGATTATCATAATGATGCTGACTTAAATTAATCTAACGCGTTAAATCGCGTTAGATTAGCAAGTTGATAATAATTAGGGCTTAACTATCCGATGTAGCCTTTTTAGACTGATGTGAATTATGCGACTTGTGGTGGCTGTGATTTCTATTGTGGTGTCTTGTGCCCTGTTGGTTACGGTTGCCGGATCGATCACCAGGCCTATGACCATGTTTCTTCTTCTGGCCTCCATAACGCTCTACTCGGGCCTTTGGTTTCAGTTCAACGAGCAGTTCGCTAGTCACGCTCTCGTTCGGTATTGAGTGTTTAATATACTCTTCAATTTCTGGTAAAAAATGAGCGTAATCTTCACAAGCAAAACTAATCGCTATGCCAGAGGCGCCGGCACGGGCTGTTCGCCCGATACGGTGCACATAATCCTCTGCCTGTTGAGGTAGATCAAAGTTAAATACATGACTAACTTCGGGAATGTGTAAACCACGGGCAGCGACGTCTGTTGCAACTAAAATAGTGTTTTCACCGTCCTGAAATTGCTTGAGTAAGCTTTGACGTTTTTTCTGAGGCACGTCACCAGAAAGAATCGCCGGTGGCATGCCATTACCCGTTAACCAGGCATTAATGTTATCGGCTACGCGTTTTGTATTAACAAAAACGATACTACGGGTTGGGTTTTCTTTACGTAGTAAGCCAATTAATAGAGGTATTTTTTCGTCATTGGCCGGATAATAAACCCGTTCTTCTATTTTATCGGCGGTTCGATTTTCAGATTTAATCTTAATGTGTTTCGGGGCATTCATCTGGTCGTATGCGAGCTCTTGCACTCGGAAAGATAGAGTGGCAGAAAAAAGCATGCTCAAACGTTGCTTAGGTTCGGGGCAGCGACGAATCAAATAACGAATATCGTTTATAAAGCCTAAATCGAACATACGGTCAGCTTCATCTAAAACCAGTGATTGCACCATTTTCAGGTTATAAATATTTTGTTTAAGAAAGTCGATTAACCGTCCAGGTGTACCTATCAGAATATCTACACCATCGGTAATTGATTTTTGTTGCTGTTCATAACCCGTGCCGCCGTATATTAAAGCCAGTTTTAGCCCCGTATTTTTTCCGATGAGCTCCGCATCCTTGTGAATCTGTATGGCAAGTTCACGGGTGGGAGCCAGTATTAATGCGCGGGGCTGGTTAGGTTTTCTATGTTCTGGAGCAGGTTCTGTTAACAGTTTATTATAAACTGCCACCAGGAAAGCGATGGTTTTACCCGTGCCTGTCTGTGCTTCCCCTGCGACATCCTGTCCCTTGAGGGAGATGCTAAGGCTATCCGCCTGAATAGGAGTGCATTGTTGAAATCCAGCCTGATTCAAGCCTTGCAGAAGAGAGTCAGGTAATTTATATTGGTCGAATCTTTGATCAGTTAAGTGTGTGCTCATATATCTAAGCATATAGTATGCAGGCGGACTGTACAAATCTGTAAAAATAGCTAATATGGCTTCTATCGAAAATATATAACAAACTACCCTGAATATAGCGCTAAATTTGTATGAGAATAATTCAAAAAAGCTATAGAATGTAGGTATATCCTAACCCGGAGGTTAACCACTGTGAGTGAGATCGTTCATGTATCTGATGACAGTTTTGAAAATGACGTACTAAATTCTGATGTGCCTGTATTAGTTGATTATTGGGCAGAGTGGTGTGGCCCATGTAAAATGATTGCGCCCATTCTTGAAGAAATTGCAGGCTCTTATGACGGCAAGGTGAAAATCACCAAGCTGAACATTGATGAAAATCCAGGTACACCGCCCAAGTTCGGAATTCGCGGTATACCTACATTAATGTTGTTTAAAAACGGTGAGGTTGAAGCAACTAAAGTGGGTGCTTTATCAAAATCACAGTTAACAGCATTTTTAGACAGCAATATATAAATTGTATGTGATTTGACATGTATTTCAGAGCGTGTACTAAAAGTAGACGTTCTGAAACTTGTGTGTTACAGTTCGTTTCGTAAATAAATCGTAGCCGGCAAACTCTTAGCCGACCTAAATGCGATCTAAAAAAACAGGCCTTAATAATTTAAGTCAGTCTGTATAAAAACCAATTAAAATAAAGCCCAAGTTAATAAAACCATAAATACATTTTACTAATTTAAATCTATTTAAGGCATATTCCGTCTAATCACAACCTTTCAAAAAACTTTCCTACTATGAATTTATCTGAATTAAAGAAAAAAGCACCAGCCGACCTTGTTGAAATTGCTCAATCCATGAAACTGGAAAATTTAGCCCGAGCAAAAAAACAGGACATAATTTTTGCCATATTAAAAGCTCACGCCAAAAGTGGTGAAGATATATTTGGCGATGGCGTACTGGAAATATTGCAGGATGGCTTCGGCTTTTTAAGATCGGCAGAAGGTTCATATCTGGCAGGCCCGGACGATATTTATGTGTCCCCCAGCCAGATTAGGCGTTTTGGGTTAAGAACAGGTGACACCCTGGCGGGCAAGATAAGACCACCAAAAGATAGCGAGCGATATTTTGCTATGTTGAAAGTGGATACAATTAATTTTGATCCACCGGAGCAGGCAAAAAATAAAATAGCGTTTGAAAATCTGACGCCGTTACATCCAGAAGAGCGTTTAACACTTGAACGTGGTAATGGTAGTTCGGAAGACATTACCGGACGTATTATTGATCTTGTATCACCCATTGGTAAAGGTCAGCGTGGATTAATTGTATCGCCACCTAAAGCAGGTAAAACGATGTTGATGAGTAACCTTGCTCAATCAATAGCCGCGAATCATCCAGAGTGTTACCTCATCGTTTTATTAATTGATGAACGCCCGGAAGAAGTCACCGAGATGCAACGAATGGTACGTGGAGAAGTTGTATCATCTACGTTTGATGAGCCTGCAAGTCGTCACGTTCAGGTTGCTGAAATGGTAATTGAAAAAGCCAAACGTCTAGCTGAGCATAAAAAAGATGTGGTTATATTGCTTGATTCAATTACCCGTTTAGCTCGAGCATATAACACGGTAATTCCTTCATCAGGTAAAGTACTAACCGGTGGTGTAGATGCTCATGCATTACATCGTCCAAAACGTTTCTTTGGCGCTGCACGAAATATTGAAGAAGGTGGCAGTATCACTATTATGGCAACAGCATTAGTTGATACGGGTTCTAAGATGGATGAAGTTATTTACGAAGAATTCAAAGGTACAGGTAACTCAGAGATACACCTTGATCGTAAAATCACAGAAAAACGTATTTACCCGGGTATTAATATCAACCGTTCCGGTACGCGTCGTGAAGAAAAATTAACAGATCCTGAAGAGCTACAAATGATGTGGGTGTTACGTAAAGTATTACACCCAATGAATGAAACAGCGGCTATAGAATTTATGTTAGAACGCCTGTCAAGCACCAAAACCAACAACGAATTCTTCGACCTAATGAAAAAGGGTTAATCGAGATCGATTGCACTCAATGTGCAATCGCAGCTCGATTAACGACCCGCAGGGATGCGGGGCCGGCGTCTGCACCAGGGACGGTTTATACGCAGTAAAAAACCTGACGAAGTAATTTCTAATCCATTCCTATTAAAGCTATCGAGATCGATTGCACTCAATGTGCAATCGCAGCTCGATTAACGACCCGCAGGGGTGAAGGCGGAAATAGAGAAAGCAAACAGTTTTGCTTTCTCCCGCCT
>JAPHSS010000069.1 GCA_026195255.1 Gammaproteobacteria bacterium | reverse complement strand
TGAAATAATTAGCAGTAGAATGCGTCCCTTTAGTGATAGCACTCAAGGTTACAAACGCATGGTTCGTGATATTTCTAACACTCTTAACAAAAAGGTAAATCTTATTATTAAGGGTGAAGATACCCCGGTTGACAGGGACATACTTGAAAAACTAGATGCACCTTTAAACCATATGATCAGAAACGCCATTGATCATGGCATAGAAATGCCTGAACAACGCTTGCAAAAAGGCAAGCCAGAAACAGGTACTATCACTGTTACAGCAAGCCATCAATCTGGCAGGTTAATAATTGAGGTAAAAGACGATGGCCGCGGTGTTGATATAGAGGATCTACGAGATAAGGTTTTGAAAAAAAATTTAGTTAATAACAATATGGCTGAAAATTTATCCAAGTCCGAACTACTCGACTTCCTCTTCCTGCCTTCTTTTTCTACTCGTAATGAAGTTACTGAATTATCAGGCAGGGGCGTCGGCTTAGATGTTGTACATAGTGCTTTACAGGAGGTTCGTGGAAAACTGCATGCGGACACTGAACTAGATCAAGGTATGCAAATAAATATGGAATTACCGTTAACACTTTCGGTAATTAGAAGTTTAATGGTTAGTATTAACAATGAACTTTATGCCTTTCCTTTAGCAAAAATTCAAAGTCTGGTCACAGTGCCAAAAAAAGATATTTCTATTTTTGAGGACAAGCAATATATCTCAATTAATGGCAAACATATTGGATTGATACATTGTGCACAAATTCTCGGTATAAATAACACACCATCAGAAAAAGACGATATACCCGTTATCATAATAGGTGACTGGAATACGAGTTATGGGCTGGTTGTAGATGAACTAATTGGTGAAAGAGGCCTGGCAGTACGGGCATTAAATAAAAAGCTTGGAAAAATAAAAGATATCAGTTCAGCGGCCATTACCGACAGTGGTGAACCGGTACTTATATTTGATATTGATGATTTACAACAAAGTATACATGACATCATTAGCGGAAAAGATTTATATAAAATCAATGCTAATAATATGCATGAAACAGTATCACACAAACATGTTCTTGTAGTAGATGACTCCTTGACTGTTAGAGAAATTGAAAAGAAATTACTAGAGTCACGCGGTTATCTGGTTGATATAGCCATAGATGGTGTCGATGGCTGGAATACGGTTCGAAATGGCAATTATGACCTTGTGATCTCGGATATTGATATGCCACGTATGAATGGAATCGAATTTATCACCATGATAAAAAATGATGTATCTCTACGTAACATACCTGTAATGATGGTTTCATATAAAGACAGACCGGAAGACAAACAAAAAGGCCTGGAAGCAGGTGCCGATTACTATCTTACTAAAGGTAGTTTTCATGATGACACCCTGCTTGATGCGGTTGTTGATTTAATTGGTGAAGCTAAAAACTAAACTGGATAACTCTGTATATGCGAATTGCCATAGTCCATAGTGACGTTGATACTATTCAATTATTTACCGACGTAATTGCTGACCTCGGGTTTTCATTTTGCTGGTCATGTCATAATGCCAAAGACACATTAAAAAATTGTGCTATAGATCTTCCTGACCTGCTTCTAGTTCAACTCAACCTGAAGGATATGAAGGGTAGCGAGTTGATTAAGAAAATCATGGACTCATCACCTACAACAGTAATAGCCATTAGTGATTCACATCATAATAAACCGGGAGATGTTTTTGAAGCCATGTCGGCTGGCGCATTAGATGCTTTTTCCGAACCGTCCACTAGACAGACAGAATCTCTTCATGATCTTAAAAATAAAATTTCCAATATTAAAAAGCTTCATGATAGTGTTAACAAGACTAAAAAAGAAAAAAAAGCCTCATCAATAAAAAACACACCTTTAGTTGCAATAGGCTCATCAACAGGGGGGCCTGCTGCTTTATTAACAATTCTCAAAGAGTTGCCAGAAAAAACAAATGCTATTTGGGTCATTATTCAACATATGGACAATGAATTTAGTCTCGGCATGGCACAATGGCTTAATGAACAATCCAACGTTAATATCGAGATTGCTAAAAACAACCAGGTTCCGAAGGTCGATCATGTTTATATGGCGGGTACCAATGACCATCTTATTATTAATAAAACAGGTCGTTTTGAATATACAGTAGAACCTGTAAATTACCCTTATCGGCCATCCGTTGATGCATTTTTTGAAAGCGCCCTTAGTCACTGGCCCAATAAATTAATTGGAGTTTTACTCACAGGAATGGGACGAGACGGCGCAAATGGTCTATTATCTTTTTATAACCGAGGAATGTTAACCATTGCACAAGACAAGAAAAGCTGTGCCGTATATGGCATGCCAAAGGCGGCCAGTGAGCTTAATGCGGTAACATTTGAACTCGATATAAATAAAATAGCGGATAAAATCATGAAAAACCTGAGTTGAATTTCTTACAATTCTATAACGCCGGGCTTGTTTAGAGCTTAATTTAATTTATACTTTTTAACAAATTTATATTGTTTTAAACGATAACACATAGGTAACAAAAAATTACTAATCTAGATAAAATCATTAGAATAATGCTGGTTGATGACCAGCCAATTATCGCAGAAGGCATTAAGCGTATGTTAGCTAATGAGAGCGATATGCAACTCACCTATGTCGAAGACCCTGCTCTGGCTATTGAAACCGCTGTCGACATTAATGCAACCATCATTTTGCAAGATCTGGTGATGCCCGATGCTGATGGAATGACTTTACTCAGATTTTATAAAGCCAATAATGATACTCGAGATATACCGGTAATTGTATTATCTTCTAAAGAAGATCCGGCCACCAAAAGTGAAGCTTTTAGTTATGGTGCCAGTGACTATTTAGTTAAGTTGCCAGATGAGGTTGAGCTCATTGCACGTATACGCGCTCACGCTAAAAACTATATTTTACAAAAAGAACGTGATTCTGCATTTTATGCTCTCAGTCAGCTTAAGAAACAGCTCGAAGCCAGTAATAAACAACTACATAAACTCTCTATGCAGGATGGTCTTACGGGCATTTCAAATCGTCGTCATTTCGACGAACAACTTGAAGCAGACATATTAAACGCTAAAGACAACCAGACACCCGTCACTTTGATTCTTATAGATATAGATTACTTTAAGTTCTTTAATGATAATTATGGGCATCAATTGGGTGATGAATGCTTAAAAGAAGTTGCCGCCTTATTAGCTAAAGCCTGTTTTAACCCTCAGGATATGGCTGCCCGTTACGGTGGTGAAGAGTTTGTAGTTTTATTACCAGGTACAATTGAGAAAGGGGCCATGCAGGTCGCTAAGCGTTTCTCTGATTTATTAAAAGATGCAAATATCGAGCATAAATTTTCAGGCGTAGCAGATTACGTAACCGTCAGTATGGGTGTAGCGACCTGTGCCAAAGGCAGTGATTATGATGCTAAAAGATTAATTGAAGAAGCAGATAAGGCGCTTTACAGGGCCAAAGAAAATGGAAGAAATCGTTGTGAATTAGCTTCCGAAACTTAAGTTACTACTCTATAACTCAAAATCTATACCTGATTATCCCGCCTGACACCCTATTGCGCGGTCAGCTCTCAGGCAACCTGAACCGGTATCTGGTCACCCGTATGCGTAATCTGGTTTTTCTCATTCAAATAAACCAGTTTCGGTTTAAAATTAACGGCTTCTTTTTGATCTAACTGCGTATAACTACAGATAATCACCCGATCACCCGGCTTAGCTTTATGTGCAGCCGCGCCATTTACAGATATCATACCGCTACCATCTTCACCACGGATAGCATACGTCGTAAAGCGGTTACCATTAGCCAGATTATATATCTGAATTTGCTCATATTCACGAATACCCGCTTCATCAAGCAGCTTTCCATCAATCGCGCAAGAGCCTTCATACTCTAACTCAGAGAGTGTGACACGTGCTTGATGTAACTTGGCCTTGAGCATGGTCAAATGCATAGATATTCCTGTTCTAACTTTGTAACTGACGAAACCCCGATTATGATGGAATCAGCGAGTTCTATCAAGTTTAGATAATGCTAATATATGATAAAATAACCGCATTTACAGCTTAATCGATGCTGATATTATCAATTAAGCGTACTTCACCCAGTCTCACAGCCGCCAATACCCGTCGATTAGCTGACTTTTCATCTGCGGTATGTAATGTCGAGCCATTTCTAACAGAAACGTATTCAGGCACAAAGCCCGCCCTCTTCAAATCACTCACAGCCTCTGCCTCTGCCTTAACAATAGAAAGTTCATTATTGCTAATTCTTTCAGCTAGTTTCTTCAATACGCCGTATAACTGCGGCGCTATCCCTCTCTGCAATTTAGATAAGCGAGAATTTCTTGAACTCATCGCCAGACCATCCACTTCACGATGGGTAGTAACAGACTTAATATCAACGGGTATATTTAAATCATTTACCATCTTACGTATAAGTAATAACTGCTGATAATCTTTCTCACCAAAAAAGGCCTGTTGTGGTTGCACTAAATTAAGTAACTTATTCACAATCGTAGACACGCCGTCAAAATGACCGGGGCGGCACTCACCCTCTAACACCTGCGAAATCCCAGGCACACACACTTTAGTTGTCAGCTGCTGATTAGCCGCATACATCATTTCATTATCAGGTAAAAATAATAAATCCGTTTTAACATTAATTAGTTGCTTCTGGTCTTCAGCCAGTGACTGTGGGTACGATTCATAATCACTAATTTCATTAAATTGCAGTGGATTAACAAAAATACTCACTACCACTTTATCGCATGATAATTTAGCCTGATTAACTAACTCCATATGACCGGCATGCAAATGCCCCATTGTCGGAACAAACCCAACCTGTAAGCCATCTTGATGCCATTGCTTTATGACAGTTCTAAGGGATTCAATAGTATTAGAAATTTTCATGTCTATGATTGCAGAGTAAACACTCTACGAATTAATTAAAAGTGTGTTCTTTACCTGGAAAGCGTTCGCTTTTGACTTCTTCAATATACTGCTCAACGGCCTGCTGTATTGAACCCGCCTGCTGCATATAATTTTTAGAAAATTTAGGTATATGTCCGGATGAAATACCTAAAATATCATAAAGCACTAAAATCTGACCATCTGTTTTATTTCCAGCACCAATACCTATGACAGGTATACCTGCCTGATCAGTCAGCTTTTTTGACAGCGCGTCAGGCACGCACTCAAGTAGTAATAAGTCTGCACCCGCGCGCTCTAAAATGCGCGCATCTTCAAGCATTTTATCTGCTTCTGATAGATCTCTTCCCTGAACTTTGTAACCGCCTAACTTATGAACTCTTTGAGGCTGTAACCCCAGATGGGCGCACACAGGAATACCTAATCTGGTTAAAGTTTCAACCAGCTCTTTCTGGTCTGCACCGCCTTCAAGTTTAACCATATTTGCCCCGCACTCCTTCATAAAGCGCCCGGCATTTTCTACCGCTTGCTGAGTCGTTGCATCTGACATAAACGGCATATCTAAAATTAAAAATGCACGTTTTAAACCACGCGACACAACCTGCCCATGATAAATCATCTCATCCATGGTAACCGGTATCGTCGAATCAAAACCCTGAATAACCATACCGAGAGAATCACCGACTAAAACCACATCCACTCCCGCATCGTCTAATAACTGTGCAAAACTCACATCATAAGCGGTAAGACAGGTAATTTTTTCCTTCGCGGCTTTCATCTCTCGAAGTGTGTTAATAGTAATCTTTTTAGTTTTACTGGGCTGTGTACTCATCTCAATCTCTAATTATAAGTAGCTCAAATTAATTCTGGTTGAGGATTGTAATAATGTCTACCGCTGGTAATAGATTTCAACCTTTGTAATAACTGCTGGTAGTCGTTTTCATTATTAGCAAAATCAATTTCAGCGGCGTTAACAATTAATAAAGGCGCATCAGTATAATGATAGAAAAAATCAACATAAGAATCGGATAACCTTTGTAAATAGGCAGCTTCAATTAATCTTTCGTGCTGAATACCCCGATTTTCAATTCGTCCTAGCAATACCTCAACCGGTGCCTGTAAATAAACCACCAAATCAGGCTCAGGCACATCAATTGTTAACTGATCATACACCTGTTCGTATAATTTTAACTCATCTTCATCTAAAGTAAGCTCAGCAAATAAACGGTCTTTTTCCATTAAAAAGTCAGCTATACGCACCGGATTGAACATATCTGCCTGCCGCATTTCCTGCATTTGCCTTGTTCTTTGCAAAAGAAAAAACAACTGCGTAGACAAGGCAGCCGCTTTAGGGTTTTCATAAAAACGTGTCATAAATGGATTTTCAGCCGCACCCTCTAACAACAATTCGCTGCCAAAACTTTGTGCAAGCTTTTTTGCAAGTGTTGTTTTGCCAACACCAATCGGCCCTTCGACAACAATAAAATCAGGCTTTTCCATCAAACTCACCCATTTTATCTAACACCTGATCATTTAAACTTTCTATTAACTTTTTCAATTTACCTTTACCGGGAATTTCTATACCAGCTGCAATTTGAGACAGTGGTATCATCACAAAATTTCTATTCTCAATTTCAATATGCGGCACGATCAAACGCTCAGTTTTAATTTGTTGATTACCATACAACAATATATCCAGATCAAGTGTTCTGGCTGCCCAGCGTTTTCCCCTAACTCTTCCCTGCTGCAGTTCAATCTGCTGTAACACATTCAATAAGTTTTCCGCCTCAAGCGAGGTATCTATTTCTATTACCGCATTTAAATAGTCATTCTGCGGTTCATTATCAAGTGTCAACGCTTTACTTTGGTAAATAGATGAAAACTGTAAAAGTCTGGTATCAGGTAAATTAGCAATTTTATCTTTCGCATCATTAAGCTGTTTTAATGGATTATGAAGATTACTGCCTAATCCAATATAACAGCGATTTATTTTATTTGAATTATTCACCTGATCACACGATAATTTGGGCACACTACTTTTTTACAGTGCTCTTCTTTTTACGCGGTTTTGCTTTTGCTGGTTTTAAGAGTATTTCCTGCTCCTGAGGGCCCATAGTTTGTATACGAGTCCACCATTCACAACTATCATCTGTCACCTCACCCGCCTGACTTCTAATACACATAAAATCATATCCAGCACGGAATTTCTTATGCATTAATAATGATTTAGCGCGCTTTCCATGGCGAAATTTAAACCGATGCTGCATTTGCCAGATATCACGCACAACCATACTAAACCGTTTTGGAATTGTAATGGTTTTAACCTGTTTAGATAACACTATAGAACTCGCATTTTGCATTGCTAGCGTTCCAGGCTCACCCGATTGCTTAAAATCATCCGATAGTTTATCAACAGTTCCCCATAACATGGCTGCAAACAAAAATGCGGGGGTGACAGGTTTGCCTTCATTTATGCGTTTATCTGTGCTCTCAAGTGCCAGATGAATAAATGCATCAAAAATATCGTCGCCCTGCTTTAGCAAGTCATCAGCCTGTTTAAATAAATACTGTAATAAATTATATCTACGTAAGAGCTGTAACGATTTCACTCCTTGCCCCGAGTGAAATAATTTTAATACTTCATCAAATAATCGAGCCGGTGGAATGTCACCTAATAAGTACCCTAAATCAAATATAGGTTGTTCTGAATCCGGATGTATAGAAAACCCCAGCTTTGCCGCAAAACGAATAGCCCGTAACATACGCACCGGGTCTTCACGATATCGGGTTTGCGGATCACCAATTAATCTAAGCACTTTATTTTCTACGTCGTTCATTGCTGATGTGTAATCAACAATAGAAAAATTAGCTATATCGTAATACAGAGCATTAACTGTAAAATCTCTACGCCAGACATCGTCCTCTAACTGGCCATAAACGTTATCTCGTAAAATACGACCACTATCATCATGTGACCTGTCTACATCATTACTTATACTATTCTGCTTCTCTTCGGCTTGCGAAGCCCTGAATGTAGCGACTTCAATAATTTCTCGTCCAAAAAACACATGAGCCAGACGAAAGCGTCGACCAATTAAACGACAGTTACTAAATAGCTTTTTAACATCTTCAGGAAGGGCGTCAGTAGCAATATCAAAGTCTTTAGGCGCATGACCCAGCAATAGATCTCTCACACCTCCACCCACTAACATGGCACGATAACCCGCTTTATGCAGGCGATATAAAACCTTCAATGCCGTATCGTCGATATTATCCCTTGAAACAGTATGTTTGGGACGAGAAATTATTGTAGGTTGGGTGATATGTGCAATCTTTTAGTTAATTTATTCACGGTGATATTACCATAAGAACAGAGAAGTCTTAAGCTTACTCTACCCGTGGAAGAGTAATTTATGCCTAAGACTTCAGGCTGATGACGAGAATAACGCTTACAAGTCATATCCGCGTTTGTCATGAAGTGCTATATCCAGGTCCTGGACTTCTACTTCAGTTACACGTAAACCAATCATTGCGTCAATCATTTCAAGAATGACCCAGATTACAACCTCAGCAAATACGATAATTCACAATAACGCCTATAAATTGCACCTTAAGCTGCCCAGATATAGAGCCTATTCCGTCTGCAAACCTGAAACCACTGAAAACACCCTGGCTGATAGCTGAAAAGACACCTGCCAGTCCACACCCTGCATCGGGAATACGTCTACCCCCCAGGACATAGTCAGACAAGCTAATGTCATCAGTAAATTCAGTATAGTTGCGCCCATAGTCCAGCTGTATCTGCGCCATTTATAGTATCTTCAGAAATACTGTAACAGGTAAAAAACCCGGAAAAACACGAAACAAGTGTTTTTGTAACTGTTTTCATCATTTTTAAATAATTTACATTTTCTAACTAATGATAAAACTAATATTATTTAATTAAATTTCGACTATAACTAGATAGCTTCTTCACCAGATTCACCGGTTCTAATGCGTATTACCTGCTCAAGTGAACTAATAAAAATTTTGCCATCGCCTATTTTTCCCGTATTAGCCGCATCTCGAACAGCATCAATCACCTGTTCTACGCTTTCGGTCTTAACGGCTATCTCGACTTTTACCTTAGGTAAAAAATCAACAACATACTCTGCTCCACGGTATAACTCGGTATGACCTTTTTGCCTGCCAAAGCCTTTTACTTCAGTGACCGTGATACCTTGAACTCCAATTTGTGCAAGCGACTCACGCACTTCATCCAGCTTAAATGGCTTAATGATCGCTGTTACCATTTTCATAGTTTGCCCTTATATATAATTTACTTATTAGTTGAACGCGTCTAAACAGGGAGATTATTGCACCATAATTATGCAAATGCACCTTTATACAATATTATAAAGTAACTATAAAAAAGTATTAAAAAACACTTTTTTAATATTTAAATATGAAAAACGAGAAGTGTCCCGTGACAATGTGACAAGAGGTGGGAATGAGGGAAGTTAAAGCCAAGGTTAATACTGTAAACGATTTAATTTAAACCGTCTAAAAATGATATGCCGTGCCAAAAGTATATGTTAAAGCATCGTAATCCAGCTCCAGATTTGTAAATGCAAAATCTACGAAATGATTTTCAATATTAAACTTAAGCTCCAGATTTTCACTAAAACCATAACTAATACCAAAACCGAGTAACATGGCAGATGTATTGTCAGACAAGAACTGCTCTTGAGTTATATAACCGGGGTCTGTGGCAAGAAGTGCAGTATCCACCTCTGTTTGTGAATAATCTATATCCCAAGCTGAAAAACCCAACCGAGCACTAAGCGCCCAGTTATTGTCAACTGGCCAAAGCCCTACAAATGCCACAGATGTATAACTTGTTTCAGAGGTTTCAATACCAGCATTACCGCTATTTAAGGTACGTAGAGGCGACTCAATCTCAGTGTTTTGAGCATATGTAACTTCTAAAAAAAAGTCAGAGCCCAATTTATAACCTGCAAATAGTGATATAGAGCCAGCAGTATCATCAGGAGCCTGATAGTCCTTTAATGTGTCTATTCCAACACTCGGATTCAAACTACTGTCTATAAGCGTAAAATCGCCGCTCTGTGCCGTAGCGCCTAAATTAATACCCACATAAAAATTAGTTGCAGAGGCAGAAGTATGTGCTGTTAGCAAAAATAGCACCGTTGTAGACAATATTCGAAACATCATAATAGAAATAAACCCTGTAAAGCCACAATCTTAAAATCTGATATGTATTTGCAAATCTTACACGATGAATGAGTTTTTATAAATATATTCAATGGATATGGGAGAGACATCACATTTCTTAAGTAAGTTGTTTGAATTTAACTAAATTGCGTCATTTAATGAAACCTTAAGGAAAATTCAACTAAAATAAGTTTAAATGCATTTGCAAGAAGAGCATTATTAATCTTTCTTTATATAGTATTACCTTTTGGAGAAGTAGCGTGTTACGTTTGACCAGACCATTTTTTATAATAATCACTTTAATCATTTTATTTTCATCTCAATCTTACGCTCAGAAAGCCCCTGCTTTCACATTAGAGGGCGATAAAGGTAAAATTTCACTTTCAAACTATAAAAATCAAGTCGTTTACATCGATTTCTGGGCCTCATGGTGCAAACCCTGCAGAAAATCATTTACTTTTATGAATGAAATGCAGGACCGTTATGGTAAAAAAGGCTTTAAAATCATCGCAATCAATTTAGATAATGAGCGCGAAGCTGCTAATGACTTTTTAAAAAAACATCCCGCCAAATTTAGTATTGCTTACGATAAAGATGGTAAAACACCCGGATTATACAAACTTAAAGTTATGCCCACCTCTTACCTCATTGATCGAAGAGGAAACCTGCTAAATATACATAAAGGTTTTAAAGAAAATCAAACTAACGAACTGGAAAACCTCATTATTCAAGCTTTGAATAAAAAGTAATCCTTATGAAGCACATTATGAATAGACTATTAATAACACTCTCAATCAGTATTGGGCTGACAGCATCACTAAGTGGCTGCTCATTATCTAACGCTATTGATGAAGCATTTACCATGAAAAATGTAGAACCCTGGCAACGAGATATTCTAGCGCAGGATGATATGCAACTAGACCCAGACCCAATGCGCACTTTTGCTGATGAGCATATTTACTTCAGTAAAGAAGCTTCTACCGGTGGCCGTGGTGTTGGCGGTGGCGGATGTGGGTGTAATTAAGAATATGAATAATATAAAAAGTAATTTATCAATTGCCACCTGTACACTATTAGGTGGTACAGCTCAACAGGCCAATGCCATTGAAAACTCATGGGATCTTGACTCTTCACTACTCTACTACAGCGAAGACGATGATCGGGTAAGTGTTACTAAAGCAATGGCTTTTCTAACCGGCGACTTGTCAAGTGATGACACTGTAAATGTAAACCTTGTTTTAGACACTATGTCTGGTGCCACACCTACCGGCGCCGTACGAAGTAAAAATTCTAGTGTATCTTTTTCAAGCGCATCAGGCGCGGGCTCATCTACTGTTGATGGCGGATCAGTTGACAGGGTCAACTTTAGCGATACGCGTTTAGGCATTGCTCTTAGCTGGGCACATAGTCAAGACAGACTAACAACACTTACTTATGGTGGTAGCTTATCTGTAGAAAAAGACTATCAGTCTTATGGCGCAAGTATTAATTACAGTCTAGACAGCGAAGACAGGCTTACAACTTATACAGCAGGCTTTGCTGGTTCTTTCGATGAAATATACCGCAAAACTGATGGCACACCTGAGCCACTTTCATTTGTAGACGATAATAATATGTTTTCTAATGGTGAACGTTACTCATATGATTTTATTCTGGGCGTTTCAAAGGTCTTAAACAGAAAAACTATTGGCCAGTTAAATTACACCATTTCATACTCTGATGGCTACCATACTGACCCTTATAAAGTAATCTCTGAGGCCAGCCTCGTTGAAGATACTGACACCGGTGAATTTGCCTGGGCAGAACTTAATCGTTATTACGAAGCCAGACCTGACAACCGATTACGTCACGTCATCTTTACTTCAATGGCGCACCAATACGGTGACACAGGTGAGACCGTGCATGCTTCATACCGGTTTTACACTGATGACTGGGGGATTTCATCAAATACTATTGATTTGACCCACCGGACACCATTATCAGCGAAAAGTTATATCGAACCTCACTTCCGTTACTACCAACAGTCAGCTGCTGATTTTTTTCTGCATAGCTTCGTAAATGAGGATGTTTCGACACCGATTATTCTTCCCGAGTTTGCTAGTTCTGATTATCGTTTAGATGAAGGCTTAGGAATAACCACCGGTATTGAATATGGTACAAAACTTTCCGGTGGAAACTTCAGAGCCAGAATTGAATTCATTAACTGGCAATATGAAGAAGCTGAATATGACGAGACAAAAGCTTTAGTATTACAGGTAAGTTATCAGAAGCTGTTTGATTAACGATTAATTATAATAACTATTGGGTCGTCGCTACTTATACTGGCACGGGCCCAATATATACTCATTCACTGAAAACAACAGCCTGTTTTCTACCCGGGCACCTGACTTAGCCAGACTCGCATCCTGCGGGCAGGCATTAGGACAATTGTTACAGACCCTGCTCACACCTCTTGATTACAATTAAATCTACAGCCCATCATCAATCTACTGCACATAAACGTTAAATGCTAAACTTCAGCTAAAAAGATACTCCGGTAAACGCCTGTGACTAATATAACAACCGAAATTAAAAACAATTATAGCCTGGGACGATTTGATGCCATGGCCTGCCCTTGTGAAATACTTGTTGAATCTGTAGATAAAAAGCTGATTAAAGAACTCACTAAACTTGCTTACCAGGAAGCAAAACGTATCGAGCAAAAATTTAGTCGTTATACAAATGACAATATCATATTTAAAATTAATAATTCCAGAGGCGCCCCAGTAACAGTTGATGACGAAACCGCTCTCATGTTCGACTTTGCTAACCAGTGTTACGATTTAAGTGAGGGAAAATTTGATATCACCTCAGGTGTGTTACGAAAAATATGGAAGTTTGATGGTAGTGATAATATACCAGCCGATAAAGAAGTTAATTTATTAAAACCGAATATTGGCTGGCATAAGGTTAAATGGGATCGCCCCATCATGAACTTACCTGCAGAAATGGAAATTGACCTTGGCGGTATAGGTAAAGAATATGCTGTTGACTCCACTGTTAAAATTTTAAAAGAACATACCGATAAAAGTTTTCTGGTTAATTTTGGTGGTGATATTGCCTGCCCAAAACCTAAAGAAGATAATAAACCCTGGTATATTGGCTTAGATGACCCGTCTCATACCGGTGAAAAATCTGTTGGGCAAATCGCTTTATATCAGGGTGGCCTTGCAACAAGTGGTGACGCCCGACGTTTTTTATTAAAAGACGGTAAACGATACAGTCATATACTTGATCCATTGACAGCTTATCCCGTTCCAGATGCACCTCGTTCGGTAACGGTTATTTCAAATACATGCATTGAGGCTGGCATGCTTTCAACTTTTGCCATGTTACAGGGTAAAGACGCTAAAGACTTTTTAGAAGCTCAGGATGTTAAATACTGGTGTGTGCCTTAAGCCAGGTAAATAGATTCTGAAAATAAAAGCTAGTAAATAGAAACCGAAAAACAGAGCTCATAAAAAGTGACAGGTAATAAAAAACCTGCTTAAAAGCAGGTTTTTTATTACCTTATAAAGGACAGTCTAAAGATTAAAACAACGCAGGCTCACCCGCCACAGTTTCATCGATTATCGAATCACCAGCTGGGTTCATATCCGCATCGGCAGTCAAAACCTCCGGGTTTTGCACGCCAAAATATGAATAAACCGTTGAACCAATAGACATAGGCTCTGCTTCATAACTATCCGTTGTCGGTCTGGTAAACTGTCTATTTTGTCCTGAATCACCGAAACGTTCAGTTTTACCTACCACTTTACCTAAAGCACCGGCAGGTCTAATTGCTGAACCACCAATCGTAAACAGATTCTGGTTATTACCATGATCCCAACCCATAGAACCATTTAAGTTAACATTTCGACCAAAGTCACCATGCACATTGATAATAATATTATCAGTTGCTAACGGATTTCCATTAATATCATTACGGCTTCCTAAACGAATATGTTTAGCTGCGACTCTCAATACCGTCATTAATTGAGTCATACGAGTTTCATATCTATCAATTGAATTATCGTGATCATCCCAACCACCCAAACCACCACCCACTGTTATATACAGTGTATCGGGGTTTTGCATAGCTAAGGTTACGGCTGCCTTCACACGAGATGAATACCTGTTATTATTTGGATAAACCAGCCGATTAGTACCCGCACCATCATCAGCACTATCTGGATCAGTGCCAGGCACAACGGGTAATAATGTAGGGTCATCATTATTAGTTCTTAGTCCCGTAATTCGTGATTGAAGATTTTTACGGTTAGTAAAACCATCGGCAACTTTTTGAAAACGACTATTAGTAGCAGGTGCAATTTTATCAACAAGTGCTTCAATTGCTGCATCATTACCTATACCTGAGCTTCTCGCATACGGGTTATCAAAATTGGTGTCTAAACTAATGCCTCTCATTTGCAAGGGTAAATTCACACTACTTGCCGAACTATCAACGGCAAAACCAGAACTCTCTCCTTCAAAAGAAACAAAAGGCAGCACCATTTCTTCAAGTTGACGGCCATTTAATAAAGTACTGCCATCTAGTTGAGCTTTATTTGCAAATAAAACGGACGCAAGTGTTGTACCTACGCCACCACTCATTTCAATATCCAGGTTACTTTTCTGACTAGATAAAATACTGTTTCTATGTGCACGAGTATTATCTTTACGTCGGTTAATCGTTCTATATATACTCAAATCTGATGTGGCTAGCATATCTTCCATTGCCAGACCACCTGCATCTTTCCAGAAACCATTTGGTGTAATCTGTCCTGGTGCCGTTGCATCTGCGACATCCATGTTCATGAGAATATCACCTCTTACTGCATCATACGGATTTTGGGAATTAGCATTTATATCTGTAATATTTGTTAAGTTAGCTGATAACTCAGAGGGGCCACCATACAGGAATATATTAATAACCTGAGGCAAAACAGCCGGTGCCACAAAGTTGGCATCCTGAATTATGCCAGCTGCACTGGCTCTTTTAATAAAAGCACTGTTATTAAAAACTGAGGGAGCCGCTAGTGTCGCACCTAATGCACCCATGGATTTGATAAATTTTCTACGTTTCATGGTCATACTCCACTAATTAGCTTTCATGTAATAATAAAATTCAGGTAATCTTGTCATGTAATCTAACGCAATCTGCGCCATTTCATCATGTCTACCATCTCGAATAACCATGACACCATCATCATCTACCAGATAATTCGCTGTTGTATACATCGTTATAAGATCCGTTTTTTCGATATCAGACGCATTTCGTTGTAAACCCGTCATGAAAACATAATCTATATAATCATCTAAACTCAAGCCAGTAACACGATCCGTTCGCTCTTCTATCTTCGCCATACGATTAACTTCATATTGACGCATGACTTTAGCCTGGTCAGTTGCATCATCAGCTAACGGCACAGTAAGATCAGCTTCGCTAGGGTTTACACCAAGTCCTGTTGACCAACGACAACTTCTATTACTATCTTCATCATTACAGCTACTATCAGTTGATCCTAAGATCAGCTTTTCACGTACACCTTTGTGATAATTCGCAAAACTAAGTGAATCAAGAGGCACACCTGTAAACCGACCTAACTTCAGTGACATGATTGGCCAGCCCATTTGCTTAAGGCTTAATTCATCGAGATCACTTGTCATATCTTCTAGTACATCGCGATAAGGCCTCCAGTCCATTTGATGAGATAAAGAATAAAAGGTCTCTTCAACTGATTTAGGACGCTCATTATTTAACAGATAATCTTTATTAAATAAAATACTAACGAATATGTCCTGGAAAGTCGTTGGTGAATCAGACAATATCCCAGCAACAATTTCAGCTCTTTCTTCACCCGTTTTAGTGAAGAAGAAATACTCTACGATTGACGTTGTAACTCTTGGCATCACTAATGGATGATTCGCTACAACATCATAAAAATCACCACAGGTCGTTACAAATGTATCTAGAACATATTGTGGCTCTGTATTAGCAAAACCATTTGAGATTAATTCATAACCTGCATTTTCATCAGTAAGATAAAGATTCTTACAGGCAATCGATGCTCTGGGAACATCTGCATCACGATCAAACAGGCCAAGATAAATCTCGATCATTTCACGGGTATTATCTTCAGGAGAACGGAAACGTCTCCAGTTTTCCTGAGTACGTTGATGCCTTGAAATGATCTGACTAACTGTTTTGTTAGCACGTAAATCTTCTCTCAACTTATCAAACACCTTTTGCACATCACGAACTGTTGTACTATCTATTTCTTCGGCTGGAGAGAATAAGATGGTATTGGCCAATACATAGGCAATCCAGTTATCTAATGTGTCCTTACTTAGAGGATATTGATAAATACGACTTAGAGGCAGCTGCTTAGGCCAGGTAGCATCGTCACTATTATCATTGAAATTAAGTCGAAACAATGAATTGTTATCATCGTCGTCAGGATCAGTTATGATAAGATCATTCTCAATCACATTCGCTTGTGTTAAATCTGTCGCTAATGCTCTCTTAGTATCAAAAAGCAAATTAGCCCCTGATTTAAGCGTCTTGTTATCCATGCCATTTGAGATATCAAAAAACTCATCAACTGGCACACCTTTGAACATGGTGCCCAGTAATTTATTAGCAACCTGATATTTCTGCTCATTTGTTAAAGCATCATATTCTGACTTGGTTAATTCACCTGAATATGACTTAACAGCATTACTGGAATTCCCGGAAGGCGTGTCTGCTGTGCACCCCCATAAGAACGCGGATGTAAGCAAAATTAATGCTAAAGGCTTTATGTTATGCATGAGCCTGAACCTCTTATTGTTTTGGCCAGCCCTCTGAGTTTGATAAAACAAATTAAACAAACCTGAGGGCATATATTTATTTCTGACTACAGTATATGCATCAAAGACTTTTGAAAATGTGAGTGAATTAACAATTAGAATAGAAACTAAATTTTAGCCTGAACTTTCGGGCATTTTTGTCACCCAAACGGGTGATTTATGGTAAATAGATCACAAAAACGATCTATATCAATATCATTTATTACAAATAAAATCAATATGTTAGCTAAATAATTATCGCTTATTTTATGTTTTTATACGAAATTATGGAATAAATAAAAAAGCAAGCATACCGAAAAGTTTTCCGTCATTAAAAAGGCGTTTTTAGTGATTTTTTTACACTTAATTTTAAAACTCGAAGCACTAAATGACAGACGGTCTAATTATAGAGTTAAGCTGTAATATATTTTTATATAAATAATAGCCACTAATATCATTTATTCGACTTCAACAGTTTTAATTATCTACATTTTACTAAATATCGTCTCTTCAACTGTTTATTAGCCAGCGATTTTAAGACCAAACCAGAATAGTGACACTATCAATTGCTAGACACCTAACCTTCCGTGCGTTTAAAACGCACTATCTGCCTACGTTGTTTCTTACTCGGACGTTTTAGAGTATGCGGCGTATTAGCATTAAGAATTTTTAATGTTTGCGCCAGCTCTTTGCGTTTATGAATGCTTTCTTCACTTTCTATATATAAAAGCTGCGCCTCAGACGCTGGCCGCCTGTTTTTATTTAGAGCCTGTATAGTTATATTAAATTCATACTGTCCGCGGGTAATTTGCAAACTGTCACCAGATTTAATATTGCGCGAGGGTTTCACCCTATCGCCATTCAGGTGTACTTTACCACCGCTTACTGCTTCTGCTGCTAATGAACGTGTTTTAAAGAAACGTGCCGCCCATAACCACTTATCTAACCTTTGTTGCTCTTCAGTGCTCATTATTACCATTTTTTCTGAAGAAAAAGATAAAAGGCATTAACAATATTAGCCACAATATTGAACCAAAGAAGTAACTCTTTTTATCATTCTGAGCACTGTCAAACACACCATCCCCTGCTTCAATGCCTTTCAAACGGCCTGTTTCATCCGCGAGATGAGCGGCTTCACCCTGATTTAAGGCAAGTGCTTCTTTTTGACTTTTGATGTCGATAGCACCTCGATTAACCTTAACAAATAGACCTTTACTATTTACATCAAGACTACCATCACAACCGTGTTGCTGTAATACCCTAATCGCGTATTCTGTCCCGCGCACACCCACTGTCGCTAAGGGCGTATTCATTTCGTATATATCATCGGCCATTTTACCTATTGTACCGGTGATTTTTCTCACACTACCTTTTATCAGATAGATCACGCTTCGATTTCCACCTCGTAATAACTGATAATCTTCTATCAACATTTCACTATTACAACGTAGGTCAATTTTGGCTTCATCAATCATATTTAAACGAATAAAACCTTTAACACCCGTAAAGACCCTGTCACCTACAAAAATCTCACTGCCTATATCAAGCGTTCGCTTTTTATTTTTATTTGAAATAACAAAGGTTTTACCTCTGTTTTGAATAACCTGCCCAACCGCCTGTATTTTTTTAAATGCAACGACCTTACTCGATGTTTTGCTTTTAAAGTTTGATGATATGGCCGGTAATTCAAGTCGCTCACCAATCTGAATTTTTGTTGCATCAGCGCCAATAAAAGCATGAGGATTTTTTTTCACTACTTGTTTAATAATGTAAGGCCACTGCTCTTTATCTTGAGGGTAAAGTATTTTAACAATACTAAATATACTCTGCCCTGGCTGAACGTATAAGTAACGTTTCTGAACATTGAACTTGGCCGCAGCTAGCACATTAAATGAGAGTAACAGGCACATTACAAGCATGCCAGAGATAGCAGGTTTTATAAAAGTAGATAAATTTATAGAATTAGGCATTTTCGCAGGTTAGTTGGTCCCACTTCCCTGTAAGTGTTTAATTAAATTAATGAAATTATAGTAGTTTAAAAAATAATTAACACCTAATCTTCCGTTTAATCTCGACTTATCCTGAGGCTAATCCTGACACCCATGTCAACAAAAGGCCTAAATTCAGCTCAAGCCTTTGTTTTAAAGGGTTTCTTAAGATGGGCATCCATTTAAACCCCCATATATATCCAGTTAAACATCCTTACCCAGCTAAGGCACATCTCCATCGGGGAAAGACCGCCGTTGTTTGGCGCTCTGTCCCCTAAACCCATACCACCAGAAATGTTCGGTGTAGAGGTTCTTATGATGAGTATCCAGTAAGCATTGGTTTTTTATGCATTCCCACGCAGGAGTATGGGAACGAGATATTTTTAGTGTCGGTGTTCAGTCAAACATCCTGAAAAGTCAAAAACAGAAGAAACCGTAAAATTAGTCATTTTATACTTCTCTCAGATACTTTCTAATACATAAAAAAGCCCCAATCTATACAGATAGGGGCTTTAGCCTTCTAAAGGTCTAACATCAACAGATTAAGTTAATGCCTGAGCTTTTCGATGAGCACTTTATACTTTTGAAACATGATCTCAGATCTATAAACGTAAAATTAGCACTGAGACCTGTTTCCTATTAGATGAGTGCCTATTTATTTAACATCTCATTAACGCGTTTCACATAAGCGGCCGGATCTTCTAGCTGCCCACCCTCTGCTAACATTGCCTGATCAAACAAAATATGCGACCAGTTTTCAAATGCCTCCTGATCACCCATATCTTTTAACTGCTTAATCAGTTCATGTTCAGGGTTTATTTCCAGAATGGGCTGGCTCGCAGGTACTTCCTGACCCGCAGCACGCATAATTTGCTGCATCTGCATTCCCATATCATTTGAGTCAAGCACCAGGCAAGAAGGTGAGTCAGTCAGACGATGCGTTATACGAACTTCTTTGGTTTTATCAGCGAGCTTTTCTTTCATAAGCTCCACCACACCTTTCATATCACCTTCGGCTTTTTCCTGAGCTTTCTTCTCTTCTTCATCTTCAAAGTTACCCAGATCCAGGTCACCTTTTGCAATATTCTGCAACGGCTTGCCATCAAAGTCAGTCAAATGCTGCACCAACCACTCATCTATGCGATCTGATAACAACAATACTTCCAGGCCTTTACCTCTAAATACTTCCAAGTGAGGGCTGTTTTTTGCAGATGTATGGCTATCAGATGTAATGTAATAAATCTGATCCTGACCTTCTTTCATGCGACCTATATAGTCTTCTAGAGAAACGGTTTGCTCTGCACTACCTGTCTCTGTTGTCGCGAAGCGGAATAATTTAGCCACTCTCTCTTTATTTGCAAAGTCCTCAATAGGACCTTCTTTCATTACATTACCAAATGCTTTCCAGAAGATTGCATATTGCTCTGTGTCATTGTTGGCCATTTTCTCAAGCAAACCTAACACCTTCTTAACAGATGCAGACTTAATTTTATCGATCACTTTATTGTGCTGTAAAATTTCACGAGAGACATTTAATGGCAAGTCATCTGAATCAATAACACCGCGAACAAAACGTAAATACTGAGGCATCAGGTGATCAGTATCATCCATAATAAATACACGTTTTACGTATAATTTAATACCCTGTTTACGGTCACGCTCATACAAATCAAATGGCGCTTTTTTTGGAATAAATAAAAGAGAAGTATATGACTGACTACCTTCAACCTTGTTATGAGTCCATTTCATTGGCTCTTCAAAGTCATGAGCTACATGTTTGTAAAACTCACTGTACTCCTCGTCTTTAATTTCACTTTTTGGACGAGTCCATAAGGCAGACGCTTTATTTACTACTTCATTTTCTGGTACAACAACTTCGTCTTTAGTTTCTTCACCTTCTGCAACCGGCTCTGGCTCTTTAGGCATAGTAATAGGTATAGAAATATGATCAGAATAAGTATGAATGATTGTCTTTAAACGCCAGCTATCAAGAAACTCTTCTTCACCCTCACGTATATGCAAAGTGATTTCTGTACCACGAGATTCTTTCTCAATGGTTTCCAGCGTGAAGTTACCTTCACCTTCAGACTCCCATAATACCCCCTGGTTTGCAGCCTGATCAGCACGACGAGTTCTTACCGTGACTTTATCGGCAACGATAAAAGTTGAGTAAAAACCAACACCAAACTGGCCAATCAT
>JAPHSS010000001.1 GCA_026195255.1 Gammaproteobacteria bacterium | reverse complement strand
TGCTGATTGCGATGGGTTAATTGCATGTTTTTCACGTGTTCGGGATTGATATCCCATAACACCACATCGTGCTCTGCACGAGCCACCTGAGTGGCGAGTGCTGTGCCCCAGGAGCCACCACCGAGTACAGCGATTCTCCTGTTTAAGGGTTTTTTCTCTGACATAAGGGCTTAGTGAGCTGTTTCAGTTGCCTTTGCCGCTTCTTGTTGAGCCTGTTGCTGGTGCTGCATATAAAGAGCGTTAAAGTTAACGGGTGAAAGTAGCATTTGAGGGAAGCCACCTTTAGTTACTAAATCTGAAATGGCTTCACGAGCATATGGGAATAGAGTTTCAGGGCAATAAGCGCCGAGCATGCCACCCATTTGTTCCTGTTCAAAACCAACCAGCTGAAAGATACCAGACTGTTTAACTTCAACAAGAAAAGCGGTCTTTTCAAGTTGCTTGGCTGTAACAGTAACGCTTAGTGTTACTTCATGAAGGCCTTCATTAATGGTTTTCACTTCGGTATTAATTTGCACATTAACTTCTGGTTTCCATTCACCTTCAGTAAACACAGCGGGTGAATTGGGTGATTCGAATGATACGTCTTTGATGAATATTTTCTGGATTGAAAATTGTTGCTGTGCTTCTTGTTCGCTCATTGTCATAACCTGATTTATTATTGAATATTGTTGTGTTGATAATTTAAACGAATAGATGTCTCTTTGACCAGATAATTCAACTATCCGTAATGAATTTGTCTGGGGAGAATACCATTAAAGGGGAAGGTCTGCGAATTTTAAAATTTAGATACATACTGTTTTGTCGTTTACTTCTCAGAAATTAATAAGCACAACACACCGCCCCGTATTAAGCCGGTGCCAGGCGGCGGCATTTAAATTATAAAAATATTAGTATATATAAAGGCTAAATTAGCCAGCTGCAATTAGAGGGTCCAGCTCGCCCTTGTCGTCTAATGCTGCCATATCGTCATATCCGCCTATATGAGTATCACCAATAAAGATCTGCGGCACACTGGTTTGACCAGCACGTTGCTCCATTTCCTGGCGAATTTCCTGGGCGTCATTTACATTGATCATAGTAAATTCGACGTTCTTCTTTTTGAGTAGTTGTTTAGCCCAGCTGCAATAAGGGCAGAAGGGAGCGTAATAAACGGTGATTTCGGCTTGTGACATGAATGCTTCTTTAAGGTTAAAATTATTTATTAGTTACAGGTAAGTTTGCATTAGTCCAGCTCATAATGCCGCCAGCGAGATTGCTAACATGTTCAAAACCCTGCTTGTTAAGGGTGCGGCAGGCGCTATTTGAACGGCTGCCAGATCGACAATAGGCTAGAATTTGCTTGTTTTTATGTTTTTCAAGCTCAGTTAGTCGCTTGGAGAGTGAAGACATTGGAATATGAATAGAATCACGAATATGACCTGTTTTGTATTCATTGTTTTCACGAACGTCCAGTACGACAACCTCACTATCATTCATCAGGCGAACCGCTTCATTAACATTAAGTTGTTGAATATTGGTGAATTTTAAGCCTATTTCAGTTTTAATAATCAATGCCGCGATAACCGCTAGCGCAGAAACTAGCAAAAGATTATTAGTGGCGAACTCGATGAGTTGAGCCATTTTTTACTCCAGTAAAGCTGAAGCCTCCGGTCACGGGTAGTGATCAGAGGCTGATAAATAAGTATTTAAGTTATTTAAAAAACTTAGATGTTATCAATCGTCCAATAAGCGCTGGGAGCAGAAAACTTCCTGCATCATGCCAATAAGACGTAATGTTCTGGCATCACCAACACGATAAAAAACGCGGTTTGCATCTTTTCGTGAGGCAAGAATGCCCTTGTCACGTAATATTGCCAGATGTTGAGATATATTGCTTTGTGATGTACCCACATTATCAACTATATCCTGCACACTTACTTCCTGATCCTGTAAAGTACACAGAATCTTTAAACGCAATGGGTGTGACATTGCTTTTAATGAGCGAGAAGCACGATCGATATCTTCCTCTCTGGTCATTAATTGTGGCGGTTCTTCAATATTTGCAACCATTTAATACCTTCCTGCTGAAATTGCTTTCGCTAATATTAGTAATCTACCATAAAATGATACATACTTTTTAACTAAATTAAATCATCATATCCAGTGTTTATTTTATTAATATAGGATTTTACGATGAACCGTTTAACAGTAAACACTAAAATACAGCTGTATTCAACATATGCTCAGATTTTATAAACTAATATTACGTCTCTCTTTAAGCATAATACTAGCTTTACCTTTCGTCGTTAATGCTGAAACAGCTGCCGACTACCAGCAGAGACTGGACAGTATTCGCGATAAAATCACTAATGTGTTATCTGCTTTGAGTCAGGATAAGGATCAACGTGACTCTGTGCGAACAGACTTAAGGAAGCTGGAAGTAAAAATAGCGTTGAGCGCTAAAAAACTGAAAAAAACCCAGAGAAAACATAAAAAATCGGTAGAAAAACTAAAATTATCACGTAGTGAGCTAAAAAAACTAAAGCGAGATTTAACTAAACAACGCCAGATATTAGGTGAGCAATTGAGATCAGCGTATGCAATGGGGCAACAGCCTCAATTAAAAATGCTTTTAAATCAGCAAGATCCAACAGAAATGGGCCGTGCAATGGTTTATTACACATACCTGAATCGAGCCCGAGGTAAAGAAATAGAAACATTTTTATCAAGCATAGAAAAACAAAAAAAGTTAGAAATAAGCATAGAAAAAACGACGTTAAACTTGTCTAGTTTAGTTAAGGCGAAGAAAAATGAGAAAAAGCAATTAGCCCAACACAGAAGCAAACGTAAGAAAATACTCGCACGGCTTGAAAAAGATATAAATAATCAGGAATTAACCTTAAATGATTTGCAAACAAGCAGAGGTCGAATTGAAGAATTATTAATGTCTCTGGGTGAGCTGCTGGCGGATATACCAGCCGAAGCGATTAATCAAAAGCCATTTGGACAGTTAAGAGGTAAATTACCCTGGCCTGTAAAAGGGGGTTTGCGCGCTAAATATGGAACCTCTCGATCACAGGGTGATCTGAAGTGGAATGGCGTCATTATAAAAGCGGATTATGACACACAGGTTCGAGCAGTTACACATGGGCGTGTTGCCTTTGCTGACTGGTTACAGGGTTATGGGTTTATAACGATTATTGACCATAATGATGGATATATGAGTTTATATGGTTACACTCAGGAGTTGTATAAACAGGTTGGTGACTGGGTAGAAGCAAGTGAAGTTATCGCTACAGTTGGTGATAGTGGCGGCCAGCCTACATCAGGTTTGTATTTTGAAATAAGAAAACAGGGTAAACCTGTTAACCCTATAAAGTGGTGCTCCAGTAGTATTCAACATTTAGCACTGCAAGATAATTAATAAATCATCTTTATTATTCACGATGAATTTCAATCAGGAGTAGTTTCATGGATCAAAATCGACTAAAAGTCGTGGCTTTAGCCGTTCTTCTAGGTTTTTCAGCGGTTAGTGGTTTTAATATTAGTTATGCAGCTACGGTTGAGTCGAATAAAGAGTCGCCTGTTCAGAAGAATCTGCCTTTAGAGCAATTACGTAACTTTTCAGATATTTTTGCGCGTATAAAAACGGATTATGTAGAACAGGTAGAAGATAAAGAATTACTTGAGAATGCAATTCGAGGCATGCTTTCTGGTCTTGACCCCCACTCTACCTATTTAGATCCTGAAGAATATAAAGAACTAAAAATCGGTACGACAGGACAGTTTGGTGGTCTGGGTATACAGGTAGGTACGGAAGATGGTTTTGTTAAAGTAATATCACCTATTGATGATACTCCTGCTTTTAAAGCAGGCATAAAAGCTGGAGATTTAATTATCAGGCTTAATGATAAATCTGTAAAAGACATGAGTTTAAATGATGCCGTCAAATTGATGCGTGGTAAACCCGGATCATCAATTGAATTGAGCGTGCTGCGAGAAGGCAAAGACGAGCCAATAAAATTTAAAATAAAACGAGCTGTAATAAAAGTAAAAAGTGTAAAAAGCCACATTTTAGAGCCTGGTTTTGGTTATGTAAGAATTAGTACATTTCAATCAAAAACAGCTCAGCACTTAAAAGATGCAATCAAACGTCTGGTCAAAAACAATAAAGCCCCCTTAAATGGTTTAATTGTTGATTTACGTAATAATCCTGGTGGTGTTTTAAATGCAGCTGCAGATGTTTCAGATCTATTTATTGAGAAAGGTAAACTTGTTTACACCAAGGGAAGGACAGAAGACTCCTATTTTGAATTTACTGCACGCTCGGGTGATGTTATTAAAAATACACCAATCGTTGTTTTAATAAACGGCGGCTCTGCTTCTGCTTCTGAAATAGTAGCCGGTGCATTACAGGATCATAAACGTGCCGTAATTATGGGCGAAAAATCTTTTGGAAAAGGCTCGGTACAAACGATACAGGAATTAAGAAATGGAGGCGCTGTTAAGTTTACTACGGCCAGGTATTTCACGCCCAATGGTCGTTCAATTCAAGCTGAAGGTATAGTGCCGGATATTATTTTAGATAATTTGCAGGTTATATCGACGGGGCATAATGGCGTCAAGCCAATAAAAGAGTCAGATTTATCGGGGCATATCAGTAATCCTGATGATAAAAAGAAGAGGTCAATAAAAGATAAAAAAAATGAAGACCAGATGGCTGAAAAGTTACAGAAAGATTATAAAATTCACGAAGCATTAAACTTACTTAAAGGTCTGCATATATTATCTACAAATAATAAAAAATGATTTAATACCAAGACAACTGAGGAGAGATGACATGACAAGCGTGTTAGTTCCATTAGCTCAGGGATGTGAAGAACTTGAAGCGATTACCATAACAGATTTATTAACTCGCGCAGGTGTTGAAGTAATCACTGCTGGTTTAGATGATCAGCCAGTGATTGCTTCGCGAGGCATCACAATAATACCGCAAACCAGTATTGATAAGCTTGAGTTTAGAAAATTTGATATGGTGGTGTTGCCAGGCGGATTACCTGGTGCCGATCATTTGCGAGATAATAAAATTGTTCAAAGCATCATAAAAAATCATGCTGCAAATAACAGTTATCTTGCGGCTATCTGCGCCGCTCCCAAAGCACTGGCTGCAGCGGGTGTGCTGGATAATAAAACAGCAACCTGCTATCCAGGTGCATTAAACGAAACTAAATTAAATAATACTAAATTAACAAATAATGCGGTTGAAATCGATGGCAAAGTTATTACATCAAGAGGCCCCGGTACCGCAATGGATTTTGCCTTAACGTTAATTGAGCAGTTAGAAGGTAAAGGCAAAAGAGATGAGGTGGAAAAAGGGCTTGTTAGATAGTCGGCACCGAAACAGCTAGATTTAACGTTTTGAAGTTTAATCTAGCTTAATAGAGTTTATGTGTATTAGTTTTTTATTCTATTTAACAGGCTTAGATTTGATCTTACAATGTTTGGGCTTTATTTCGGGTTAGCCTTCGGCCAATGCAGAAGATAGCTCAAGGGTGTAATTCAGGAAGACTTTTATTAAAGAAGACGCTCTTCATAAAGGCGAAACCTCAGAATTCAAGTTCTCATAAAGTTTTTTTATAAAATAAAAAGTGTCCGATTAAGTCATAACATAAACTATGTTTGAAAGATCAGATATGAATAATCACAATTTATGGTCTAAGGTAGGCGTAACCGGCTTCCTGTAACTCAAGTATTCTTAATGCGCCAGTTCTTACGCGTTTCATTCCTTCAAGTAATTCAGGTTCTTTACCGGTTTTCTTTGCAATGGCTTTAAGTGTGCCGCCGCATACGCTGAACTCAACACCTCTGGATTGCAGTTTTTGGATTCGATTTTTAAATACACTATCGGCTTTAACCATTGATAATCCGGGTCCATAAATTACTACCTCAACATCAACATTGTTAATGCCAAGCTGGCTCTTCAGGTTTCCAGCATTAATTAACCCCATTTTGTGAGTAACTTTGTCTTTAGAGTTAATTTGTATTACCATTTTATGGTCTGCAGCAGTTGCTAATGAAGATGTGCCGATAAGGTATAAGAAGAAAGTAATTAGAATGAAAATTTTTTTAACTAAGTATAGATTCATAATGCTGCGTCTTTTTAGAGTCGTTAAGTATAAAATATAGAAGTACACTAATTAGCTTATCTGCAATTAACTTATTCGCACTCAGGCTCTTCTTCTGCCTGGTGTTTTGTTGGTGTGGCTATTGTTGGGCTGTCATCAGATATTGCAATTGTAGGGGTGGACGAACAGCTCAGGCTAAATAATACAAATAAAAAAGTAGTTAACCAGTTACGTATCGTATTTATCATGAAGCTTCTCCGCTTACACTTGCACTTGTTTAAAAACACTATTTACCAAGTTTAGATTATATAAATAGCGTTTGCTAGAATAAATAGAGCGTTTGATTATAAATTATTCTGGCGTCGCCATTCATATAAGAAAACGATTAAAGCATGACTGATATTCATAGAGCCATTAAAACCATACATGGGTAAATGTAAGGTATTGTCACAAAGAGCCAATACTTCCTCTCTAATTCCGATCGACTCATGTCCTATCAATATTGCATCACAGGGCGAAATATCGCAATCAAAGACATCTGAAGAAGAGCTGGTTATTTCAAGTGCAAATAAATGTTTAAATCGAGCGCGGTAGACTTTAAATTCGCTTAGTGACATTTCATCGAGTTCAATAAATTTATTAGCGTTGCGTGCCAGTTTGCTTATTCTTTTGTTATTAAGATTCATCTGGCTGTCTAGCAATATTATTTTTTTGCTGCCAGCGGCATCTGCGACACGCAAAAGAGCACCAAGATTATCAGGTGATTTCAATCCATCACAGATTATATAGGGCGCGTTGAACTCACGTTTATCGATTTGGCGTTTAAAAAGTTCGTTGCCATCGAGTTGTATATTGTTTGTCATATGTTGTTGATATAAAAGCTCAAGAGGGAAGTATCAATCAGTTTAAACGAATAACTAATCATTGTTTTCGGTGTTTTTTTGCCAGCTCTGTAGTTTTCGCCATAAAGTTGACTTATTAATACCGAGCAGTGATGCAGTCTGTTCTTTATTCCCGTTACATTTATCAAGTGTTTTTATAATGTATCGTTTTTCCAGTGCCTCAAGTGTGGGCGAATCAGCATCAATGCCCTCGCCCATATCACTTCCAATTAACACCTGGTCAATGCTTAATACGGGGCCATCAGCAAGCGCGATATGTCTCTCTACCAGATTGCGCAACTCTCGAATGTTACCCGGCCAACTGTAGGACTTTAGCTTTTCCATTGATGCGTGATCAAAATGTTTAATATCTCGTTGATAGCGCTCTTTAAATTCATTAATAAAATGATTTATGAGTAGTTCAAGATCAGCCTCTCTTTCTCTTAATGGCGGCATAATGATTTTAACTACATTTAAGCGATGATATAAATCGTGTCTGAATTGTCCAGCAGCTATCATTTCTTCAATGTTACGATTAGTCGCGACTACGAAACGCACATCAATGCTTATAGGTGTTATTCCGCCTACACGTGTAATAGTTTGTGCCTGAACAGCACGCATTAGTTTCATTTGCATAGTATCGGATATGTTACATATTTCATCGAGAAAAATGGTGCCGCCGCTAGCAACTTCAAGTAACCCCTGTTTGATGTGTGTGGCCCCGGTAAAAGCTCCCTTCTCATGCCCGAATAATTCACTTTCAAGTAAAGTGTCTGTTAATGAGCCACAGTCAATAACAATAAAAGGTTGGTCTGCGAAAACAGAGTGATTATGTAGTGCGTGAGCAACAAGCTCTTTACCGGTGCCTGATTCGCCTTCTATAATAACGTTACAGCGTATATCAGAAATTTTGTCTATGATTTCATAAATTTTTGAAAGTGCGTTTGAATGACCGATCATACCAAACTGGTCTTGTTTGTCTTTAATGCCAGGGCGATTAAGTTTTTCAGTTTTTCGATCTTCAGATTTTTTAAGCACCTTATCAACTTGTTCTAAAAGTTCATCAGCGTCATAAGGTTTTTTAATAAAATCAGTAGCGCCCAGGCGTAAAGCTTTTATGGCATTGTCTTCAGTAGAAAATCCAGTAATCATAATCACTGGTACTTCAATATCAGTCTGTCGAATAGATTCAAGTAATTCTAGCCCCGACATGCCTGGCATACTTAAATCTGTGATGACCAGATGACTTCCATTTTCACGAATGTCTTTTAATGCTTCTATTGGATTTTTAAAAATAAGAATGTCATATTCTTTATCACGGGCAAATCGCCTGAATAAATCACCTGCAGCTGGATCGTCGTCTATAAAGTGTACGTGTTTGTTCATTGGTTTTTTAATTCTGATTAGTGTTTAATGTTAAAGGCATTTCCATAATAGCGTTTACGCCACCACGTTCGTTGTTATTCAGTTTCAGGTTTCCGTTATGATACTGCATAATGCCAATGCTAATGGATAAGCCAAGGCCGCTGCCCTCGCCTATGTTTTTAGTGGTGAAAAATGGATCAAATAATTTATCTTTGTTGGCAGGGTCTATACCAGTTCCCTGATCGGAAACAGTAATATAAACTTTTGAGTCTTCAGCGTACGCACTAATAATTATCTCGTCATTTGCTTTACTTGCGTGAATCGCATTCATTAACAGGTTTATAAAAACTTGTTGTAGCTGGTTGCGATCGCCTCTAATCGATAAATCAGGGTGCTCATCTAATTTAAGCGTAATATTGAATTTTTGCGCATGTGAATGAGCAAGAAGTATAGTATCTTTAAGCCATACATGTAAATCAAAATCGACATATTCAGGCGGTACCTGGCGAGCAAAGTTTAAGATGCCTTTAATGATTCTAACTGCGCGCTGAGCTTCATTTCTCAAACCTTTTATGTCTTCTTTTAGTTCACTGTTGTCCTGCGGAAGATCACGCTCAATTAAAGTTGTGTAAGATAATATATTAGTTAACGGGTTGTTAAGTTCATGTCCGATGCCCGCTGCCATCTGCCCGATACTGGCAAGTTTAGCATTTTGTAACATCATCTGTTGCGCGCTGTCTCTTTCTTTTTCAGTTTGTTCAAGACTATCGACTAGATAGTGAAAAGACTGATCAAGTTGCTTTAGTTCATCTGCACCTTTGGCTGCTTTTTTTGAAAATTTAGATTCACCATCTGCATAACGTTTAAGTAAATCTGCAAAAAGTGTTATTGGTTCAGCAATGTTTTTTGCACCTAAGTTGGCGAGCATCAAGCTAATGGCCAGCACCAGAACAGCAACGGCAAGCAAACCTATGCGTATACGTTGGAATGGAGCGGCGATATCATCATTGTCTAATTCCAGAACCATAATCCAGCTTACCAGCTGGTTGTTATAAGGGTAAAATTCCTGAAAATAGTATCGTTGATTTTTAACGTTATTTACGTAAGAGCCAAACCGTTGTGTCTGGAAATTTTTCCAGTTTTCATCTCCCAGTATTTTATTCAGTTTGATATCAGGGTTAAGTGGTTGGCTGAATTTAATCTGTAATTCATCACTATACAGAATAATGCCATGACGTTGAGCTGAGTCCGGATTATATTCTGCAACCGTTAGTTTAATATTGTTTGTGCGAGGCAAAGACTCAAGAATATGATCAAACTGATCCCCCAGTGCTCGAGCGGTTAAAAAGCCTATAACTTTGTTGTCATCAAAAGAAACAGGCACAATTGAGTTCATAATTGATAGTTCTTTGCCGCTAATATAATCACGCTTACTGAGTGGCAGGTTGCCATATACCAGTTCATTTGCTTTTAGTTGCCACATCCAGCTTAAAAAACCCGCATCCACCAGTTCTTCTTCGGCCAGGGGGAGGTCGACAATACCTTCGAAGAACGCCGGAATAAGTTTGCCGAATCGAACTTTAATTAAGGCATGCCCATCAATGTCCAGCACGCGAACCGTGTCTAAACCTGGAACCGAGTGTTGAAACCCGGCAAGAAAAGTATTTAATTTATCTACTTCTTCAAAATAGTTAATATGCAGGTCACCGTCTGCGGCGGTTTGTAAAATAGGCGCAAACTGCTTCATAGCGGGTGAATTGGCCAGAGAGAGCATCACTTCTCTTTCATAGGTAAGGCGAAAATCCAGCTCTTTGGCGATGTTCTCCATATTAATATAGATATCACTATCAATATTTTTAAGGTATACCTGCTCACTATAGGCCGTAATACCCAGAATTAATGCGGTTAGTGGCAAAATTGTGGCTAGAGAAACCCAAAGAAAAATGCTGCTTTTTAGACGCATATAATAGGATAATGTACCAGTTGAATGTAATGGTAGAGTATAGCAATGGCTTTAAGACGAATCAGCGCTTTATTTTTAGTAATTTTGTTTTTATCAGGCTTTAGTGGTTGTGGAAAAATCGGCCCCTTGTATTTATCCGATGAATCTGAGGTATCTAAAGAAGAGCCTGTGCAAAAAATCATAGATGATAAGCCTGAGATGCAGCAAGAATAAACAGGATAACCCTGTTCGTGATAACTTTTGAATGTAAGAAATATTTTATGGATCATTTTGAGTATAGAAATAACCAGCTTTTTGTTGAAGATGTAAATTTAACAGAGCTGGCCCGAGAGCATGGCACACCCGCGTACGTCTATTCACGCGCAACATTTGAGAGGCACTGGAGGGCATTTGATGAGGCCTTTGGTGAGCATCCCCATTTGATCTGTTATGCGGTTAAAGCGAACTCAAATTTAGGCGTTTTAAACCTGCTGGCGGCTTTAGGTTCAGGTTTTGATATAGTCTCTATTGGTGAATTAGAGCGAGTCATTAGAGCTGGCGGTGATGTGTCTAAAGTTGTGTTTTCAGGTGTTGGTAAAAAGCCTGATGAAATAACGCGAGCCTTAGAAGTGGGTATTCATTGTTTTAATGTGGAATCTGAAGCCGAATTACAGGTTATTAACGATATTGCGGCCAAGATGGGCAAGGTCGCGCCTGTTTCTATTCGCGTAAACCCTAATGTAGATGCTAAAACTCATCCGTATATTTCTACAGGGTTGAAAGAAAACAAGTTTGGTATCGCTCATGAGCAGGCACTGGCGGTATATCAACAGGCGCATGACATGCAAAATATTGCTGTGCATGGAATTGATTGCCATATTGGCTCGCAATTAACAGAAATAGAGCCTTTTGTTGATGCTTTAAAACGAATTTTAGAACTGGTTGATCAATTGAAAGAAATTGGCATTGAGTTACAGCATCTTGATTTAGGCGGTGGACTGGGTATTCGTTATCAGGACGAAATACCTCCTCAACCGGCTGAGCAAATAGCGGCATTACTGGAAGGTCTGGGTGATAGAAAAGTTAAAATATTGATAGAGCCGGGCCGTGCAATAGCTGGAAATGCAGGTGTACTATTAACAGAGGTTTTATATTTAAAACATTCAGAAGCGAAAAATTTTGCCATAATTGACGCCGCAATGAATGATCTTATGCGCCCTGCTCTATACAGCGCATGGCAGGAAATTGTGGCGCTACAGCCACGTGACGGCGAGCCAAAAACTTATGATCTGGTGGGTCCAGTGTGTGAAACAGGTGACTTTTTAGGTAAAGATCGAAAGCTTAATTTACAGGCAGGTGATTTTTTAGCTGTGAAATCTGCCGGTGCGTATGGTTATAGCATGAGCTCTAATTATAATTCTCGACCGCGAGCTGTAGAGATTATTGTAGAGGGGCAAAATGCTCATGTTGTACGTAAACGAGAAACAATTGAGCAATTACTTGAAGGTGAGTCAATACTGCCATAGTTTTTTAAAGGCAAAAAATAAAAAATGCTGAAATAATGACTTGTTTTTAAGTTTGGCTCTATTTTCTCATCAGTCTGGCATTCAACTGCTGAATTTAGATAAAAAGTGATTTAGCAAAATTAAGCTATAAGTGTCAACTTAGTGTGTTTTATTCATGACATGTCATGATTGTTCATGACGTTTAAAAATTAAAAGCTTGTTTTTTCATTCTATTAAAAACTAACTCGTTGAATTAATTAGGTTTTATGCCGACTTGCAAATTGGCATAGAGCCTGCAGTAACATCAACAGGGGAATAAACTAATTACCGTTAAGAAATTGTTTGTAGTGTATGCTTTATGTGACACAGCTAAATCTTATCGCTAATCAGTTATCCGTAATAATTCCAGAGAACTGCAATGAAACTACTACTAAAATCGATACTGGTCATGATGTTTTTAATGTCTTTTCACATTCAGGCAGCTGAGCCTGTTGAGGCGCCGGAGACGCCTGTTGAGACAGAAGAAGAGCAGGAACCAGACTGCGATTAACTAAAATATAACTATATAAAAATAACCAGACGGAGTCATAAACTATGAAAATCAAAACCCTGATATCTACAGCCATTCTTACCTTAAGTATGTCTAGCGCTGCCGTTATTGCCGGTGATTTAAAAGTAAAAATCACTAGTGATATTGCCAGTGTTGATGTAATGCATAATGGTAAAAAGGTAAGGATTCAACGTAATCAGAGTAATGAAAACACGGTTGATCCACGATTTGCAAAAACATCGCGTAACTGCCCTCCTTTTTGCATTAACCCGATTAGTTTGGCGCCTGGTGTAGAAACTTTAGGTGAAATTGAGGTGTTAGATTATCTGAAAAAAATGTCTGACGGTGATAACTCAATTCTTGTTATTGATTCACGTACGCCTAACTGGGTAAAGGCCGGTACTATTCCCGGTGCTAAAAACCTTCCATGGACAAAGTTAAGTGTTAAAAAAGGTGCTGATCCAATAACGATTGCTGAAATTGTAACCGGTGAGTTTGGTGCGAAAGAGAATGACGATGATTCATTTGATTATTCAAATGCAAAAACATTAGTCATGTTCTGCAATGGTATGTGGTGTGGCCAGTCTCCTAACAATATTCGTACATTGTTAAAAATGGGTTATCCGGCAAATAAAATTAAATGGTACCGTGGTGGTATGCAAAACTGGGAAAACCTGGGATTTACTACCGTTAAATAATTCTATTTTTACCTGATAGCTAAAAAGGCTCTGTTAATACAGGGCCTTTTTTAATTATCTTTTAAATGCCTGTATATAGTTCGTTCACTAACCCCTAACATAATTGCAGCCTGTGATCGGTGACCATCACATTTTTGTAAGGCATTTAATACATCTTCTTTAGTTAAACGGCTGGTTTTAGTGCGATTAGCCGTTGCGTTATAAGGTGAAGGCGCTTCTGTAATAGGTAAGTTTTCCTGTTCATGTTCGAAAACGAGAAAGTCAGACATAATCGGGCAACCGGCAGCAAGAATTAATGCACGTTCTATAATGTTTTTAAGCTCACGAATATTGCCGGGGTAATCGTAACTTAAAAGCTTTTCAATAACTTCTGGGGCAAGCGGTATTTGTGAATCGCCCTCTTCCATTTGTTTTAAAAACGACTCTGCAAGTAAAGGAATATCACCCTTACGTTCTCGAAGAGGTGGTAAATGAACCGGAAATGCGCTTAATCGATAATATAAATCTTCACGAAATGTTTTATCTTTTAACATTTGCTGTGGATCTCGATTGGTTGCGGCAATAATGCGTACATTAACATTCAGATAATCATTACCACCAATGCGACGAATCGTGCCCGTTTCCAGAGCACGTAACAATTTTGTTTGAAGATGTAGAGGCAATTCGCCAATTTCGTCTATAAATAAAGTTCCCTGATCGGCTGCTTCAAATAAACCAATTTTGCGCTTATTGGCACCGGTAAAGGCGCCCTTTTCATGACCAAATAATTCACTTTCAATCATGCTTTCACCTAAAACACCACAATCAACAACGACGAAATTTTGTCTGGCTCTACTTGAGTTCTGATGAATATATCGTGCAGCACAATCTTTGCCGACTCCAGACTCACCCAGTAAAAAAACCGTTGATGAAGTTGGCGCTACGCGATATAAAATACTCATTAGACGAAGCGCAGATTTAGATTTTCCCAGCAGAATATCTTCGTTTTCAGGTTCGTTATTTAGGGGCTGAATTGACTCACCCATATAAAGTACATTGCCTTCGTCATCAAAAATGGGTGCAGCAGAAAGTTGTACATGTTCTTCTTTGTCAGCGTTGCAATGAATATGCATAATTGAAGTGGGTTTGCCGGTTTGCATTACTGTTTCTAATGGGCAATGTTCACCATTCTGGCTGCAGGGTCTGTCAATTCCATGTGAGACTTCGTAACAGTGTTTACCGACAATGTCGTCCTGCCCGTAATGGTCACGATACTTTTGATTGGCGGCAACAATTTGAAATTGTTTGTCTATGACCACAAAGGGGTCCGGGAATAAGCTGATCAGGCTTTCACAGCTGGGTTTTTTCGGTGTTTGGTGGCTCATCAGGCTGGCTCCCGTGTCATGACATATAGTGACAATATGATACTAATTATTATCAATGTCAAAGTTTGCGCGCTGCCAGCTGTCTACAATTTATAATTAAAAGCTTAATATGGTGATCGATATTCGATAATGGGGTAAATTTTTTAGTGAATAGTCATGTTAAACTCACTTTATGGAAATTAATTTCACTAAGATGCATGGCCTGGGTAATGACTTTGTTGTTATTGATGCCATAAATCAAACAATTAAGCTGACGTCTGAGCAAATTCGCTTTATTGCTAATCGTAGATTCGGCGTTGGCTGTGACCAGCTTTTGATGGTAGAAAAGCCATTAACTAAGGAAGCCGAGTTTCGTTATCGAATTTTTAATGCAGATGGTGGTGAGGTAGAGCAGTGTGGTAATGGCGCCAGATGTTTCGCCAGGTTTGTTGTAGAAAAAGGCCTGACGACCAGTAAAAGTATTCCGGTTGAAACCAGTAGTGGCCTGATTGTGCTCGCTTTAGACGATAATGGTGAGGTCACAGTTAATATGGGTGTGCCGCTATTTGAACCGGCCAGCCTGCCTTTTACTGCAGAAGCGGTAGCGACATCATACGAGTTAGAAACCAGTAAGGGCGTATTAAATATTTCAGCAGTATCAATGGGTAACCCTCATGTTGTGCTCGAGGTAGAAAACGTAGAATTAGCGCCTGTTGAAATATTAGGGCCGGAAATTGAGTGCCATAAGCGATTTCCCGAAAGGGTGAATGTGGGGTTTATGCAGATTACCTCGATGGACTCAATTAAGCTCAGGGTGTTTGAACGCGGCGCAGGAGAAACCCAGGCTTGTGGTACGGGGGCTTGCGCAGCGGTCGCTGCAGGCCGTATATCAGGCAAATTAGCGGAAAGCGTAAAAGTCAGTTTACCCGGAGGCGAGCTTGTTATACGCTGGGCTGGAGAAAACGAACCATTATTTATGACTGGGCCCGCAGCCCATGTGTTTGAAGGAAAAATATCACTGTGACAAATCAGGTAAACAATCAGGTGGAAAAAACTGAAGAAATGGAACTACCAGAAGCGCAACAGGTCGTGGACTATTTAATGGAAAATCCAGATTTTTTTCTGGAGAATGCGCCTTTGTTAAATGACCTTGAAATTCCACATGAGTCGGGCACTGCGGTTTCCCTGGTTGAGCGTCAGGTAGCTGTTTTAAGAGAGAAAAATCGTCATTTCGAAGAAAAACTGAGGGACATGGTTGATGCGGTTCATGATAATCAACGATTACATGTGAGCTTGCACCGTCTGGCTGTTAATTTGTTTGATGCAGACAGTCTTGATGATATTTTAGGAGTGGTTGACGATGAGTTACGCCATAAATTAGGTACCGACCATGTTTTCTTCCGTTTATATAATGAAGATATTGAGGCAGGTGATGGTGACCAGGGGCACACCTACGTAGAGAAAGATGATCAGGTATTGCAGACGTTTTCAACATTGATAGAAAAAAACAGAATTCAATGCGGCCATTTTACTGATGAACAAATTAGTCAGTTGTTTTTTGATGAAGCGTCTGATGTTGCATCTGCTGCACTAATACCTGTTTCAGACTCAGGCATACGTGGCTTGATCGCGCTGGGTAGTAGTGATCCACAACGTTACCATGCGGGAATGGGAACTGATTTTCTGAGTAGCCTGGCCGACTTAATTGGTGCGGCAATGCGCTCACAGGTAAAAAATAAGTAACATTAATATAACAACTTAACACCTCAGGTCGGCTTATATAAGCCACAAAGGATTAGTTGGATTTAACTAAATGCCACTACAATCCAGTTCATTTCAAGCAGAGTTGAAGCTCTTTTATCAATTTCTGCAGTCTGAAAAGCAGTTTTCAATTCATACTGTTACAAACTACCGACGCGATATATCTCGCTTTATTTCATATATTGAAGAGCAATCGGTGAAATCATGGAAACAAATTGATGAGATGCATGTTCGTCAATTTGTAAGCCAGATTCATCGTCAGGGGCTGGGTGGGAAAAGTATACAACGGCTGTTAAGCGCTTTACGCCGTTTATTTCGCTTTCTTCAGACAAATAGATATATCAGTAATAATCCGGCTACGCATGTTTCAGCGCCAAAAGCCGAGCAAAAACTTCCTAATGTAATGCATTCACAACAACTCGAACATTTATTGCTAGCGCCTGATGACGATGTATTAGCTAAAAACCCATTACAGGTTCGTGATTATGCCATTCTTGAGCTGCTTTATGCGGGTGGCTTACGTCTGTCTGAGTTAATTGGTTTGAATATGTCTGATATTAACTGGCAGTCAAAACAGCTTAAGGTTTTGGGTAAAGGTGATAAGGAGCGGTTTTGTCATTTTGGAAAGTCTGCGGACATCATGCTTAAAAAATGGCTTAAATGTCGTGAATTGTTTATAAAAGACGATGAAAAAGCTGTTTTTGTTAGTAATAGAGGGCTGCGTATAAGTGCTACCAGTGTGCGTGTTCGCATGCAGAAGCTGTGTCGTGAAAAGGGCATCAGTCAACGGGTTTATCCTCATTTGATGCGTCATTCGTTTGCATCACATATGCTGGAGGCTTCACAGGACTTACGGGCTGTTCAGGAGTTACTAGGGCATGCACATTTAAAAACCACGCAAATATATACCCATCTGGATTTTCAGCAATTAGCAAAAACCTATGATGCGGCACATCCCAGGGCAATAAAGAAAACGCATAAGCAAAAATAAGCTTTTAGCTATCAGAGGAAAACAAATTCGAATAAGTGTTTGTTTTTACACAATCTGCACTTGAAAATACGTGAATTAACCTCATCTTAACTATCTTGCGTTTAGCTTGATGGGAGTTTGTTTTGCAAACCACACTACACGGCACCACTATACTTTCGGTGCGAAGAAATAATGAAGTTGTAATCGGTGGCGATGGCCAGGTAAGTCTTGGTAATACAGTGATGAAGCCGAATGCGGTAAAAGTGCGTCGATTATTTAAAGATAAAGTGCTTGTCGGCTTTGCGGGCGCTACGGCAGATGCCTTCACTCTGTTTGAAAGATTTGAAGGGCAGCTGGAAAAATACAATGGTCAGTTAGTTAAATCAGCTGTTGAAATGGCTAAAGACTGGCGCACTGACCGGATGTTACGCAAGCTGGAAGCGATGATGATAGTGGCGAATGAAGAGGCGTCATTAATTATTTCAGGCACGGGTGATGTTATTGATACCAAAGATGACCTGTTAGCTATTGGCTCGGGTGGTTCATATGCACAGGCAGCGGCAAGAGCGCTATTTGATAATACAGATTTATCGGCTCGAGAAGTGGTAGAAAAGAGCCTGAATATCGCAGGTGATATCTGTATCTATACCAATCAGAATTTAACGTTAGAAGAAATTAAATACTAACTTCATTGTGAGCTGGTGACCTGCTAAAGAGGCGCAGCAGCTTACTCAAATATACATCAGGTTAAAATTATGTCTGAAATGACACCAAGAGAAATAGTTCAGGAATTAGACAAACATATTGTTGGTCAGGCGGATGCAAAACGTGCAGTTGCCATTGCTTTGCGTAATCGCTGGCGTCGACAACATGTGAGTGAAAGTTTACGAAATGAGATCACGCCAAAAAATATATTAATGATAGGCCCCACCGGCGTAGGCAAAACAGAAATAGCACGTCGTTTAGCCAAGTTGGCTAATGCGCCGTTTATTAAAGTTGAAGCAACGAAATTCACCGAAGTAGGCTATGTTGGTCGCGAAGTTGATAGTATTGTGCGCGATCTTGTCGACATGTCTGTGAAAATGACTCGTGAGCTAGAAATAGAGAAAGTGCGTCACAGGGCAGAGTCTTCTGCAGAAGAGCGTATATTGGACGCACTATTACCGCCTGCCAGGAATGAGTTTGGTGAGCCAGAAGTAACGGAAAATAATACGCGTCATAAATTTAGAGAAAAATTACGTAATGGAGATCTGGATGATAAGGAAATAGAGATTGAGGTCAAAGCAGAGCAGATGGGCGTAGAAATTATGGCACCACCGGGCATGGAAGAAATGACCAATCAATTACAGGGCATGTTCCAGAACATGGGTAGTGAGAAAACCAAACAACGTAAGTTACGAATTGAAGACGCACGTAAGATTTTGATCGATGAAGAAGCCAGTAAAATGGTGAATGAAGATGAATTAAAGCTCAGTGCAGTTCAAAATGCTGAGCAAAATGGTATCGTTTTTATAGATGAAATAGATAAAGTCTGTAAAAAAGGTGAAACCTCAGGCGCAGATGTTTCAAGAGAAGGCGTGCAGCGTGATTTGCTACCTCTGGTAGAAGGCTGCACCGTGAGCACCAAGTATGGCATGGTTAAAACGGATCATATGTTGTTTATTTCATCCGGGGCTTTTCATGTTGCCAAACCCTCTGATTTAATTCCAGAATTGCAGGGTAGATTGCCCATACGAGTAGAATTAAAGGCGTTAACAACGTCAGATTTCAAGCGTATTTTAACTGAGCCAGATGCCTCATTAACAGAGCAATATAAGGCCCTGTTAGCGACTGAAGGTTATGAGCTGAGCTTTACTGAGTCAGGTATTGAGCAAATTGCTCAGGTTGCCCATGATGTAAATGAGCGTACAGAAAATATCGGTGCACGGCGCCTGCATACAGTGATGGAGCGACTCCTGGAAGAAGTTTCATTTGAAGCGTCCGATAGTCCTGATAAATCATTATCGGTAGATGCCAGTTTTGTAGATAAAAACCTCGGCGAGCTGGTTCAGGATGAAGACCTGAGTCGATATATTTTATAAATTACAAATTACCTGAGCCTTAGGGAGGGGTGAGCTTATTACCCCTCCATTAAGGCCTATAATTTTTCTAGTAATTTCATGTAAAATACAGCCTAATCCCCCCAGGATACAAATTCATTCGGAGAATTAACATGGCAGATCCAAGGCCAACAAATATCAACCTGCATCAGAAATCTCATGTTCTTGAAATTGACTTTGATGATGGTAGCCAATTTAAATATAGCACTGAGTTTTTACGTGTTCACTCACCATCTGCGGAAGTACGTGGTCATGGACCGGGTGAAGAAACTTTACAAATTGGTAAATCAGATGTAAACATCAAAGCGATAGAGCCTGTTGGTGTATATGCTGTTAAACTGGTTTTTGATGATAACCATGATAGTGGTTTGTATACCTGGTCATATTTGTATGAGCTTGGTGCAAATTACGATGCGAAATGGCAAAATTATCTACAGAGATTAAAAGCAGCGGGCCACAAGCACGCAGAATTGAATTAAGTTTAAAGAGACGTTTCATGAGTGAAAATAAAACCCATTTCGGCTATCAGCAAGTGCCTGTTGGTGAAAAAGCTAAACGTGTAGCCGACGTTTTTCACTCTGTTGCGGATAATTACGACATCATGAACGATGTTATGTCATTTGGCGTGCATCGATTATGGAAGCGTTTTACCTTAAGCCAGACAGGCCTTAAGTCAGGTCAAAAAGTCCTCGATCTGGCTGGTGGCACGGGCGACCTGGCAATGAAAATGGCAACCATGGTCGGTGCATCAGGGCAGGTTATATTATCTGATATCAATGGTTCAATGTTACGCCGCGGTCGTGAACGTTTAATAGATAACGGGATTGCAGGTAATGTTGAGTATGTTCAGGCAAATGCGGAGTGTTTACCTTTTGCAGACAATACATTCGACTGTATTACTATTGCTTTTGGGTTGCGTAATGTAACGGATAAAGATAAAGCTCTACGCTCTATGTTACGAATTTTAAAACTTGGCGGTCGCTTACTTGTGCTAGAGTTTTCTAAACCTGTGGCACCGGGTTTAGCGCCCATTTACGATACATATTCATTTAAATTATTACCATTAATGGGTAAGTACATAGCTAAAGATGAAGACAGTTACCAGTACCTTGCCGAATCTATACGTATGCATCCTGACCAGGAGACATTGAAAGGCATGATGCAGGACGCTGGTTATAACGAAGTAAAATATCATAATCTGAGTGGCGGAATTGTGGCGTTGCATAAAGGTTATAAAGTATAAATAAAAATGGATTTTGATCAGGCGCTTACAGCAAGTTTGGAATCTGCACTAAATCAATATTTATCACTTGATCCCCTCGCGTTATCACGTTTTTCATCCCTTGAGGGTAAAATTATTGCCATTGAAATAAAAGGTCTAAATAAGACTTTATGTTTATTTCCATCAGCAGATGGATTTATGGTTTTAAGTGATTTTGATGGTGAGGCTGATGCAACTATATCAGGAACACCGCTAGCACTAGTGAAAATGGGGCTAGCAAAAGATCCAAAAGATGTTTTGTTTAGTGGCGAAATTGTGATCACGGGTGATACTGCCGTAGCAAATAAGTTTAATCGTTTATCGTCGCAGCTTGATATAGACTGGGAAGAACTGCTGGCTCAAAATATTGGTGATATAGCCGCTCATAAAATAGGCAACCTGTTTAATGGTGCTAATAAGTGGTTTAGTCGAAGTATTAATTCAGTTGCTCTTGATAGCGCTGAATATATTCAGGAAGAAGTCAAATTAAGCCCTTCGAATGCTGAATTACGACAGTTTGTAAATAAAGTCGATGGACTTCGTGAAGCCACCGACCGCCTGGCTGCAAAAATTAAAATTATAAAAAATAAAAATTTATGATAAAACCAGTACAAATTCTCCGCCTGTTACATATTAATTATGTATTAGCACGCCATGGTCTGGATGATATTATTTTTGCCATTCATCTGTTTCGTCCGTTCAGGTTTCTGATTTATTTAATGCCATGGAACTGGATAAGCAGAAAACGAGCGCCTAGAGGGCAGAGAATCAGAGAAGCATTAGAAGAGCTTGGGCCAATCTTTATTAAATTTGGTCAAATGTTATCTACTCGAAAAGATTTATTACCTGAAGATGTGGCCGAAGAATTAACAGCACTACAAGACCGTGTGCCACCGTTTGATGGTAAAAAAGCACAAGATTTAATTGAAAAAGCCTATGGAGTAAGTGTTGATGAATATTTTGATGAGTTTAATGCAAAACCATTAGCATCAGCGTCAATTGCACAGGTGCATACCGCAAGACTTAAAGACGGTAAAGAGATTGTTATAAAAGTTCTGCGACCAAATATCATGCCCATAATTAAACGTGATATTGCTTTGTTATTTATTATAGCGAAGCTTGCTGAGCGATATTCAAAAGACGCAAGGCGCTTACGCGCAATCGAAATAGTTGAGGAATACGAAAAAACAATACTTGACGAACTTGATTTGATGAGAGAAGCAGCTAACTCAAGTCAGCTGCGACGTAATTTTGAAGCAAGCAATCAACTATATATACCTGAAATATACTGGGATTATACTCGACGTAACGTGATGGCGATGGAGCGCATCTATGGTGAGCCAATGGCTAACATAGAAAAAATGAAAGCGGCGGGTGTAAATATGAAACGTTTATCTGAACTAGGCGTTGAAATATTTTTTACACAGGTCTTTTCGCATAACTTCTTTCATGCAGATATGCACCCGGGTAATTTATTTGTTGATATATCCGATCTTGATAAGCCGTTATATATCGCAGTAGACTTTGGAATTGTCGGTACTTTAAACCCTGAAGATCAGAGATATCTTGCAGAAAATTTTCTGGCATTTTTTAAGCGTGATTATAATCGCGTGGCGCAACTTCATGTTGATTCTGGTTGGGTACCAGCAGGTACCCGAGTTGATGAATTTGAATCTGCAATTCGAAGTGTCTGCGAACCTATTTTTGAAAAACCTCTAAAAGACATTTCATTTGGTCAGTTATTATTAAGGTTATTTCAAACGGCACGACGATTTAATATGGAAGTTCAGCCGCAATTAGTTTTATTGCAAAAAACCTTATTAAATATAGAAGGCTTGGGTAGACAAATTTATCCAGATCTGGATTTATGGAAAACAGCAAAACCATTTTTAGAAAAATGGATGAATGAGCAGGTTGGAACAAAAGCTCTGATTAAAGGCTTTAAAAAGAACTTGCCTTATATTGTTGAGAAAATGCCAGAGATGCCAGAGTTGATTTTTACTGCACTTAAAAAAATGGCCGATGGTGAAAATCATAAAAAACAAAATGATATATTAAAAGAATTGAATAAAAAAATAGAGACAAATCATAAGAAATTATCTTATGTTTTACTCGGCATAAGCGGTTTAGTTATATCGGCGATAATTTTAGGACAACCTGTAAATGAGCATCAACAGGTCATGAATGTCCCTGTATTGAGCTGGGTTTCAGCTGTAATGGGTTGTGTGTTTGTCTGGATTGGAATGAAAAAACAGTAAGCAATGAAAGCAAGTATAAAAATTATCCTCTTTATATGTGCTTTTTATACGTCAAAATCAGTAGCAATAGATCCTCGTCTTGATTGGCGCACGGTTGAGTCTGATCACTTCTATATTCATTATGCTGAAGGTTATGAGCGTCTAGCGCAGAAAACAGCAAATAGTGCCGAGCAAGCACATAAAAAGCTTCAGAGTAAAATAAACTGGCAACCTGCGGATAAAACACATCTCGTTATAAGTGATGAAACAGATTCTGCTAATGGATATGCAACACCAATACACTTCAATCGTAGTGTGTTATTTATGGCTCCCCCTGACTCGGCTAACAGCCTGGAAGATTTTAATGACTGGCTCGAGACATTAATCATTCATGAATACACCCATGTTTTACATTTAGATAAAGTCAGTGGCGGCGCAGAGTCTCTAAGAAAAATATTTGGAAGACAGTTTCTATTTTTTCCAAACCTGTATCAACCTAACTGGTTTACTGAAGGCCTGGCAACATATCTGGAAACTGATAATGAAAAGGGAATAGGCAGAGGTCAAAGCAGTTTATTTAAAATGATGATGCGTAGTGAAGTTGAAAACGGCATCAAGCCAGCTAATCAGGTTAATCTTCCAATCCGTAGTTGGCCAATGGGAACAGTGGCCTATTTATATGGAGTACACTTCTATCAGTTTTTAGAAGAAACTTATGGGCAGCAGGCAATAACCGGGTTAATTGAAAACTATAGTAATAATATAGTGCCGTTTATGATTAATACGAATACGGAACAGCTATTCAATAAAGATATAGATGAATTATGGGTAGATTTTTCTGTCTGGCTTACAAAGCGTTATCAGCCAGAAATAGATAAACAGAAATCAGCAGGCGTGGTTGAGGGAGAAAAAATAACAGATTCAGGATATAACACAGGATCAGTGGATCTGCTTAATGATGAAATTTATTATGTCACTAGCGGCGCGTTTGAACATACAAAATTAATTAAAAAGAAATCAGAACAAAGTGAATTTATTTCCGAACTGCATCTCGGTGCTAAAATTAATGTGCATGAGAAAGGTATTCTTGTTATACAAAGAGAGTTTTGTGATGAGTATAATATAAATAGTGATATTTATATTATTGAAAATAATAAAATTAAACGTGTAACGAAATGTGGGAGATATAGGTCTGCAAGCTGGTCGCCTGATGGGCAGTATATTGCTGCAGTGAAAACAGACAAGGCTAAAAGTGAATTAAATTTATTAGATGTAAATGGTTTGTTGATAAAAAATATATGGAAGGGCAATAATACAGATATAGTATCCCAACTGAGATGGTCGCCGTCAGGAGAAAATATTGTTGCTGCCGTTTTTAGAACGGGACATGGATGGAATATTGAAGAGTTTAATTTAAATAGTTTGCAGTGGAATGCGATTACAAATGATCAGTATATTGATATGTATCCCTCATATGATGAGCAAGGTGATGCTATTTTATTTAGCTCTGACCGAACAGGGAGGTATCAAATTTACCGTTATGTTAAAGATAGTGAACAATTGGAGCAGATAACACGAGTTGCCAGTGGTGCATTTGAGCCGGTGCAAGCGAACAAATACAAGCCATTATATTATGTCGGATATAATGTAAACGGGCGTGATATTTACCAGTTAAATAAAACGGATGTTCTAACAACTATGCCCATAGTGCATGCTACTGATATAGATATTGACCTGGCAGCAGATGTTGAAATTAGCCAGCCAAAAAAATACTCTGCATTCTCCAGTTTGTATGCCCGGTGGTGGTTGCCATACATTTCCTTAAATGAAGATCGAAATGAATATGGTATTACAACTTCTGGCAATGATGCATTGGGTATACATAATTATTTTGTAAATTTTGCGTATGATACGAATAATGAATGGCTTATTGGAAATGTTAGCTATTCATATGCGAACAGGTTTGCTTTTGGCTATCAAAGAAGCACCGATATTGTAAGGGATAACAATGGTGAATTTGCATTAGCCAGAAACGTCGATGATGTTTTCTTTTCTGTTGGCTTCAATGATCCTGCTATTGAAAGCAGTATCCAGTACCGCTTAGGTTTTGTTGTGAGTGAGTCGACTGATGGTAATCGCGCAATCGGTATACCTGAGTTAGCTGATACTCAGGATAACTTATTTGCTGGCGCTGTTATATTCGATAACACACAAAGTTATATACGTTCAATAAGTCAAAGTGATGGTAGAAATATTCGTTTATTAGCTGAATCATCAGAGGTGCTTGAAAGTGACTTTAGTGGTGAGGTATATAACCTCGACTGGAGGGAATATATAAACCTGGGCAAGCAGCATGTACTGGCTTTAAGGTTGGTGCAAGGCTGGGGAACGCAACAGCCAAAACCATTTCGTCTGGGTGGTGAAGGAAGTGAGTTTGAACTACAGAATTTTATTGAGCCGATATCGGAATCTTTATTTGCAAGACGGCGTTACGCACTAAGAGGCTACGCAGAAGGTTACTCGCAATTGTCCGGGCGTAGAATGCAGTTGGCTAGTCTTGAATGGCGTTTTCCCGGACAGCTTATTGAAAGAGGTTTTATGTCTCCACCCGCAGGGCTTATTCAATGGTCGGCAAGTGTTTTTGCAGAAACGGGTGATGCTTACGACGGTTCTTCAGTAGATGAGTATTATTCCAGTGTGGGTTTTGAGTTACAGGCTGATGTTAACTTATTTTATGCTGTTACCACCAGAATGAGACTAGGCATTGCTAGTGGACTTAATGAGGTTATAGGTGAGGAGAGAGTTTATTTTGATCTTGGAGCGTCATTTTAAAATTGTAGTCAATCTTTTTTCATAAACTCTTCATAACGAAGTGTTTCGCTTGATTGAAAAACACTCTCATAATTTTTCATATTACTCTCAAGCATACGTTGAAACTCTGCTGTGAAAAACTCAATTCCCTGTTTCTGTTTGCCCTGAAAATCTTCAAGATTACGTGCGCTTGAAGCTGCAACATAAGCGCAAAAACGAGATGCAGCGTACATAAATGCAGTGTTCGTTATGTTTTTATCCTGAGTTTCTGCGTGTTCGTTAGCGACGTTGATAAAGGAGTCAGCAAGTTTTCGAAGTAGTGCATCCTGATCTGAGGAAGACATAATAATAATCCAGAATTGTTCGGTTTAATGTAAGCGTAATTAAATATTCAAGTTAGATATTATACCTTGTTCAGCTTGAATAAATCACCTGCGTTTTTTGATGTAATACTTGAAATCGTTTCTGTGCTGGAATTGTGTAAACTGGCAATACTTTCGATTACATCTAATATAAATAATGGCTCATTTCGGTTGTTTTTGGCGCTGACTGGAGGCTGGTCCGGGGCATCTGTTTCAACTAAAACTGAATCAAGCGGCAACTTCTGTAACATCTTACGTAAACGTGTTGATTTTTCATAGGTGACAGGGCCGCCAAAGCTTAAATAAAAGCCCAGTTTAATTAGCTGTAATGCCTGTTCATAACTGCCAGAATAACTGTGTATCATGCCGCGTAACCCCGGGCGCTTTTTAATGGCTTTAATGACCGCTTCAGTTGATTTACGGGCATGAATAACCACAGGCAGATTGAATTCCAGCGCGATATCTAATTGTTGTTCAAAATAAAATCGCTGTTGATGCTCATCCAGATCTTTTAAGAAAAAGTCTAACCCACATTCGCCTACCGCGACAGGTTTATGTTTATCGAGATAATTTTTTAAATTTAAAAGATGTTGAGGCTGATGTTTATTAGTAAAATAAGGGTGTAAACCGAAACATGGATAAAGTCCCGTAAATTCATTGCAACAGGATATGATCTTATCCCATGTGTCGTTTATAACACCGGGAATAATAATTTTTTTTATACCTGCCTGGTTTGCACGCTGGATAACCTGAGCGCGGTCATCATCAAATGCGTCGAAATCGATATGGCAATGACTATCTATAATCATGTAAATAAAGTGAGCACACCGGTGAAACCGTATAATAAGTTTTTATGTATTTCACCATTAGCAAAAAAACCAGCTAGTGGGAATTCACCTAATACAGAATGTATTAATCTGACTTCTTCAGAGTTTGAGCCAAATTGTTCTCGTCCTCTTCCCAGGCAGGAGATATATACGGCACCCTTTATTGGGTTGTTCAGGCGTGATTTGAGTTGTAATAACATGCGTTGCATATCTTCCAGTGCTGAATTGCCATCACGGCGACAAAAAATAATTTCCTGCTCATTTTGTATGTAATCTGCAACCGCAATTAGTTTATTGTCCGGATCAACACCAATTAACTGTCGAATAGTATAATCATCAATATCAGAGTTTTTATTTACCAGCCCGGCAAAAATATAATCAGATGCTCGCTCCCAGTCACGTGCAATGACTTCCCCCGTATCATCCGTGAGCACATCCAGTGCGGGTTTATTATCCAGCATATAAACTATATTTTTTTCACTATCGGTTACGCGATGTCTTGCACCAATCGGCGTGCAGCCCTGGGATAGATTGCTAAGCACGGGGATTTGTTGTGAGAATAAAACGCCACTTATGCCCCCATGTAAGACCTTATCTGCGAACTGTAGTGTGCGGCTTTGAGAAGAGCTTATTCCTCCCACCAGAAAGGCCCCGGGTATGTCATTACCTAGTTGATGTATTAAAGGTTGTACCCTCGGGTTTTCAGGGTCACCATGAATAAGCCCCACATTAAAATCGTTATTATTGCACCAGTCCATGAGCGCGCCATTAAGGGGTGAGGTGTCTTCAGTAAAGTTAGGCAATATATGAAAATCGGCTTCATTGAAATCAGCAATCATTATGACAATGGCCCTGCAGTCATAATATTCCTGTTGTGTGGCTATTAATGCGTTGCCAACACTGCCAACCCAGTGATTAAGTCCGGTGTTTTCTTTTAGTTGATTTAATATGAATTCAGCTTCATCAAGTAGTAGGTCGCTGATATATAAAAAACCAAAGGTGGCCTGTGGCGGAATATCACCTAACTGGCTTAGGCATTCTTCAACCAGGTCTATGGCTGACTTGTCAGAGCTATGGGCGAGGAGAAACTGATTCATTGATTAAGTGTAGTTGTAAAATTGCATAAATGATAAATCGAAATGTGAAATCATTTTAAGTTTTCTGTGTATTGTAATATGCTTGTTTGAAACCCTGAAAACAAAAAGAGCCAGCTATATGCTGGCTCTTTAAGATTGCAATGAATAAACGTTTCAATTAACGTGCTTTTTTCGATTTCTCAATCATGTCATGAATGATTGGCGTTAGAATAATTTCCATTGCCAGCCCCATCTTGCCACCGGGCACAACTATTGTGTTGCGGCGTGACATGAATGAGTCGCTAATCATATTTAGCAGGTAAGGGAAATCAGTTCCGAATTTACTTGGATCTTTAAAGCGGATAACGATAAAACTTTCATCAGGAGTTGGAATATCACGCGCGATAAAAGGGTTTGATGTATCAACTGTAGAAACACGCTGGAAGTTAATATCGGTGTTTGAAAATTGAGGTGTAATGTAATTTACGTAATCAGGCATACGGCGCTGAATAGTATCCACAATGACATCTGCGGAATAACCGCGTTCGGCATTATCACGGTGAATTTTCTGAATCCACTCAAGGTTAACAATGGGAACAACCCCAATACCTAAATCTACGTGTTGGGCTATATCATTATTTTCTGTTTTAACCAGGCCATGTAAACCTTCGTAAAACATAAGATCAGAACCGCTTTCGATATCTTCCCAGGGTGTGAATTCACCTGGTTTTTTGTCAATGCCTAAACGGGCATTGTGTTCAATCGCTTCTGGCTCAGAGTGAAGGTAGTAGCGCTTTTTGCCGGTACCGTTTTTACTGTATGACTCAAATAATTCAGCTAACTTACCAAATTCATTTGCGTTTTCACCAAAATGACTAAAGAAACGGTTGCCCGCAGCTTCATGTTTCTCCATTTCGACTTTCATTGCTACACGGTCAAAAGCATGGAAACTATCGCCTTCAACAACGACAGGTGAGATTTTTTCACGAAAAAATATGTGTTCAAAGGCTTTCTTTACGGTCGATGTGCCTGCGCCAGATGAACCGGTAACAGCAACAACAGGATGCTTTTGGGACATGGATGTCTCCTTAACTTGTTGAAATTTATAATACTTTATTATCTGTAACATTTGATTAACTGTTACAGAATACTGAAATTCTGTTAACCCTTAAGGCCATTAAACATAAAATAGCCGGGCAAGTAGCCGGCTATTTTAGCGATTTTTGCCTCAAGGTGCGAATTTAATTGGAAATTAATGTTGAAGTGTTTGTTACAGATTAAATACAGAGGACGGACTGCGACTGTTCAGGCTCATCTCCATCGGGGTCAGATCCGGCTTTTAACGGCTCTGACCCCTGTTTAGATGCCATTAAAAGCATCACTCCTGCATTGCATTTATATATGTCACTGCAACCAACAGAAAGAGCATAAGCTCTGCGTATTCCAGAAAGTTATGTCTAACGGCTATTTCCGCTTCATGGTTAAATTCGTGAGTGGCGTCTATATATGCAATAAGCGACCAGATCACACCGGTGGTAAGCACCACAGGTTTAGATTTTCGCAGGTGAAAAAACTCTTCAGCCATGACTAATACATAGGCAGCAATAAAAATAGCAGGAGTGGCGAAGCCAACCCAGTGTTGGGTCAAATCTATCCGGTGTTCAGCCTGTACAGATGCAAAACTTAATGAAGGAAGAACAAAAAGCAAACAGCTTATAAATAGTTTTTTTATTATTTACATTCAGTTCCATGGTTTCTTTTTATTGGCGGGGGCATAAGCTGTGGTTTTAAAGATTATAGGCAGAAAACATGTAACATGTTGATAATGGGACTAGAGATGTTGTCTTAAAAATATTTGAAAGTATCTTATACAGGTGGATGATTAGACCTTTGTGTTGTGATTTCTTTTAACATGCCTATAAAGGAATCGGCGCTTTCAGGGCTCAGGTTGGCAATATTGTAGGCAATCCATAGGGTTCTATTAATATGTAAGTTGTTAATTTTAATATGGTGCAGGCTATTGCGCTCCAGAAAGCTGCTAACCGCAAACTGAGGCAAAAAACTAAGTTGTTTGCCGCGTTGCAATATCTCAATGATGGTGTCGGTGGAGCCCACCTCCATATCAATTCTTTCCAGTTTAATGGTGTGTTGTTGTAAGGTTTTATCAAGCGTATTACGAATAGATGATTGAGCTTCACGCAGTACATAGTTTTGTGTTTCAAGCTCATTTAAGTTAACTGTCTCACTATCCCATAGGGGATGTCCAGGGCCGCATACTAATAAAAGCTCGTCTTGCATCCAGGGTTCTACCTGTATGTTTGGATGTATGGGTGATTGCTCAAGCAGGGCAATATCAGCCAGGCCGGTAGCGAGACGAGTGTGAATTCGTCGCGAATAGCCGAGTCGACTGTCAATTTTTAATTCAGGTTGAGAATCAGCAAAATGCATTAATATATCGGGTAAAATATGTTCGCCAATAGCAAACGTCACCTCCAGGCGTAATCGATTGTGGCCGGTGCGTAAGGAGGCGAGGTCATCTAAAAGGCTTTCCTGATGCTGCAGCACCAGTTTTGCATAGGTATATACCTTTACGCCGGCGACGGTGAGTTCTAATTTGCGCCCCTGTTGCTGCATAAGAGGAACGCCATAACAAGCGTCTAGTGATCTCAGGCGTTTTGTGACGGCCGGTTGACCCACGTATAGGGCATCGGCAGCCCTGTTTACACTGCCTAGTTCAACAACGGCTTTTAATGTGGCGAGTGATTTATAATCTGGCAGGTTGATATATTCCATTCGGGAATATTAACGTATTTGAATTCAATTGAATAGTGCCGCTAAAAGGTGCATTATCCCGCCTCGCTTTTCTCAGGCCATCCTCAATCAAAATATTTGAGGCATCAACCATTTCCCAACGGGAATATTCTGTGAATTTGTTGAGTGAAACTACACATCAATTTTGTGCAGGATATATCTGAAAAGTAATTTTAGATTTAAACGAATAATAATCAGAAGGTTATTTATTTAATAACCCTCTGTGTAAAAAATTGTAATTTAATTGGAGAAACATAATGACCGCAATGGCCGATGAGGAAACAACGGTGGCAATACCACCTAAGTTTTCTATTAAACAAATGGTAGCAGCTGCTATCTTTTTAGCTATGGCGCTGGGTTTGTCGCAGGTAGTTCCAAGCATTGAAATTGCCTGGGTAACCGGCATCTTAATGTTAACTATCTATCTGTTTGCCTTTGAGGTTGTGGGTGTCGATGTGGCGGCCGTATCGGTCATGGTTTTAATTGGTCTGTCTTCACTGCTTGCTCCTTATATGGGCTTGAAAGAAGGCCTGGTTGATACAAATCACCTGTTTGATGGTTTTGCATCGAATGCGGTTATGTCGATTATTGCGGTTATGATTATTGGCGCGGGTTTAGATAAAACGGGCTTGATGTCGAAGGTTGCCGCTTTTATTCTAAAAATAGGCGGCACATCTGAGACACGTATTATTCCAATTATCTCTTCTACCGTAGGTATTATTTCATCATTCATGCAAAACGTAGGTGCGGCTGCTTTATTCCTTCCCGTTGTTTCACGTATCTCGGCTCGCTCTGGTTTGCCTATGTCGCGTTTATTAATGCCTATGGGTTTTTGTGCGATCTTAGGCGGCACAGTAACCATGGTTGGTTCTAGCCCGTTAATTTTATTAAACGATTTAATTCTCGCATCTAACCAGGCGTTACCAGCTGATCAGCAAATGGAAACATGGGGTCTATTTTCTGTAACACCCATTGGTTTAGCATTGGTGTTAACGGGTATTTTATATTTTGTAATTGCCGGTCGCTTTGTGTTACCTGAGACTAAAAGTGAAAGCTCTACCTCAGGCTCTGATCCGCTAAAGTATATTCAGAGTGTTTATGGTGTTAACTATTCATTATCTGAAGTGGTTGTTACAGATGATAGCTTATTCATTGGGCAAACATTAGATGAAATTGAATCTATCCACAGGATTCGAGTAATTGCGAGTAAGCAAACGGGTGATGATCTGCGTTTTGGTCCGGGCTCAATTGCACGTGATACAGTAATTAAAGCAGGTATGGTTTTAGGCATTATTGCAGAGCCTTTGCACCTTTCCCGTCTTGCCGAGGGATACAAACTTAAAGTACGTGATGAGTTGCGTACTTTTTCAGAATCTTTAGCGGCCACAAAGTCAGGCGTAGCCGAAGTTGTTATTCCACCAGGTTCAAGTTTAATTGGTAAAAGCGCGCGCGATGTATGGATGCGTAAAACATACGGCATGGCGCTGATTGGTTTACACCGTGATGGTGAAACCAAACGTGAAGGTGATGATATTCGTAATATGCCACTTATTGCCGGTGACACTTTAGTTGTTCATACCGCATGGGATTCATTGCAGCGAATTGAACAAGATCGTGATTTTGTTGTAGTAACAACTGAATACCCCAAAGAAGAAGCGCGTCCACAAAAATTAGTTCCTGCTTTAATATTTTTTGGTATAGCACTGTTTTTAGTTTTATTTACTGATTTACGTTTGTCGGTTGCTTTATTAACAGGTGCAGTGGGTATGATTATATCTGGCGTATTAAAAATAGAAGAAGCATATGCAGCGGTTAGCTGGAAAACAGTCTTTCTTCTGGCGTCACTAATTCCTTTAGGTGTAGCGGTAGAAACATCAGGTACAGCTAAATGGATAGCCCAACAGACATTATCGGTTATGGGTGAAAGCCCGGAGATTTGGGTTGTGCAGTTAGTTATTGCTGTGCTTGCAACGTTCTTCACACTGGTTATGTCGAATGTAGGGGCCACTGTTTTACTGGTTCCTTTAGCAGTAAATATTGCATTACAGATTCCTGGTGCAAACCCTGCTGTATTTGCTTTAACAGTTGCGATTGCTACATCAAATTCATTTTTGATTCCAACTCATCAGGTGAACGCACTGATTATGGGTCCAGCGGGTTATCGGGTGCCTGATTTCATGAAGGCCGGCGGTATCATGACAGTGTTATTCCTGATTGTAATGATGGTTATGATGAGTGTGGTGTTTGGTTAAGTCTAAGTCGTTTAATTCAAATTTAAGAAGACATCGCGAGCTGAACTTTGCCCTGCTTTTTGTGGGTAAAAGTTTTAGTTCGCGATCTGGGTTTTAGAAGGTCTGTAAAATTTTAAGGTCAAAATTAATAAAAAATTTAGAGTAAAAAAATATGAACATTCTAAAAAACAAATCAAGCATCCTGGTGGGCTTAGTTAGCCTGTTATTTTCAGGTGCATTATTTGCGAGTGAAGGTGAAAAGGCCTGGGGAGATATGACAACCAGTTCATTAGGTTATTTTTCATTGGCGCTTTTCGCTATTGCATATGTTTTCGTAATGGCTGAAGAATTTACTCATCTTAGAAAATCAAAACCGGTTATTTTAGCAGCAGGTATTATCTGGGGATGCATCGGCTGGGTTGCCGGTCAGCATGGTATGTCTGCAGAAGCGGAAAGTGCGGTTCGTCATAATCTTTTAGAATATGCAGAGTTAATGTTGTTCCTGTTAGTTGCAATGACTTATGTAAATTCGATGGAAGAACGTAATGTATTTGATGCGTTACGTGCCTGGTTAGTAAAAAGTGGTTTTGGTTTCAGAGCGCTTTTCTGGATTACCGGTATTCTTGCGTTTTTCATATCACCCATAGCAGATAACTTAACTACAGCATTATTAATGTGTGCAGTTATTATGGCTGTAGGTGGAGACAACAGGAAGTTTGTTAGTATCGGCTGTATCAATATTGTTGTTGCTGCTAATGCTGGTGGTGCGTTCTCACCATTTGGCGATATCACAACGCTAATGGTATGGCAAAAAGGTATGGTTGAATTCTGGACCTTCTTTGCATTATTTATTCCATCAGCGGTTAACTTCCTGGTACCTGCAGCGATTATGCATTTTGCCATTCCGAATATAAAACCTGATGCGACTAATGAAGAAGTTCAAATGCAGCGTGGTGCTAAACGCATTATCTTATTGTTTTTTATGACGATCGGTACAGCGGTATCATTTCATAACTTTTTACATATGCCGCCTGTAGTTGGTATGTTAACGGGTTTAGCTTATCTACAGTTGTTTGGCTTCTTTCTTAAGAAAACAGCACATCGTGATAATACTAAACCGGATAATATTGAGTCTGATGCGAACATGGGTAGCCCGGCTGTCTTTGATGTGTTTAATCCGGTCGCCAGAGCAGAATGGGATACCCTGTTCTTTTTCTACGGCGTGGTATTGTGCGTAGGTGGGTTAGGATTTCTTGGTTATTTAAGTCTGGCATCAGAGCTAATGTACAATCAATGGGGTGCAACATCAGCCAATATAGCTGTAGGTGTGCTCTCCGCTATTGTTGATAACATACCAGTGATGTTTGCGGTATTAACAATGAATCCTGATATGTCAACGGGCCAGTGGTTGCTGGTGACATTAACAGCAGGTGTCGGTGGCTCAATGTTATCTATTGGTTCAGCCGCAGGTGTAGCACTAATGGGGCAGGCAAGAGGAATGTATACTTTTTTCGGGCATTTAAAATGGATGCCGGTTATTGCTTTAGGTTATGCAGCAAGTATTTATGTGCATATGCTGGTAAATAGTAGTTATTTTACACCGTAGGGTTTTACACAGATAACTAGTTAATCCGCTGTGGTGTCTTGAGGTGGCAATAAATGAAATGCCTTTTTTCTGGGCTTCATTCAGTTTGTAAAGTCGCTAACCACCAAAAGCTCGTCTGAATTTCTGCATCATATATTCGAATGTGTTTTTCAGATTATTTTATTTCACGATAAATAGCATGAGATAAATCAGTTGCTTACGAGTTATGTACTATTTTTGACATCATGAAAAGTAAAAAATTAATGATAAACATGAATCTCTAATACTTATGGGTGATGTGAAACAATCTATCAATCAAGTATAATAATATTCTAAATTGATAATATTTATTATGGAAAATAAAATGAGTAAAAAAGTTATTAGTCGCGTATGTGCTGGTCTAGCTGGAATGAGTGTAGTTATATCTGCGAATGCGGCTCTTATTGATAATGGTAGTTTTACTACAGATTCAATAAGTGGCCTTGATTGGTTGGATTTAAGCGTAACCCAAAATCAGTCTTATGATGCGGCACCGGGTCGTAATGCCGGATGGCGTTATGCGACGAACTCAGAAATAGAGGGTTTATTTAGTGTTGCCTTTGATGGTTATACAGATACTAATGCCTTCAGACATTACTCGGATAGTAATGTGACAGGTTCTTATGCAGACCAAACGGAAGACGTTCAGCTATTTGCGAGTTTATTTGGTAGTAGCAGTGTTTCTAATACTTTAGATTCAACCTTGGGTTTCTACAGGGATGAAAGTAATATCTTGCGTCAAATGGGTGTAAATCAGTACTCTAGTTATTCGAGAGTATTTAGCGACGAAAATACTAATAACTGGAATGGATATGAAGGTTTAGGTGTTTATGGGAATGGTATCTATCTTGTTCGAGAATCAATATCTGCAGTTCCGGTACCTGCCGCAGTTTGGTTATTTGGCTCAGGTTTAATTGGGTTAGTTGGTGTGTCTCGACGTCGTGTTTAAACATTACGTGTGAGTCACACTTAAACAGCCCCATATCATATTGATTGGGGCTTTTTTATTTAATTAAGACTGTGTTTTTTGAAATAATAAATCCCAAACCCCGTGTCCGAGTTTATGACCGCGTTTTTCAAACTTAGTCGTAGGGCGTTCGTCCGGTTTCGGAACAAAAGTTTCATCTTTCGATAAATTAATAAATAACTCGCTGTTATTTAAAGTGCGAAGCATGTGTCTGGCGTAATCTTTCCAGTCTGTGGCAAGGTGAAAAACACCCTCTGGTTTTAAAACTCTAGCAACTTCAGTAATAAATTTATCCTGTACTATACGGCGTTTTTTGTGTTTTTGTTTATGCCAGGGATCAGGAAAAAATAACTGTAAACGATCAATGCTATTGTCTTCAATTTGTTTTTCTAAAACCTCAACAGCATCATGATTCGAGACTCTTATATTTTGACAGTTTGCATTTTGTGCAAGGTTTAATAAACGACCAACCCCGGGGCGATGCACTTCAATTCCAAAATAGTTTTTATGCGGGTTTTCATGAGCCATTTGAAAAAGTGACTCGCCATTGCCGAAGCCGATTTCAAGAATCGTTTCTGCATTGCGTTTAAAAAGGCTGTTTATATTAATGGGCTGCTTGCTGAAGTCTACGCCGAATTTTGTCCACTGAGAATCAAGTGCATTTAACTGGCTGGTAGTTAAACGGCCTTCTCGTTTAACAAAGCTACGGATGGTTCGTAAAGGTATATTGTTCATGTCATTGCAAGATAATTAGAGGGCGATTAGATCACGGTATTTAGTATGCAGGGATCAATTAATTAGTTATAAACCTTAAAAAAATGTTCCGTCTATAGGTGATGATGCAGAAGCAAAACGTTTACGAGGCATGCGCCCTGCTAAAAATGCTTCACGCCCGGCTTCTACAGCTTTTTTCATAGCAGATGCCATAAGCACAGGGTTTTTGGCACCGGCTATAGCGGTGTTCATTAAAATACCATCACAACCCAGCTCCATCGCAATAGCCGCATCAGAAGCAGTACCTACACCCGCATCAACTAAAATGGGCACATTGGCATTTTCAATTATGGTTAGTATGTTGTATGGGTTACGAATACCCAGGCCTGAACCAATCGGTGCAGCTAAAGGCATTACTGCGGCACAACCTATTTCTTCAAGCTGTTTAGCAATAATGGGATCATCGCTTGTGTAAACCATAATATCAAAACCGTCTTTTACGAGTATTTTCGCAGCTTCAAGAGTGGCTACAGTATCAGGGTAAAGGGTTTTCTGGTCGCCAAGCACTTCAAGTTTAACCAGGTTGTGACCATCCAGTAGTTCCCTTGCCATACGGCAGGTTCTGACCGCATCTTCTGCTGTATAACAGCCTGCAGTATTAGGTAATATAGTGTATTTTTCAGGTGGAACCGCATCCAGCAAGTTTTCTTCATCTGGATTTTGTCCAATATTGGTTCTGCGTATCGCGACGGTGATGATCTCTGCGCCGCTAGCCTCTGTGGCCTCGCGGGTTTCAGTCAGGTCTTTGTATTTACCAGAGCCTACAAGTAAACGTGACTGGTATGTTTTGCCGGCAATGGTTAGGAGATTATCACTCATATTTTTAATTTACGGGTTGGTTTTTTAAGGTTTGCTATCTTAGCATTTTATATGGGTTATTAAAATTGTGGTTTGCCGGGGATATAGGCGACCCTGCTCGGCTTTTGGTGGGAATAAGCGAATGCATAAAACTGTTAGAGTGATTTCACATTGAAAAATGTGTCCAGCGAATGAGCGTCTCCATCGGGGAAAGGTCGACGTTTTTGGCGCTCTGAGCTTCACCCTGTCCCCTAAACCTGTTCCACCAGGAGCTGACAGAGAAGCGAACTGACTCCGTAAAACTCTTGATGGCATCACAACAGGGGACAGGGCACTAAAGAGCAGTGACCTTTCCCCGTTGGAGATGTGCCTGAACAGTGCAATCTCTTTCAGCTCAAGACAATCTGTCGTTCATCTCATTCCCACTGTCCTCGTGGGAATGCATAAATGCAAGTTAGTGATGAGAAAGCAGCGGAGTGTGCCGAGGGAGATGTTACAAAGTGATACATTAGTAAGGGCGTTTCTCAGGTTTTTAGAGAAGGGGCGGCTTCCTGCCTTTGGTATCCGGCCTCACATCCCTGTGAGGCGTTCGCAGTGCTGCGTTTGCACATTGAGTGCAAACGGTCACTGCTCACCCACCGCCTATGGCGTGTACTATTTCTACTTTGTCGCCATCATTAAGAATCAAATTAACGTGTTCTGATTTGCTGATTATTTCATGGTTTACTTCTGCGGCAAGGCGTTTACCGGCTAAACCTTCTTTTTCAATGAGCTGATTCAGGCTTGTGCCAGCATCAAGTTGTATTGCGATACCATTAAGAATAATGTTCATTACGTTTAATATTTAACTAAAAAGTCGATTTTACACTGATTTAGCATGCTTTTGGTTCACATATTCGAAACTTGTGCTATATCTATAAATTAAAAAGAAATACGGGCTTGAAGAGAAAAACAATTGTAATTACCATAGCTTACATAAAACTTTTAAAACATTTTTGTAATATCTTCTGTAAATCAGGGTGTCCGATGCAAATAATTTGTCATAATTTCAGCTTAAAGGGGTCTTAAAGCGTGCGTGGTGTAATAAATAAACTCATTGCTGTTCCTGTTCTTTTGTTAATTATGTCTAATACAGGGTCTGCGGGCATTAACCCATTTAAGAAAACTAAAAATTATACTTTTAGCTCAAATGTATCCTGGTATGAACATAACAATACCGCAATAAAATCTGGTTCGGTTCGTGATGGTTCTGATACAAATTATTATCATTTAAATATTGATAAATATCGACTGATGCTTCGTCTGGGTAAAAATGACCCAAGCGGCGAGCTGGAAAATACTCGCCCATTAGATAGCCTGACGATTAGTGATGTATTAGTTGATGGTCGTCGATTACCCATTTTTAGCTGGTGTCTGGAAAACCAGCAAAACCCCAGTAAGAAATTAAAGCAAAATGCAGTCGTCGCAAATGATGTCTGTATAAATGCGGGAGGTGGCGGAGATTTTATAATTACCCTGGATGATGAAACGCGTAATCTTTTAAAGAAAAGCGAAAAACTTGAATTTACCATTGAGCCATATGGCAGGCCGGTTAAGCTGACTTATACCATGTCAGGGTATGCGCCAATCATAGCTAAAATAAATAAACCTGTTGTGGTGCCTGTGGTTAAAAAACCGGTTGTCAAAGTGCCGCCAAAACCAGTAGCAGTGGTAAAGCCTAAACCCAGGCCTAAGCCTAAACCCGTTAAGATGTGTTACGCCAGACCCCCGGCTGACTTTAAATCGGCAGTGCCTGCGATGGCTTACCCATGTGAAGATGAGCTTAAAAAATCTAATGCTGAGACTAAAATTTCTGCGAGAGTAGAGCATGAAAGAAAAAAAATGGCAGCGGAATTAAAATCGGCTCGCGATGAGAAACTGGCTAGAGAAAAGTCAGTCGAAGATAATAAACGGGAAGTCGAATGGGATGCAAAGCAAACCCAATTGTGGATTTCAAGGTGCCAGCGTCACTGGGCAAAGAATCGAAGCCCCTGTTATTGCGAAAAATATCTGGAACAGGCGCCGGCTGGAGTGAACAATACCTGCGGCAAATAAATTAAGTATTTCCCGATTAAGGCCTGCACCTTTTGGTGCGGGCCTTTTTTTATTGGCCTGGTGAATTATAATGCAGGATAAATTTAAAATGGTTTCTAAGGTTGCGCTAACGTGCGTTATTACATTATATGACTGATTGTATTATTGTTGGCGGCGGCCTCATCGGCATGTTGAGTGCAAGAGAGCTGAAAAAAAAGGGCCTGAATGTTCTCATTTTAGAAAAAGGCGAGATGGGTAAAGAAGCTTCCTGGGCGGGTGGTGGTATTTTATCGCCATTACATCCATGGCAATATCCAGATGAAGTGAATCAGCTTGCGAGCATTGGTCATCAGCAATATGAAAACGTTGCAGAAACTTTATATGTTGAGAGCGGTGTAGACCCGGAATATGTGCGTAGTGGCATGATGGTTCTGGGCTGTGAGCAACGAAGTCAGGTTATCGACTGGTCAAAAAAATGGTCAATGAATCTATCGATAATTAACGATGCAACTGAAATGCAGGCTATTTTGCCAGGCCTACATGAAGAGTTTAAGCAGGGTTACTGGATGCCTGATATCGCGCAAATGCGTAATCCGAAGTTGGTTAAAGCCGTTAAAGGCAGTCTGAATGCATTAGGTGTCCCGTATAAAGAAAATGCAGAGGTGCGGCGACTAAATGTTGTAAATGGCAGAGTCAGCGGTGTTGAAGTAGATGGTAAAACACTTCATGCTGATAAAGTGTTAATTGCCGGGGGGGCGTGGAGCGGTGAAATACTTAAAGAATTTGAGCATGCTCCTGAAATTAAACCCGTTAAAGGCCAGATGATTTTATTCAAAGGCAACCCTGACTTGCTGAAGACTATAATTCTGTCTGAAAACCGGTATTTAATTCCAAGAAGAGATGGGCGCATTCTTTGTGGTAGCTCGATAGAACATAGTGGTTTTAGTAAAGCCACGAGCCAGTCGATGAAAGAGGATCTACTGGAAAGTGCCATTTCGATTTTTCCAGCACTGGCAGACTTGCAAATAGAGCACCATTGGGCCGGGTTAAGACCTGGTAGTCCACAGGGTGTGCCTTATATTGGTTCGCACCATGAAATAGAGGGTTTGTATATCAATGCGGGGCATTATAGAAATGGCGTTATTCTGGGTTTAGGTAGTGCATTTCGAATAGCTGACATAATGATCGCTTAATTACGTATAATTTTAAGCATAATGATTGTCATAACTTAATGTGCTGACTTAAGTCTAAAAATACTCAGGTTTTTATCTGTTGAGCTGACAAAAGCTGACGTAGATTAATGTTTTAACGAAAGATTCACCGCTTATCAGGCATAACTCTTACTCCATCACTAACTCCATGACAAGCAAGTTGAGATAGTCTTAAATATGATCATGAATAAAAATAAACAATCTGGATTTACCTTAGTCGAACTGATGATTTTGCTTGCAATAGTCGGAGTTGTCTCGGCAATCGGCATTCCCTCGTTTAGAGCGATGGTAGTTAGTAATGAGCTGGTGGATACAGCAAACTCCCTGCGAATGTCAATGAAACTAGCCAGGAGCGAAGCAGTCGCCAGGGGCAAAAATGCGATTGTATGCAGCAGTGTAAATATCGGGAATGCTGGGGCGGCAACATGTAGTCAAACGGATGGTGACTGGGCTAAAGGCTGGATCGTTGGAATAGACCTGGATGGTAATGGAAATATACAGGAATCTCTGGGTGAGCTTTTATGGGCTCATGAAATGGATGCTACAACTAAATTATCTATCACACCATCTAATCCGGCGTTTAATCAAGATGTTACCTATAGTTACACCGGCTGGATAACCGCCGGTGCTGAAGCGGGTTTTGACATATGTAGTGGTTATGGCGCAACCGCTGGGTACCCGCGACGTGAAATTAGAGCCAGCATTGCTGGTGGCCCTCAATTAACAAAAAATCTGGTTACAAGATGCTAGCATATCAAAAAATAGGCTCAAAAAATAAACAGCAAGGTTTTACCTTGATGGAAGTTATGATAGCGGCGTTTGTCTTATCGGTTGGAATGCTTGGCTCTACGGCCATGATGTTACGCGGAATGCAAGAAGCTGATAGAACTAACTATGAAGCTGTAGCGGCACAAACCGCAATGAATATGGCAGAACGTATGCGTGGCAATATCACAGGTGTGCTTGCTGGTGATTATGATGGAGGGACATCTACGACAGCAGCTGTTGATTGTTCCTCTACGCTGTGTAATTCAGCTGGTGTTGCTGATTATCATTTATATATCTGGGGGACCGAGCTTACTGATCTGTTACCGAGTAACTCGGCACCTACAGGCTCAGTTGATGTTTTAGTAGCAGGCACTGATACAACAGATCCAACTTACACCCTTACCGTTAACTGGACCAGCAATCAGCGAACGGGCACCGATACGGGATCTGTTCAAACCCAAACATATGAGATGATTTTTCAGCCATGAATAAAACTTATATAAATTGTAATGCGAAATTAAAAAAACAATCGGGTTTTACTTTATTAGAAGTTCTGGTTGCGCTTGCGCTTGGCGTGGCGATTTTAACCGCCACTATTACAATGCAAATTCAACATAGAAAAGGTTTTGCGTTAACCAGTAATAAACTTGAAATGCAAACAAATGCAAAATTTGCCTTTGAGTTTATTAGTCAATCTTTACGTTCCGCTGGTGCAATGGGTTGTAAAAATGCAAAAGCATTAGCGGGTGGCTCTACAACACTAGATAACAGTTGTGTTGGTGCTGTATGCCTGAATTTAGCTGATCCCACTATTGCTTACGCGGATTTTAGGCCAGGTCAGGAAGTATTAGGTTATCAGTCTTTAGGTACGTCATTATCACCTGCGCTCTCAACTACTTTCCCGTTTGTTACTAATGGTGATAATAACGATAACAGTGATGTGTTAACGGTTTCAGGGGGGTACGGTGAGGTTTATAACGTAAAACCAGAATACAATATCGCAGTGACTGATGGCGGTTTTGAACTGGATCTTACAGGTATCAGTCAGGTACGTTTAATTAATAACCAGTATGGCATGCTGACTTCCTGCAAGGGTGCAAAAATATTTCAGGTAGTAAGCACAAACGCAGAAATTGGTGCCGGAACAATCAACTGGGCAGGTCAGTTAGGTACGCGTTCAGAATCAGTAGCAAACGGTAATGAGCGAGAGTTTCGTCGAGCAGCGGTTGTTACTTATTTTGTCGGCCAGCATCCTTTAGGTGATACGAACGGTGTGCCTACGCTTTATCAGGATGTAGACGGTGTGTCGACACGATTAATAGAAGGCGTTGAAGAAATACAGTTACTTTATGGTTATTCTGACGGCGCATCAACAGATCGCAATGTCGCAAACCGCTACGACACCGCAGATAATATAACTGACTGGTCAGAAGTTATAAGTGTGCGAGTGGGTCTAATAATGCGTTCAGCTCAGCCTGTTTTTGAAACCAATCAAACACAAAATATTAGCCTTGCCTGTGCTAACGGTTATACACAAAGCACAAAAACAGATCGATTTGCACGTAGTACATATTGTGCAGATGTTACTTTACGAAATCGACTGACGGGTACCCGTGTTGGTGAAAAGGTTACAATTTAAACGGAAAAATTATTATGAAACTGAAATTTCGTTACCCACAGAAAAGTAAACAACAAGGTGCGGCTTTAATTACTGCGCTAGTGTTTATGGGTATTCTAACTATGTTAGGTATATCTGCGATGCGGAGTAATACACAGGATGTGAAAATGCATAATGCAATGAAAGACAGATTAAATGCTTTTCAATGTGCGGAAGCCGCTTTAAGGCAGGGTGAGTTGTTTATTTCAACAGCTAACGTTAGACCCATTGATACGACGGTTGGTGTACCAGATAAAACAGCAAAAGAAGTTTGGAAAATTGACACACAAGTCTTAAATAATTTTGTCGATCAGGCAGCGTCCTGGTGGATTACTAATGGTTGGAGTGATAGCGCTCTGCAAGATGCTACAGATGTAAAAGTAGGTTGTGCAGCAGCAGCCCAGTATATAGTGCAAAGTATGGGGGGAATTGGTGATAACGGCTCCGGTGATTTGTCTTTTAAATCCCAGGCTACATCTCAAATAGATGGTTACCGTATTACGAGCAGAAGTGAAGGCGTGTCTGCTAATGCTGCAGTCATTTTGCAATCAACTTTTACACGTCAATTCCAATAATTGTTAGTTAAATAACAAAACGAATGAATTTTAAGTAAAAACTTAATCAAAGAAGTAATGATCTATGGAGTTTATTATGAAAGGCAAGGCATTTCAAAAAGTTATAAAACAGAGCGCTTTGTCATTGCTTGTTTTTTTTGCTGGCAATACGAATAGTTATGCGGGCAGTGTAGACATTGCACAGACTCCATTGTTTTTAGGTGCAGGTGTGCAGCCTAATATCTTTTTTGTAAGTGATGACTCTGGTTCAATGGACTGGGAAACAATGATGCCAGGTTACTGGCGTTATGATGCGTATGATCCTGATCGTTTAAGACAGGGTACGTTTGCAGATTTTGGTGCAACCTGGTTAGATAATGGTACATGGGAAGCAGCAGTTTTTAATGGTACTGATGATACTGATGGCGCATATGGTTATATTTATGGTCGTAGCGGAGGCAGCACCGATAATGTTTATTCAAACGATTGCGATGGTAGTTATTATCGTGGTTATGCTGAAGAATGTGGTGATACTACAGATTCACCCTTTGATGTTGACTGGCGAGTTCGCTCTTCGGGGTTGAATAAAGTCTTTTATAATGCAGACATCACTTACCAGCCCTGGTCTGGGCCATGTGGTTCCGGTGATTGTGCTGATGCGAGTTTTACCTCAGTAAGAAGTGACCCCTATACTACTCAGCCGGGCTACTCAATTACCAGAGACCTTGCAACAGATGGTGACGCTCAGGGCGGTCCTTTTGTTTATGATGTGTGGATTGACGATTCAGGTTTTACGGGTGGACACCCGGATTCAGGCCCAGATTTTAATGAGACAGGTTATGCAGCATCTGCTTTAGCTACCGGTGCTGCAGGCCTTGCAGCAGATCTTCCTAATGGAATGGTTGATCTATGGGACTCCCACATGAGATTTGCCGTTGGTGCTGGATCGGTTAATGTGCAATTGATCACCTACAATCCTGTGCCTGTGGCAGGTGCAACGGAGGGCTTGAATAAAAACAACTCGTTTCTGAATACCAATCTTTCAAATAGCAGTTGTTATAATGTTTTAGGCACAGATGCCATGGTAAAGAACATTAGAGATCAGATTATTACTGATCCAGCTAATGCGGTGACGCATGCGAGTGCTACAGGCGCAGACGGTTGTCGCACTATTGTAGAAGTGCAACAGAATGCAGCGAACTGGTTTCAGTATTATAGACGTCGTGCATTTCCTGTTAAAAATGCCGTTGCAGCGGTTATCGATGCGCAACCAAATTTCAGATATGGCATGACATTACTGAATGAAAATTCAACCAGTACAGGTGATATTTTTATTGAAGTGCCCGCAGGTGGAACAGCGAATGTAGCACCACATAATTTATCAATCAAAGATGCATATTTTAGCTATCGTCAGGAGTCGAATGGAACGCCATTAAGAAATGCTTTAAAAATGGCGGGTAGATACTATAGTGGATCTTTGACAGGCAAAGTGGATCCTATTAAATATTCATGTCAGAAAAACTTCACTATTTTATTCACTGATGGTTATTGGAGTGGTACTTCCCCCAGTGTTGGCGATGTAGATAATGACGGTGTATCAAATACAGTAGCTGATGTGGCTTATTTATATTATGGCGCAGGCTCTTTAACCGGAGATATATATCCTTCTATGGATAATAATGTTCAGGTAGATCTACCGGTTGAAGCCGATATGCCAACCTTTAATCCACCGGATAACGACAGAACTTACCAGCATATGGTGACTTTTACGGTTGCATTTGGTGTAAACGGAAAACTGGTTGATGCAGACAATGATGGTGTACCAGATGTTCGTTATGACGGTAATCCCTGGGCAACAGGTGACTTAACCGATATTAAAAGAGGTGATGGTTCATCAAGTGGTTGGGGTCCAGCAAGTACAGGCCCGGATAAAATAGACGACCTCTGGCATGCTGCCTATAACAGTGGTGGTACTTATGCCTCAGCAGCAACACCTGATGAAATTACAGACAAGCTGATTAAAGCGATTAGTAATATTGAAAAACGCCAGAGCTCTGCAGCAGCTGTAGCACTGAACTCAGGTACTTTGAATGCTAATAGTCGAGTTTATCAGGCTGGGTTTAATAGCAGTAACTGGTCTGGTTCACTTAGATCTATACCAATTCAGGATGGCCCGATTGATGAAAACCCGGCTGATGGAAATGATGATTCACCAGCAGAGTGTGATCCGTATCCAACATTAGGTGAGTTATGTATTGATTTTAATGACCCTAATGATGTTGGTGAGTGGGATGCAGCGAAAAAACTGGAAGTTAGATCAGCATCAAGTCGAGATATATATTCGTTTAGTGCCGATAACAATGCGGGTATAGTCTTTAACACGATTGCTGATTTAGATGTTTCACAACAAACAGCCTTACGAACTCATCCTGATACATCAGCAGTTGAGGCTTTAACTGTTGGTCAACAGCGACTGGATTATATTCGAGGTGATAACGCCAATGAGGGTTCAGCGGCGACTAATTTCAGAGTGCGTATGGCTGTAGCAACAGGCAGTTCAAAATTAGGCGATATCATACACTCAGCTCCGGCGTTTGTGGGCAAGCCTGATTTCTTCTACCCGGATAATCTTGAAGCAACAAGTTATAACGCGTTTAAAATTGCACATGCAAATAGACCCGGTGTGGTTTATGTGGGTGCAAACGATGGTATGTTACATGCGTTTGATGCGTCGAACACAAGTAGCAAAGGTGATGAGTTATTTGCCTATGCGCCAGGTAAATTGATTAGTAAGTTACCTCAGTTAACATCGCAAACTTATAATCAAAGACATACTTATTTTGTAGATGGTAGCCCGGTAGCATTTGATGCTTATGATGGTGGCTGGAAAACATTACTGGCTGGTTCTGCTGGTGCGGGTGGTCAGCTGGTGTTTGGCCTGGATGTAACCGATCCATATTCGGCAGGTTTTGATGAAAGCAATATGCTTTGGGAGTTTACAGACGAACCAAGAGTTGTTGCCGGCAATACATTTGGTGATGTTGATTTAGGTTATACCATTGGCGATGTTGCATACGGTCGTATGAATAATGGTAAGTGGGTTGCAATCTTTGGTAATGGATTTAACAATACTGAAGCTGATGGCAACCCCAGTTTAACAGGCAATGCGGTGATATATGTTGTTGATGCATTTACCGGCGCCTTAATTAAAAAGTTCGATACTCAGGCTGGCATGGCAGAAGACCCAACAGGTGCTAATCGTCCAAATGGTATTTCCAGAGTTACACCTATAGATACAAATGGCGACTTCAAAGTTGACTATCTCTATGCGGGTGATTTATTTGGTAATGCCTGGAAGATGGATGTATCTTCATCTAGCGATGCATCCTGGTCATCAGCTTATTCCGCAGCGGGTAAACCTAAACCATTTTATATTGCAAAAGATGCAAGTGGTGTTGAACAGGCCATTACAACAGCAATGTCTGTAAAACGTCATCCAGTAAAAGTAGATGAGACATTAGTCTTGTTTGGCACGGGTTCCTATCTAGCAGTTAATGATTCTACTACTGTGCAAACACAAACATTTTATTCGATATGGGATGATGGAACAGCCGCACAATATCCTAGAAGTAGTTTGCTTGAACAGGAAATATTAAACGTTCAAACGATTACTGGCACGGATGGTATCGATAGAGACTTTAGAGTGACATCTAGCGCTGATGTAGATCCGGCAAGTTATAAAATAGACTGGAGCACTGATAAGGGCTGGTTTATGGATTTGGGCTTTGGCGCTGATGTTGGAGAACGGGTAAATGTAGAACCTATATTACGCGGTAATCGCATAATATTTGTTACTCTCACACCTGACCCAGATCCTTGTAATTATGGTGGTACCAGCTGGATTATGGAAGTAAATGCGAATGATGGAAGTCGTTTAAAACAGTCTCCCTTTGATGTTAATGGCGACGGCATTATCGATGATTTAGATGTTGTTTCATTTGGAGGAGACGATGAAACAGTAACCTCGGGTGTTCGATCAAAAGAAGGTATTGTTGCTAAGCCGGGTATATTGAATACTAAGGGCAAAAAGGAGTTAAAATTCCTCAGTGGTACTTCGGGTAAAATTGATACAGTAACCGAATCAATTAATGAAAACTTGCGTGATCGTCAATCATGGCGTCAACTGAGATAGGAGAGTACTGATGAAAATATTTATCAGGCAGATGGTGTTAGGCTTGACGTTAATAACAGCTGGATTAATGTTTAGTCAGGTGGTGATTGCCAATGAAGGTTATGGATCAGCATCGATATCTAAAATAAATAAAGCTAAAAAAATAATAGATTTTGGTGATGTTAAATTTAAATATGATAACAACACAATCATATATGATTTATATGGTAAGAAAGTTGATTTTGATTTGCTTGAAGAAGGTATGACTGCAAAAATTGGTGTTGATACTACACAGCGTTATGTAGGTTATCCAACATTACAGTCTTTACATTTAAGAACAGTGATTGAATAGTAAAGCAAAATATTAAGTAGTTTGTATAGATTTAATTTGAGAATTAAAGGTTAGAAGTTATGCGTAAACAAATTGGCTTTACACTCATTGAACTAATGATAGTGGTTGCTATTATCGGTTTGTTAGTGGCAATCGGTCTGCCTTCATTTAAAGGCTATAGAGATAGAGTAAATCGTGCTGAAGACTGTAAGCAACCATTAACAGAAATTGCAATATTGATGGAGCAATTTCGCGCAGCCAATCAGACATATCCAGCGGCGGCATATATAACTCAGGCTGCACATAACTACGCGCCTGGTAAAGGTGACTATACGTATCGAATTTTTGCATCCACAGCAACAACCTTTACGCTTCATTGTGAAGCGGCAAGTGGGACTGATCCGGACTGCGGAACTTTGACTCTCGACAATTATGGCAGGCAAAGTCGACTTGTTTCACCGAATGGCACCATAAATGGTCGTACTGCTCAGGCATGCTGGAACTAGAGTTAGTTAGAGTCAGGTTTGCTTCTTAGCTCTTTTGGTAGCTGGAATATTATGCTTTCTTTTGACTCACTGTCTTCTGCAAGGCTGGCGTCAAACCAGCCCTTAATTTTTTTAATCACATCTTCAACTAATAGTTCAGGCGCCGATGCGCCTGCGCTTAACCCTATATTTTCTTTCCCCTTAAACCAGTCTTTATTTAACTCATCAGCATTATCGACAAGATAACCAGGGATGTTGTTCTTAATCGCTAGCTCTTTTAAACGATTAGAGTTTGAACTGTTTGGTGAGCCAACTACAATAATCATATCGCAAGATGCGGTGAGTGACTTAATTGCGTCTTGTCTGTTCTGTGTAGCATAACAAATATCGTCTTTTCTTGGGCCCTGAATGGACGGGAATTTCAGTTTAAGTTTAGAAATAATATCTTTCGTATCATCAACTGATAAAGTTGTTTGAGTTACATATGCCAGATCAATGTTTTCTTCCAGGTTTAGAGAGTTTACATCGTCTGTATTTTCAACCAGGTAAATATTGGCATTTTTGTTGCTGAACTGACCCATGGTTCCATCAACTTCAGGGTGACCCTGGTGACCAATTAAAATAACATTGGTGTCTGATTTGGCATAACGCGCAACTTCCATGTGTACCTTTGTCACTAAAGGGCAGGTCGCATCAAATACTTTTAATTTTCTGTTTTTGGCTTCTAACTGCACTGCCTGTGAAACGCCATGAGCACTAAAAATAACGGTGGAATCATCAGGAATTTCATTTAGTTCTTCTACAAAGATAGCACCATTTTTTTTAAGATGGTTAACCACGTATGTGTTATGAACAACTTCATGACGAACATAAATAGGCGCGCCAAAAATTTCCAGCGCTCTTTCAACAATTTCTATAGCGCGATCAACGCCGGCACAAAAACCACGGGGATTAGCAAGTTGTATTCTCATGATAAATAAATCTTAATTAATCAGTTATAAAATAGAAACTATATGGGCAGTGAATATAATAATACGGCCAGATAGAGGGTGGCTGAAGTCAACCTGAGCTTCATTTTTCGAGAGGCCAATTATAGTGCCCATAATTTCAGTATCATCTGGACCGTCAAATGCAATAACCTGGTTAACTTCGGGGGGTAAATCATCTGGAAAATCTTCAAGTGCTATACTATGAATATTATTTTCATCAGGCATGCCAAAAGCAAGCTCAGGTGATAGCACTACAGAAACTGTCTCGCCTTCCTTTTTATCAATCAGTGCGTCTTCCATGCCCGCGGTTAAACTGCCATTACCAATTTCAAATTCAATAGCTTCTTCGTCGAAGTTAGACTCAACTTCTGTGCCATCTTCAAGTTCCATTTTAAAAAGAAGTAATAATCGGCTATCTGCTTTAACTGTCTTCATGTGGATTCTTCAGTGTATCGTAAATTAATAAAATAGCGCCAATCGTAATAGCGGAGTCTGCAATATTAAATGCCGGCCAGTGGTGCTGTTTGTAATAGACATCGAGAAAATCAATAACATGACCATAAATTGCCCGGTCTATCAAGTTACCAATAGCGCCGCCCAGTATTAAAGCTAATGCAGAATACTGAAGTACTTGATGGGTTTTTAGTTTTTTTAACCACAGGTATATAAATATACTTACGGCACTGGTTAAAATTAGAAAAAACCAGCGTTGCCATCCGCCCGCATTAGCAAGAAAGCTAAAAGCTGCACCTTTATTATACATAAGTGTGAAGTTGAACATGGGCATGAGTTCAACAGGTTGGTGATATTGCAAAAATTGATCGGCAAGAATCTTGGTCAACTGGTCAAGCGTTATCACTAAAATAGTAATCCAGGACCATTGTTTAAAACCGATGAGAGAATTATCAGGCATAATGTCTTGTTTCACCTTTGCCTTCTACGTTTTCAACGCAGCGACCACATAATTCGGGATGTTCCGTGTGAGTGCCTACATCTTCTCTTAAGTGCCAGCAACGAGTGCATTTTTCATGTGCAGACTTTTCAACATTTATGCTGATTTTTTCACCGTTTTCCAGTTCAAATATTTCATTTGATTCGGGTGCAGTGTCGCTCAAATGAACGGATGCGTAGGAGGTAATCAATACAAAGCGTAATTCATCATCCAGTGCGTTTAATGTTGTGTAAAGTTTCTCGCTACAGAAGAGTTTAACTTCTGCATCAAGTGATGATCCAATTTTCCCATCAACACGAATTTGTTCTAGTTGTTTACTAACAAGCGTTCGGGTCTCTTTTATCGTAGTCCAGAAATCATCATTCATTATGTCAGATGAGTTCAGCTCAAACAACTTGCCATACCATGTTTCAAGTAAAACGGAGTCGTCATGTTTGCCAGGTATTTGCTGCCAGAGTTCATCAGCAGTAAAGCTTAAAATAGGCGCCATCCAGCGAGTCATTGCTTCAATGATATGGTTGATAGCTGTTTGTGCAGAGCGTCGCGCAATACTATCTTTATGCGTTGTGTATTGTCTGTCTTTAATAACATCAAGATAAAAGCTACCCATGTCTTCAGAGCAGAAGTTATGTAATTTCTGATAAATAACATGAAAATTATATTCTTTATAAGCGGTTATGATTTCACCTTGTATCTGATGTGTTCGTGCTACTGCCCACTTATCTAAAGCCAGCATATCCTTCTCCTGTAACATGTCTGTATCAGGATCAAAGCCATTAAGGTTTGCGAGTAGAAAACGAGATGTATTTCTAATGCGTCGATATGAGTCAGCCGTTCGTTTAAGAATCTCGTCAGAGACAGACATCTCGGCACTATAATCAGTTGAAGCAACCCATAAGCGTAAAATATCTGCGCCAAGAGAATTAAATATTTTCTGTGGCTGCACAACATTACCTAATGACTTGGACATTTTTTTACCATCAGCATCAACTGTAAAACCATGTGTAAGTACTGTTTTATACGGGGCTTTTTCTCTAATAGCGACAGAGGTGAGCAGTGAAGATTGAAACCAGCCGCGATGTTGGTCCGAACCTTCCAGGTATAAATCAGCAGGAACATTTAACTCATCACGTTGCTCTAAAACACTAACATGGGTTACGCCTGAATCAAACCATACATCAAGTGTATCAGTTACCTTGTCATAACTGGCTGCATCATCACCAAGAATATCTTCTGCTGTTTTTGAAAACCAGGCGTCAATGCCTTCTTTTTCAATCTCGTTAGCAACCGTTTTTATAATTTCCTGAGTATTGGGGTGTAATTCACCACTTTCCTTATGAACAAAAAGTGTAATCGGAACTCCCCAGGTGCGTTGACGAGAAATACACCAGTCAGGCCGGTTTTCTACCATGCCCTCAATACGTGCTTTACCCCATTCTGGCATCCACTCTGTTTCATTAATCGCCGTCATGGCCTGGTCACGTAAACCGTTCTGATTCATGCTAATAAACCACTGAGGTGTTGCACGAAAAATAATAGGTGTTTTGTGTCTCCAGCAATGAGGATAGCTGTGTTTAAATTTACGAAATTTAAGCAGTACGTTATTTTCTTTTAACACTTCAATAATGGCATCATTCGCTTTATTGACGTGCTGACCAGCGAATAATTCAGTGTCAGGTAAAAACACACCGTTACTACCTACCGGGTTGTATACTTCGAGGCCGTATTTTGTACCAACAATATAGTCATCCTGACCATGTCCGGGTGCAGTATGTACCGCACCCGTACCCGCTTCAGTTGTTACATGCTCGCCAAGAATAATGGGTACCTGTCTTTTATAAAATGGATGTTGTAATAACTGGTTTTCCAAATCGCTGCCCTGGCAGCGACCAATGATGCTGAATTTAGTCGATTCATAACGTTCGAGTGCGCTTTCATGTAATGCTTCAGCAAGTAATAAATTAATGTTACCAATAGGTGTTTCTGCTTTTACTAAAACGTAATCAAAATCCGGGTGTAGTGAAACAGCCATATTCGCGGGTAATGTCCATGGTGTTGTTGTCCAGATCACAGTGGCGACAGGTGAATCATTTATCTCAGCACCACAGGCTTCAAAAATGGCATTACTATCAACTGCTTTGAACACCACATCTATAGCAGAAGATGTTTTGTCTTCATATTCAACTTCTGCTTCTGCTAAAGCAGATCCACAGTCAAGGCACCAGTGAACGGGTTTGCTGCCTTTGTGCAAGTGACCCTTATCAATAATTTTGCCAAGTGTGCGAACAATGTTAGCTTCGAATTTAAAGTCCATTGTAAGGTACGGGTTGTCCCAGTCGCCTAATACGCCAAGGCGAATAAAGTCAGCTCGTTGCCCGTTGACCTGTGTTTGTGCATATTCCCGGCATTTATCTCGAAAAGTTTTAGCATCAACTTTCTGCCCAGGTTTACCAATTTTCTTTTCTACATTTAATTCTATTGGCAGGCCGTGACAATCCCAGCCAGGAATGTAAGGCGCATCAAATCCATCAAGAGTGCGACTTTTAATTATGATGTCTTTTAAAACCTTATTTACGGCGTGACCAATATGAATATTGCCATTTGCATAAGGAGGGCCATCGTGCAAAATAAATTTAGGCCGGCCTTCACTGGCTTTACGAATTTTTTGATAAAGATTATTTTCCTGCCATTGCTTAAGCATTTCTGGTTCGCGTTTAGCAAGATTTCCGCGCATTGGAAAATCAGTTGCGGGCAAATTTAATGTGTCTTTATAGTCTTTAGTTGTTTCGGTCACTTGTATTTTGTCTCAAATAAGTTCATGTTTGTTTAACTGCTACGTAAAGCAAAAAAGTCTTTTGCCTGTTTAGAGTCTTTAATAATTTGCTGTTTTAATTCGTCGAATGAATCAAAACGTTTTTCATCGCGTATCTTGTGTTTGAACTCGACACACATTTTTTTGCCATATATATCTTTGTCAAAATCAAATAGATGCACTTCAAGTTGTAAGTGCTGTCCATCAACTGTTGGGCGTTTGCCTATATTGGCAACACCATTGGCAGAAAAATTATCTGCGCCTGTCATATGTACTGCATAAACACCGTGTACCGCAGTAGCATGGCGACGTAATTTAATATTCGCCGTTGGGAAACCTATGGTTCGTCCACGTTTGTCACCGTGCGCTATGCGGCCACAGATTTGATATGCTCTGCCCAGCATGTTTTCTGCTTCTTCAAGCTGGTTCTGTATTAGTGCCTGTCTAATTCGAGTGCTGCTAATGCGTTCATTTTTATAACAGTAACTCGCGGTATTGTGTACTTCAAAGCCGTGTTTTTTTCCGGCCTGCTGTAATGTTTCAAAATCACCGCAGCGTTTATTGCCAAAACGAAAGTCGTCGCCAACTAACAAATATTTTATATCCAGCTTTTCAAGTAAAATGTTTTTAATAAAATCATCTGCAGATAAACCGGCCAGTTGGTGGTTGAATTTTGCACATAAAAAATAATCAATATTTGTCTCCTGCAAAGCGCACCATTTTTCCCTGATTCGGTGGAGTCTGGCAGGCGCTGTATGGTGATTAAAATACTCCATAGGCAAGGGCTCAAAGCTCATAATACAGGAGCGTAAGTTTTGTTCATCCGCTGCTTTTCTAAGGTTTTTTAAGATTTCCAGGTGCCCAAGATGTACCCCGTCAAAATTACCAATTGTTAAAGCACAGCCGCGATGTTCATCACTCAAATTGTGTAGGCCTCTCACTAACTGCATTGGTAATTTATATCCACATTAAAAAAGGGAGGAATTATACCTGATATTACCTCTTAAGTGGTGTTGTAGGTGATGCTTAATGTTGTAAATGTCTGGGTCTAAAGCCGCTGACGAACAAGCTAACGGAATAAATAATCGCGGCTATTGCAACAAACCCCAATAAATACTGCAAACGCTCGAATAAAGGCCAGGATAACCAGCTCTCTATCGAAGGTGATAAATAGATTAGAAACGTAGCCATAAACGCATTAGCGAGCAGTGCCTGAAGTAATAATTTGCCCCAGCCATCAAGGTGCTGGTATATGCCCTGCCGTTTGAGTCCACGGTAAAGCATAAATGCATTTATATACGCTGAAGCTGATGTTGCCAGTGCAAGTCCAGTGTGCGGGCCTTCAAACTGCATCATTACCATAGGAATCACAAACAGCAGGTTTAGAAACATGTTTGAAACCATCGCCTGTACACCGATACGCATAGGGGTTCTGGTATCCTGGCGTGCATAAAAGCCAGGAGCCAGAACTTTAATATAAATAAAAGCGGGCAAACCTATGGCATAAGCCATGAGGCTTAAACTGGACATTCTACTGTCATGTGCTGAGAATTCGCCATAACCAAAAAGGCTGACAAGCAGTGGGCCGGCCAGAAGTAACAGGCCCAGAGAGGCGGGAAGCGCAATAAGCGTAACCAGCTTTAACGCCCAGTCCAGAGTCTGGTTGAATTTTTCAGGTGATTGATTGGCGTGTTGTTTGGAGAGGCTAGGTAAGATCACCGTAGCTAAAGCAATCCCAAAAACCCCCAGTGGAAATTCCACTAAACGGTCCGAGTAGTATAACCAGGTGACACTACCAGTGATAAGAAAAGAGGCAATAATCGTGTCCAGTAGCAGGTTAATCTGCGCCACAGATGAGCCAATAATGGCCGGTAACATTAGTTTCTGTATCTTTACCACACCTTCATGGGCGCGTTTAAATCGGGGTTTCGGTAATAATTTTAGTTTGACTAAAAAAGGTGTTTGAAATAATAACTGTAAGAAACCCGCCAGTGCAACGCCCCAGGCAAGCGCCATAATGGGTTGTGCAAAATAATCGGCGCCCCAGAGTGCTGCGGATATCAGTGATAAGTTTAGCAATACAGGGGTAAAAGCGGGCACAGCAAATTTATTGTAACTATTTAATATGCCCCCGGCGAAGGCTGTTAGTGCAATAAAAAAGATATACGGGAAGGTAATGGCAAGCATATCGGCGGTAAGCTGGAAACGAGTTTCATCCGCAAACCCCGGTGCGAATACATAAACTAACAATGGGGCTGAGAGTGAGCCAATAATGCTTAACATAAGCAGGAAGCCGCCTAAAGATCCTGCGACATGATTAATGAGGTCTTTCAGCTCGGCAAAACTTCGAGTTTCCTTGTATTCAGAGAATACAGGTACAAATGCCTGAGAAAAAGCCCCTTCAGCAAACAGGCGGCGCATGAAATTTGGTATTTTAAAGGCGACAAAAAAAGCATCAGTGCCGTTACTAACACCGAAATAATTGGCAAAAACAATATCTCGGGTCAGCCCTAATATCCGTGACAGAAATGTCATCGTGGCCACAATGGCGGTGGATTTAAATAACATGATCTATTATGCCGAAATTCATAACGTAAAAGCGCCGTGAGGCCAGATAGCCCATGATAGCGGTATTAGTGGTCCTGCATATGTAGAACAATCTGTTCATATACATATGCATTGATTATGAGTTTTTGTTCGTCATTTAAATCTAAAAACTGCACCCCGTATTTATTTAACATGTCTTCATCGTCGTCTCTATCTTCCGGCGTAGAGATATTTCTTATAATGGCGTTTATACGTAAGTATTTTTTTATGTTGGCTATTTCAAGCTCGATTGAAATGCTTAGTCCATCGTCAAGTTTGCCCAGTTCTTTCTTTGTCTGTAACAGAGCGCCTGTTGCGCTAGTATTTAACATGGAAATAGACAGGGTTTCTGCGGGCCTGGACTCGGTCGCTACTGACACCACAATTTCGGTTTCAACTCTTTGTGAGCCGCGCACCGTAATGCACTCAATATCTTTGGGGTGCCGTAAATGTACATGTGGGTAAGGAATGCTGTAATACTTTATGATTGATGATTCAAATCCATAAACATCATTACCCTGTAACATGCGCACTACAAATGGCTGGTTTTCTTTTAAAAGGGGGAGTTTGCCGTTAACGCCAGGTGCGCTAATAATGATGCTTTTATTCGGGCTATGGCCAATTACTTTGGCGGTGAGTCTTTCGCGGCCATCTTGAGGGATGAACTGTAATTGAATTGGGTCACCCAGTTTAACTTTAAACTCTTTTTTGTCTTCCATATTCTTATTTTTAGCAGATTAGAGCTGCATATTACACTGATTCTTTGGGTATTTAGTATGCTTTAATATGTAATATAGGTATTTAGTGTATTGGTACTTGACAAAAGCCTCCTAAACTGGAAAAATCTGCGCCCCATTAGGATGTTCTCTGGAAAAATTCACAGAATTATTCTCAGACAATATCAGAATTTATAGGAAAGAATAAATTGGCTAATTCACCACAAGCAAAAAAACGTGCCCGTCAGGCAATTAAGCGCCGTGCCCGCAATGTTGGTATGGGTTCTATGTACCGTACTTTCGTTAAGAGAGTAGTTTATGCAATCGAGTCTGGTGATAAAGCCGCTGCGGAGACTGCATATAAAACAGCTGTTCCCGTTATCGACAAGATGTGTAGCAAAGGTCTGGTGCATGCAAATAAAGCAGCTCGTCATAAGAGTCGTCTGAATTCACGTATTCGTGCTATGGCTTAAGTTGAAATAACTTAGCTGTTCTTAAAAGCCGGCCTGGTGCCGGCTTTTTTGTGTCTGTTATAAACGAATTTGTTGAGAGACTGTCGGATATTACTTTAAATCAGCACCAGATTGTCTCGATGAATCAGTTCTGAATCATCCATATAACCCAATATAGCTTCTATTTCAGAAGAGCTTTTACCGCAAATTTTTGCCGCTTCAATAGCATTGTAGTTGACCAGCCCATGGGCAATTTTTTTGCCTTCATGGTTTATGCAGGCCACCATTTCGCCACGAATGAAATTGCCATTTACAGCGGTCACGCCCACGGCAAGCAGGCTTTTTCCTGATTTTTGTAAAACTTTACTGGCACCTTCATCGAGGATTAGTTGTCCACTGACTTTCAGCTGACCCGCCAGCCATTGTTTGCGGGCTGCCATGGGTTCAGCATCGGGCAACAGCAGGGTGCCTTTCTCCTGAGCATTTGCAATGCACAGGAGCGCATTGTCGCTACGACCGCTGGTAATTAAGGTCGCAGTGCCTGATTTTGCAGCACGTTGAGCAGCGCCTAATTTGGTGCTCATGCCACCCTGTCCTAAAACGCCGCCACTGCTGCTCGCCATTTTATGCAATCGATGGTCATTTGCCTGTCCGCTCGAGATAAACCGGGCGTTTGAGTTTAAGCGAGGGTCTTCGCTGTATAAGCCGTCCTGGTCGGTGAGAATAATTAAAGCGTCTGCCTCAACAAGGTTGGCAACCAGAGCGGCCAGTGTGTCGTTGTCACCAAAGCGTATCTCATCGGTAGCGACGGTATCGTTTTCATTAATAATAGGAATGACGCCCAGGTCGAGTAAAGAGCGCAGCGTGCTTCGCGCATTTAAATAACGACGTCTATCGGATAAATCTTCATGTGTGAGTAGTATCTGCGCGCTAAGAATGCCATGTTTCTGAAAGCGTGATTCATATGCCTGTACAAGGCCCATTTGGCCTACTGCGGCGGCGGCCTGTAGTTCGTGTAATGCCTTAGGGCGCTTATCCCATTTCAGGCGCGCCATGCCTTCGGCTACAGCGCCAGAGGAAACCAGTAATATCTCTTTACCTTGCTGGCGCAGTTGGGCAATTTGCTCGGTCCAGCCTTTAATAGCGGGTGCGTCAAGTCCGCGGCCATCATCAGTGACCAGCGAGCTTCCTATTTTAATAACCCAGCGTTTAGAGTCGGCGAGTTGTTGGCGTGTTTTCATATGGGGTTAATTATATTTTGCAGCTTGCGATTTAATCTTCTTGTGTTGTATCGCTGGCTCTGGAAGCATTAGCTTCCTCGGTTTTCATTCTATCTTTTTCTTCTTCAAGATAGGTCATAATGTCGAATATTAACGCTTGAGTGCCGGTTTTGCCAACGGCTGAGACGCGATAACTCGGGCCTTTCCAGTTTAAACGTTGAATTATGTCGTCGCAAACAGCATTGGCTTCTTCTTCAGGAAGCAAGTCTATTTTATTTAGCACTAACCAGCGAGGCTCATCAAGCATTGCCGGATTGTACTTCTCTAGCTCGTGTAAAATGATGTTTGCACTTTCAACCGGGTCAATCTGATCATAAGGTGCAATATCAATAACGTGTAATAAAATGCGTGTACGACTCAGGTGTTTTAAAAACTGAATACCCAGCCCTGCACCCTCAGCGGCGCCTTCAATCAGGCCCGGAATATCGGCAATAACAAAACTCTGCGATTCGCCCACATCAACCACGCCCAGGTTAGGGTGTAATGTAGTAAAGGGGTAATTCGCTACTTTCGGGGTTGCATGAGAGACGGCACGAATAAGTGTGGATTTACCCGCATTAGGCAAACCGAGTAAACCAACGTCAGCCAGTACTTTTAACTCCAGGCGAAGCTCACGGCGCTCACCCGGGCTGCCATCAGTGGATTGCCTGGGTGTGCGGTTAACCGAGCTTTTAAAACGTGTATTACCAAGTCCGTGAAATCCACCCTGGGCGACTAACAGGGTTTGATCATGTTCAGTGATGTCACCAATGAGCTCGCCAGTGTTTTCATCATAAACGAGTGTGCCATTTGGTACTCTTACGAACAGGTCCTCGCCTTTTTTACCTGTCATATTACGTCCTGAGCCTTTGGTGCCCGGGCGTGCAGTATAGGTTCTAACAGTACGAAAATCTGAAAGTGTATTCAGGTCATGGCTTCCAACTAGAAAAACACTGCCGCCATCACCACCATCACCACCATCAGGGCCACCTCGAGGAATAAATTTCTCGCGTCTGAAGCTGACTGTGCCATTGCCGCCGTCGCCTGCAATAACTCTTATTTTGGTTTCGTCTACAAAGCGCATGTTAATTTAGCCCTCGATGGCTAGTTTTTACAGGTGGGTCTGATGCCGCAACAAGTGCCACAGAGTATTATATAATTTATCAGCTCTATGTCTCTGCGCCAAAGTTATTTGTGCATAAAAAAACCCTGCTATTGAGTAAACAAGAGCAGGGTTTTAAGGTTTGCTATAAGACGTTAAGTCTTTACGCAGCAACCACGCTCACTGTGCGACGGTTTTTGGGGCCTTTAACTTCAAATAACACTTTGCCTTCTGCTTTAGCAAAAAGAGTGTGATCACGACCCATGCCTACGTTAGTGCCTGGGTGAAACTCAGTACCACGTTGACGAACTAGAATGTTGCCAGCTAATGCAGCCTGACCACCATACATTTTAACGCCTAAGCGTTTACTTTCCGACTCGCGTCCGTTACGCGTACTACCGGCGGCTTTCTTATGTGCCATTTTAGAATCCTCTTGTTACAGGTTTAACCAGCTATGCTAGTTACTTCAATTTCAGTAAAGTACTGACGATGGCCTGTGCATTTTTGATGATGTTTACGACGACGGAACTTCATGATGTGAACTTTTTTGGCGCGACCATGAGACAGTATTTTGCAAGTTACCTTGCCACCATCCAGCATTGGGCTACCAATTTTCAGTTTGTCGCCATCAGCGATCATAAGTACCTGATCAATTTCAATTGAGTCACCCTCGGCACCCTCTAGTTTTTCAACTTTCAGATATTCACCTTCAGTAACCTTATATTGTTTACCACCGGTTTTAACTACAGCGTACATACCGGACAACTCCTAAATTTGCGTGTTAAGTTTTCTGTTTTCAGAAAGGGCCCGAATTGTAGCGATTTGACGGCCAACTAACAAGCTAAAAGTTGCATTAAAAGGGCTTTTTATTGAAAAAAGTTTGAAATAATACCTTCAAACCCGCTCCTTGACAGTTGTAGCTTGAGACTTGGGGGCTGATACACCATAATTCGCAACTTCATTATAGAGCAAGTACACGATAGAAAATGCAAGTAGACAATATAAAAGCCCTTGTAGCAGATGACATGAAAGCGGTTGATGACGTGATACAGGCTCGACTGTCATCCGAGGTTGTACTGGTTAATCAGCTTAGTCATTATATTTTGAACTCCGGTGGCAAGCGTTTACGGCCTATTTTAAGTTTGATGGCGTCACGTGCATACGGTTATGAGGGAACTCACCATCATACATTAGCGGCGATAATTGAGTTTATTCACACGGCGACCCTGTTACACGATGACGTGGTGGACGAATCTGACTTGCGTCGTGGTAAAGAAACAGCTAATGCCTTATTCGGTAATGCCGCCAGTGTGCTGGTTGGTGACTTTCTCTATTCTCGTGCTTTTGAAATGATGGTTGATGTCGGCAGCATGAAAGTGATGAAAATACTCGCTGCAACAACTAATGTAATTGCAGAAGGTGAAGTTATGCAGTTAATGAACTGTCATGATGCAGACACAACCGAGCAGCGTTATCTAGATGTGATTCACGCTAAAACCGCCAAGTTATTTGAAGCGGCGACGCGTCTGGGCGCGGTATTATGTGGGCGTTCTGCAGACGAAGAAAAAGCCATGGCATCATATGGAATGCATTTGGGTACGGCTTTTCAGCTCATTGATGATGTGCTTGACTACAGTTCATCGAGTGAAGAAATGGGTAAAAATGTAGGTGATGACCTGGCGGAAGGCAAACCAACGCTGCCATTAATTTATGCTATGCGCAATGGTACTAAAGCGCAGTCAGATGTGGTGCGTAAAGCTATCGAAGATGGTGGTCTGGACTATTTAGAGCCCGTGATGCAGGCCATAAAAGAAACCGGAGCCATTGAATACACCGAAAAAACGGCAAAAAAAGAAGCTGAGTTGGCGATACTGCAACTGGCTCATCTACCAGAGACTGAGTACAAGCAAGCACTGCAGGATCTGGCGAAGTACTCAGTAGATCGATCTTTTTAAACTATTGAGGTTGCTGTTAATAGTCTACTCAATGTGAATGGTTTCATAGCGAGAAATACGCACATCATCAGGCCAGTCATTAACATTAAGCCCCGCCTTGATCTTTAGGTGATTTAAAAAATCTTCAGGTTTTTTTAGCTGCTCCCAAACGACCGGTAAAAAAGTTGCTTTATGATAACCGGCCTGAAAAATCAGTCCATCGACCCCTGGTCTTAACTGGCTTAATAAATCTTTTTCAGATTTGAAAACAATGGCTGCTGGTGTAGTTAAAATTGAAATGGATATCTCTAGCTGTTCTATTTCATGTTCGGATACGGCAGGAAATCTGGGGTCTTCAAACGCAGCCGCAAAAGCATGTTCTGAGACATCTGTTATTAATGGCTGGTGAGCCTCTAGTGTGCCAATACAGCCGCGTAGTTTTGCGTTTTTATTCAGAGTTACAAACGTCGCGCCAATAGTCTGCAAAAGGTTGCTGAAGTCACTTAACTTAACCGGTAAAGCACAATGATGTTGTAACCCATAAATTATCGATTTTTTTGCGGTTTCCAGCAAAATGTTTTTATCTTCAGTGGTGAGATTAGTAAACGGCATAAGCGCCATAACCTACCACGCGGTTTTTATCGCCAGCAGTATCACCTGAGTTTCTTAAATCGAGTAATTTAATATTTAAGCGGTGATGTCTGGCCAGGGTAAGCAAACCATTTAACGGTGCGCGCCCGCAGGCATCTTCATAACTTATCTGTTCAGGTTGTATTGATTCAATGGCATTAGACGTTAAGCGATCTCGATGAGTTGCAGTTGCATAGTCATGAAAATGACTGAGGTCTGTGCTAATAATAAATAGCGTCTCATCACTGCCCCAAAATAGCTCTAATAGTTTGGCTACGTCATCACGCTCACAGTCACCTACAACAAAGGGCGTTAACTCAAAATCATTTAATAAAACCTGTAAAAACGGCAGATGTACCTCAAGCGAATGCTCTTCTGCATGAGCTAACTGGCTGGGCTGAACGAAATCTAATGTCTCTGCTTTTTCGCAGTTCCGTTTATTGATTTTGATTTTACCTAACGGGGTTTCAAAAAAGTCTGTATCGGGAGTAGCAATGCCCCTAAAGGCAACTCGATGTGATGGCCCGAGCAGGATAACCTGCTTAATTTTGTCAGCCTCAGGCTCAAGTAATTTATATGCACTAGCCGCTACAGGTGCAGAGTATATATGTCCTGCATGTGGTGCTATTATGGCTTTAGGGGAGATATTTAGGTGGTTTTGTGCTTGTCTTAGGTAGTGCGTAACGTCGGCTGAAAGCTGTTCTGAATCTGCAGCATAAAACATACCGGCAACGGCAGCGGGACGAGTGCGATAATTTACATTTTTCATAACATGCCGACCGAGTTTTTGGTTTAACAGTCTTCTTGTATTTATAACATAGGTGAGGTGATTTGTGATGAAAAATCCCGATAATTTTACGGTACCAACAAACTACTGGCATAAGCTGGATGATGGGCGTGTGCAATGTGATTTATGTCCTCGATTTTGTAAATTAAAAGAAGGCCAGAGAGGTTTGTGTTTTGTGCGTGCCAATCAGCAGAATCAAATTGTGCTTACCTCGTATGGGCTTTCCAGTGGTTTTTGTATTGACCCGATAGAAAAGAAACCATTAAATCATTTTCTACCAGGTACACCTGTCTTGTCCTTCGGCACAGCAGGTTGCAATCTGGCGTGTAAATTTTGCCAGAACTGGGATATGACAAAGTCACGTGAAATGGAAAAAATGGCGTCAAAAGCCAGCCCGGAGGTTATTGCTGAGCAGGCAAAGCAAAATAATTGTCGAAGTGTTGCCTTTACTTACAACGACCCGGTGATTTTTCATGAATATGCGATTGACGTGGCGGCTGCCTGCCATGAATTAGACATAAAAACCGTGGCAGTCACAGCGGGTTATATATGTGAAAAACCCAGAGTTGAGTTCTTTGATGCAATAGATGCTGCCAATATTGACTTGAAGGCATTTACTGAAGAGTTTTATTTCAAGCTCACAGGAGCGCATCTACAACCCGTGTTAGAAACATTGATTTATCTAAAGCAGGAAACAAAGGTCTGGTTCGAGATAACGACACTGTTAATTCCGGGGAAGAATGACTCTGACAAAGAATTGCATGAAATGTGTGAGTGGATTATGAGTCATCTTGGGCCAGATGTGCCTTTGCACTTTAGTGCATTTCATCCCGACTGGAAAATGACCGATATTCCATCAACGCCTGCATCGACATTAATTAGGGCGCGGCAAATTGCAATGAAAACAGGGTTACATTATGTGTATACCGGAAATGTGCACGATACAGAGGGCAGCAGTAGTTATTGTGCCACTTGCGGGCATATCTTGATAGAGCGAGACTGGTATGAGCTGGGCGTCTGGGGGCTGGATGTTAATGGTTGCTGCGAGGCTTGCGGAAAACCCCTGCCAGGTGTCTTTGAAGCGGCCCCTGGTAAATGGGGCGCGCGTCGATTACCTGTTTTTATCAGTGATAAATAAGCCTAAATAGGGTATTCTTATACTAATCCAGTTTGCCAGACCCAACGTGAGCTAAAGCTACGCCATTACAGGGTAATATTAACCTGTAATGGTGTGGCTTTAGTTCGCGATGGGCTATGAAAAATATATTAGAGGTGAATCTTGAGTAAAGGCACACTTTACATAATTTCGGCCCCATCCGGTGCGGGTAAAACCAGCCTGGTAAAAGCGTTAACGGCTGCAACAGAAAATATCATTGTATCGGTCTCGCATACCACACGAGCTAAACGTGAGGGCGAGAGAGAAGGCGTTGATTATCATTTTGTAGAGCAGGAAGAGTTTCTGTCTATGGCGGGTGGTAGCGCATTTCTTGAGCATGCTAAAGTTTTTGATAATTACTATGGTACTTCACAGCAACATGTCGAGCAGCAACTCCTGCAGGGCCATGATGTGATACTTGAAATAGACTGGCAGGGAGCCAGACAGGTGCGTAAACAGTTTAACGATTCATTGTCGATTTTTATTTTACCGCCATCAAAAGAGGCCTTAAAAGAAAGATTGCAAAATCGTGGACAAGATAACGAAGAAATTATAAATCGTCGCATGAAAGATGCGGTGAACGAAATGTCACATTATGCTGAGTTTGATTACATAATTATCAACGATGATTTTAATGTCGCATTGCAGGAACTTAGCAGTATATTTAAAGCAAACCGGTTACGCCTGCTTCAACAAGGGCAGAAACTGGAAAACTTATTAATCGAATTATTGAACTAGAGGAATAGAAAGAATGGCACGTTTAACAGTAGAAGATTGTCTTCCGTATGTAGATAACCGTTTTCACCTTGTGTTAGTTGCAGCAAAGCGCGCACGTCAAATTGCGATGGGCGCCGATGCGTTGATTGATATAGATAATGATAAACCTACAGTACTTGCATTACGTGAAATATCTGAAGGCCTGGTTGGTCCTGAAATTTTAAATGAAAAATCTGAAGAACTTAATATGAGGCCAGCGGCTATTTCTGCAGATGAAATTAGCAAGGAAATGTAATCCTGTTTTCAGGAAATAATTAATATGGCAATAAATCCTGATCAAACTGAAATAGATGTATCGGATTTATACGGAGATCCATCGCGGTTTTTAATATCTGATTTGTGTCGTATAGTCGAAGACTATATGAACCCAGAACAGGTTCGGGATGTGTATCAGGCATATTTGTTTGGTGCGCAGTCTCATGAAGGTCAATTTCGTCAAACCGGCGAACCTTATATTTATCATCCTATCGCGGTAGCGCGAATTCTTGCAGAAATGCACATGGATTCTAAAAGCATCTGTGCTGCAATTTTACATGATGTTATAGAAGATACCCCGGCAACCAAAGAAGAAGTCGCAGAAAAATTTGGTGAAGATGTTGCCGAGTTAGTCGATGGTGTCAGTAAGCTAACCGAATTTAAATTTAAAAACAAAAAAGAACAACAGGCTATTAATATTCAAAAAGTATTAATGGCTATGGCACGAGATATTCGCGTCATACTAATTAAACTCGCAGACAGGCTGCATAACATGCGAACGCTGGGAGTAATGCGTCCAGATAAGCGTCGCCGTATTGCTAATGAAACACTTGATATCTATGTGCCATTGGCACGACGCTTAGGCATTAATACATTACGACTTGAGCTGGAAGATCTTGGTTTTCGAGCCATGTATCCTATGCGTTATCGTATATTAGAACATGCCATGTTGAAAGAAGCGGGGCATAGAAAAGAAGTTATTCAAAAAATTCATAATGGTTTAACTTTAAGATTAGATGAATTAAATATAGAAGCTAAAGTTCATTCGAGAAAAAAACATCCGTATAGCCTGTATAAAAAGATGCGCGAGAAAAACCTTCCATATAAAAATATTTTTGATGTATATGGAATGCGTGTTGTTGTTGATAGTGTAGATGATTGTTACAGGGTACTGGGTGCTGTTCATAACTTATTTAAACCAATACCCGGTAAGTTTAAAGATTACATCGCCATTCCAAAAGAAAATGGTTATCAATCATTACATACAGTTTTATTCGGTCCCCATGCAATACCCATTGAAATTCAAATTCGCACCAGTGAAATGGATAATTTTGCGGAAACGGGAATTGCAGCACATTGGCTGTATAAAGAAAATTCAGGTAATGAAATAGATGTCGGTGGAAGAACCCGTGAATGGTTAACCGGCTTGCTGGAAATGCAACAAAACGCGGGTGATTCGGTAGAGTTTTTAGAGAATGTAAAAGTTGATCTATTCCCTGACGAATTATATGTTTATACACCAAATGGCGACATAGTTAAGTTACCTAAAAATTCAACGCCTATTGATTTTGCCTACTCGGTACATACAGATGTAGGCAATACTTGTGTAGCAAGTAAAGTAGATCATCGTTTTGCGCCTTTAGATACGCCGTTATATAGCGGACAAACAATTGAAGTTATTACATCTGAAGGTGCACACCCTAACCCTGGCTGGCTGGACTTTGTCGTCACAGCAAAAGCACGCAGTAATATTCGCAATTATTTAAAAAGCATTCGTTCAGAAGATGCGGTGGCTCAGGGGCGCCGATTATTGTCGCGAATGTTACTGGAAAAAAATATTACCTTAGAAGAAATGCCGCAGGAGAGTTACCAGTCTTTACTTGATGAATACGGTTTCGCATCCTTAAACCAGTTGCTTGAAGATATTGGTATGGGTAATCGACCTGCAGGGCTGGTTGCAAGAGGCCTGTTCCCGGATAATATAGATGAGTCAAAAACCGAATCAGAACAATTGTCGGGTCGTGTTCCGCTGGCCATTCAGGGAACAGAGGGCATGGTTGTTTCTTATGGCAAGTGTTGTTATCCAATACCTGGTGATCAAATTGTTGGTAAATTAAGTAAGGGTAGAGGGCTTGTAATACACCAGATTAGTTGTAAGAACATAGTGAATGAACGTTTGCAAAGCGAGAACATGATTGATGTTAAGTGGGCGGCTGATCCAAGTGGTGAATATCAATGTCAGCTGAATTTACACGTTCAAAACGAGCGCGGTGTTCTGGCGCGGTTAGCTACTATTATTTCTGATGAATCAGCGAATATAGAACACGTTGAAGTAGAAGATAAAGACGGAATATCAACCAATATTTATTTTCTTATTTCCGTTACCGGGCGCAATCATCTGGCAAAAATTTTACGTCGTTTAAGGCGTGTTAATTCTGTGATGAGAATCATTCGAGTGCAATAAGTATAATAATTTTCGAGAAAAATAAACGATGAAAAAAGAAATAATTTCTACTGATAAAGCGCCGCAGGCAATAGGCACCTACTCACAGGCAGTGAAAGTAAATAATACGGTGTATGTGTCAGGTCAAATTCCCTTGATACCTGAAACGATGGAAGTGTTAGAAGGCTCAGTTGAAGAGCAAATACATCTCGTGTTTAAAAATTTACAGGCAATTATTAGCGCCGCCGGCGGTAGCTTTGAAAATGTAGTTAAATTAAATATATTTCTAACTGACTTAAGTAATTTTCCAACGGTTAATCAGGTAATGGCGCAGTATTTTTCAGAACCCTATCCGGCACGTGCTGCGATAGGTGTTAAAGAATTACCTAAATCTGTAGCAGTAGAAATGGACGCCATTTTAGAATTGTAACGTAGCGTTTCAGATAAAAGCTAGTCACAATTAAATTGGCTCGTCATAGGCATGCCTAACTTTGGAAAAACCACTCACCCATTCTAGCAGTCTGATTAAACTTAAAGGCGTTGGCCCGAAAGTTCAGGAAAAGTTAAGCAAGCTTGGATTAAATAATATTCAGGATGTTCTATTTCACCTTCCCTACAGATACGAAGATAGAACACAGGTTATCCCTGTTGCTGCGTTACGACACGGTCAGTCATGCCTTATTGAAGTCACTGTTAATCATGCAAGCATTGCTTTTAGCCGTAAAGGTAAAAGCAGGCGCATGTTACTGGTTCAGGTCAGTGATGCTACGGGTAGTTTGCTGTTGCGTTTTTTTTACTTTAATAAACAACAGCAGGAAAAGCTGGTTGAAGGAGTGAAATTAAGATGCTTTGGTGATGTGCGTTATGGTGCCTCATCACTTGAAATAGTTCATCCTGAGTACACCCTGTTAAATGATACAAATAACGCTGAGATGGAAAACTCTTTGACGCCTGTTTATCATACAACTGATGGTGTGAGTCAAATTTTATTAAGGCGTCTTTCTGAACAGTGCCTTGAATTACTAAATAACAAATCTTTACTACCTGATTATCTAAACGAAAGTTTGCTTAAGTTAGATGACTATTACTCTCTTTCCGATGCCTTAAAGTATGTTCACCGGCCTCCCACAGGTGCTAACGTAAATCAATTGTTTGCTGCACAGCATGGTTCTCAATTGCGCTTAATTTTTGAAGAATTAATAGCGCAACACTTAAGTTTGCAGGTGTTAAGAGAAAAAAACAGGCACAAATCAGCATCGAAATTACATAGTGATAATCACCTGTTATTTAAGTTTATAAAATCACTGCCATTTGAATTAACTGTTGCTCAACAGAAGGTTAATCAGCAAATATTACAGGATATGGAATCAGGAATACCCATGATGCGTCTGCTGCAGGGTGATGTCGGATCAGGCAAAACCGTAGTTGCGGCACTGGCCTGTTTGAAGGCGATAGAGTCTGGATGGCAGGCTGCAATTATGGCTCCAACAGAAATTTTAGCAGAACAGCATTTTAAAAATTTCACAAGCTGGTTCGAGCCATTAGGCATTAAGGTTGTTTGGTTGTCAGGACAGATAAAGGGTAAAAAAAGATCTCAGGTTTTGTCACAGATAATAGCTGGTGAAGCGCAGGTAATTGTGGGTACGCATGCATTGTTCCAGAATGATGTGGAGTATAAATGCCTGGCATTAGCAGTTACAGATGAGCAACATCGCTTTGGTGTGCAGCAACGTATGGCATTAGCAAAAAAAGCAAAAATTACGATTGAAAACGAGTCTGATACATTGGCTCATCAATTAATCATGACGGCAACCCCCATTCCACGCAGTTTAGCAATGACGGCTTATGCAGATCTTGATTATTCAGTAATAGACGAGTTACCTCCAGGTCGAAAACCAATAACCACAGTAGTAATACAACAGGAAAGGCGGGAAGAAATTTTACAACGAATACATAAAGCCTGTGCTGAAGGTAAGCAGGCATACTGGGTATGTACCCTTGTAGAAGAGTCTGAAACTTTACAGTGTCAGGCTGCACAGGATACGGCAGAGACATTACAAAAAGTGCTGCCAGATATTAAAGTCGGATTGATACACGGCCGATTGAAATCTGAAGAAAAAGAAATATTAATGCGTGATTTCAAAAATGGCCTAACCCAGCTGTTAGTAGCAACAACGGTAATTGAGGTGGGGGTTGATGTTCCCAATGCCAGCTTAATGATTATTGAAAATTCAGAGCGTTTAGGTTTATCACAGTTACACCAGTTAAGAGGCAGAGTAGGCCGAGGAGAGCAGGCAAGCCATTGTGTGTTGATGTTTAAAAGCCCGTTAACTGAACACGCAAAAGAAAGACTGGCTATTATGCGAAAAACTAATAGTGGATTTGAAATTTCAAGAAAAGACTTGCAGTTACGTGGGCCGGGTGAAGTGCTGGGGACTCGTCAAACAGGCTTATTACAGTTGAGAATTGCAGATATCGTGCGTGATGAATACATGCTGGGTGATGTGAAGCTTGCATCAGCAAAAATAATGGCAGACTCACCTGAAAAGGTAAAAGCACTGATTGATCGTTGGGTTGGGGTTGCTCAGCAATATGTCAATATTGGTTAAGAGTTTAAGTGATAATTGAATTTACATATTAGAAAACTACACAGTTCTGCCTGGAGAGTTGAAGATAAAAACATTTCAAAAAACTCTTACTTCGAGTAGCTATTAGACCTTTACTCGTCTATTTTCAATATATGTTTATAAATAATTGTGTGATTTTCAGGAAGCGTAAATGCCAGGAAGTATAGATAAAGACGATTTATTCGATAAAAGTAAAAATCGAGATAAGATCTGGCGCGAACAGATCAGATTAGTTGAGAAAAATGCTGTACTTAGTAACATTGTAAGTCAGATATTGGCAATATTTCTGGCTATTATCCTATGGCCTGATGTATCACATAGTTTAATTATCTTCTGGCTCGTATTTATGTCGCTAATGACTCTAGTCAGAGTTGTAATGTCATATATTCAGAAAGATAAAGATAACGCTTTGGTTTATGATATTTTTGGAAAATGGTATCTTGTTGCCATTTTACTGACTGCATTTGGCTGGGGAATGGCGGGATTCCTGTTATTTCCTGTTGATTCTTCATACCAGTTAATTATGGGGTTTGTAGTAGCCGGTATTGCCTCAGGCAGTGTGTCTGTAATGTCGCCCATATTAAGGCTTTATTATCTTTATCTATTTCTGGTTATTTTTCCAATAATTATTCGTTTTCTCGTTATGGGAGATGAGTACATCTTACTCTCATTGACGACTATTTTTTATATGCTGGTAATGGCAAGTATTGGTTCGCGAATAAACCAGAGCGTCATGACTTCATTGGAAGTGCGATTTCATAATGAGTCGTTAATTAAATTCATGAGTCAGGCACGTAATGAATCAGAGGATTTAAATGAAGAATTATCAACAGAAATTGAGCAAAGAAAACGAGTAGAAAAAGAATTACAAAAAGCAAAAGAAGCGGCAGAGGCAGCAAGTAAAACAAAAAGTGAATTTCTTGCAAATATGAGTCATGAAATTAGAACGCCAATGAATGGCATTCTAGGTACTTTGCAATTACTACAAGGTTCAAAGCTAACAGAAAGTCAGTTGGAATATGTAGCTATAGCATATAATTCCGGTGAAGCGTTACTCTCATTGTTAAATGATATTCTTGATTTTTCAAAAATAGAAGCTGGTAAACTTAAGCTTGAATATATAGCGTTTGATTTACGAAATTTAATTAAAGAGCTAACTATATTGCTGAAGCAAAAAGCAGATGAGCGAAATGTAGAGCTTTTAACAGATATTGATGCCGAAGTTCCCTTAATTATTAAGGGAGACTCAGTGAGAATCAGGCAGGTACTCGCTAATCTTTTGACAAATGCAATTAAGTTTACAGAGCAGGGAACGGTAACGATAAAAGTTATTCTTCTTGAGAAAACTGAAAAGTCAGTTCGTTTAAGGCTTGAAATTAATGATACAGGCATAGGAATCGCGCAAGACTCGCAGCGTAAATTATTCAATTCTTTTACCCAGGCTGATGGCTCTACAACTCGAAAATATGGTGGCACGGGGCTTGGCCTGGCAATTGTCAGACAATTGGTTACTATGATGCGCGGCAGACTAGGTGTTAATAGTGAAGAAAATAAAGGTTCAAGTTTCTGGGTAGAAATAACATTTGAAATACCATCGAATATAGAAATTGAAAATCCTCAACACAATGTTGCCGAAGTAACCGAAATACTGGAAGGTAAGGCTTTGCTAGTTGAAGATAATCCAGTCAATCAAATTATAGCCAGGAAAATGCTAGAAAAGGTAGGTTTGACATTTGAAGTTGTTAACAATGGTGAAGAGGCGATTAATCGCTTAAAATCGCAACATGACTTTGATTTGGTATTAATGGATTGCCAGATGCCTGTAATGGATGGTTATGAAGCAACGAAAGTACTGCGCGACATAGAAGCTGAAACCAGCTTAAGCCGTCTACCTGTTATTGCGATGACTGCGAATGCAATGGAAGGTGATAAGGATAAGTGTTTGGCTGCAGGTATGGATGATTATGTATCAAAACCGGTGAATCTAAATGCATTAAAAGAAACGCTGGCAAAGTGGCTATAAATTTCTGGTGGTGTAAAATCAAAAAATCTAAAATTATTAATTGAAATTAAATGTCAGGTCATCATACCCGTTTATCCTGGTGTACTCAGAAACGCTGTATTACCAAAGATCTTAATGCCAATGTTAAAGACTGGCTGTTTGATGCGGGGTCATTAACCGCACGTTTAATTAATAATTGTGATGAATTATTTTCAGTTAAGGTTTTATCTGTAAAGAGTGCGACACCTACGCCAGATGAAATTAAGGCGCTTAAACTAAAACCTAGAAGCCAGGCGATAATACGTGAAGTTTTATTGCTCTGTGGTAGTCAGCCTGTAGTTTATGCACGCACAATAATACCCCTCTCCAGTATGCGTGGGCCACTACGAGGTATTGTTAAGCTTGGTAATAAGTCTCTGGGAGAAGTGTTGTTTGCAGATAAAAAAATGCAACGAAAACCAATGGAAATTACTTCGCTGCAAGCCACACATAAATACCATAGATGGACTGGCGGCCTAAAAAAAGAAGCAATTTGGGGGCGTCGTTCAGTATTTATATTAAAAAATGAAGAGATTCTGGTGAGTGAGTTCTTTTTGCCAAACTTATTTGGATAAGGTTTCTAATTTTTTTAAATTTAAGTCGCCTGGCTTAACAGAATTTCAGGCAACGCCAGTTATTTCACTCATGTAACTGGGTAACGCTCTTAGGTGTAGCTGATGTCAGGGCTTTACTAAGCCAAGACGTAAGGCTTCAAGAGTAGCCTGCGCACGATTTGATACATTTAACTTTCCGTAAATACTCTTTAAGTGACTGGCAACGGTGTTAGAGGTTATGCCGAGTATTTCGGCCGCTTCATTTCGGCTTAAGCCTTTTGCAATAGCACTAAGTATTTCTTTTTCACGGCTAGATAAATCCTGCTTGTCTGAAGGTTGTATTTCACTGTGAAAGTGATTAATCATTTTTCGAGCAATAGCAGGTGAAATTGGCGGTTCACCTTTTATAATGCCTTGCAGGTTTTGAATAAATTCATCTGTGGTTTGTTCTTTTAATAAATAACCTTGCGCACCAGCTTCAAGGGCAGGAAACAGATAATTGTCATCATCAAAAATAGTCGCCACAACACAATATGTATCAGGCGATTTTTGCGTAATTTCACTTATGATTTCTACGCCATTCCCATCAGGTAAATTTAAGTCTATTAATGCAAGATCCAGCTTGTTCTCATTAATGATTTTTCTTGCTTGCGCCAGACTGGAGGCTTCAAAAAGCTCTACTTCGACAAATGCCTGTCGAATGATGCTTGTTAACCATTCGCGTGTTTCTGGATGATCTTCTAAAATGAGTACGTTTTGCATATAAATGAACCTAAGTTAGCCAATAGACTGTTTAATAAGTTAGTTTAGTATTTATAAATAAAATTTTTGTTAACCAGATACCAAATTGTTATTTAGGGCTTTCAGTGTTATCAGATATCAAAAAATTAATTCTTACGCAGCTGCCTCTGTTCTCACCTGTTTTCGGGTCATTAAGATTAAACCAGCTTGCGCTTCCATTTAGTTCCTGGGCTCTTGTTTTTATGTTGTTTAGGCCTTTGCCAGGTATACAGTTTTGTAGATCAAAACCTTGTCCGTTATCACTCACTTCAACAGATATTTGTTGATCATCCAGGTTTATAATAATTTCCATGAACTGTGCATTAGCATGCCTGATAATATTAGTTGTTATTTCATGTAACATGCGGTTTAAGTTTATATGTTGTCTTGGTGTGAAACTCAAGCCTTGCAAGTTCTCACTCTGATGCCATATCAGCTGCATACCAATAGAATTTAGGCGCACCTGTATTTCCGATCTTACATCAGTGATTGCATCTAGTATCGACGCTGTTGACTTATTGTCAAGCGTATATATAGAATTTCTCAAAGATTTTAGAATGCTTCGTGATAATGCAATAGTCTGTTCATCTTTCACAGAGTGAATAAGAGTCAGCATGCGTGCTGCAACATCATCATGTAGATCTCGAGCGATACGTTGGCGTTCTTCTGTTGCGCCTTTCTCAAACGCTTCTTCAATTGTAATAAACTGTTTGGTGAGTTTTAGTAATGAGTTAGCGAGATCTATATCATCATTATTGAAGCGGGTATTAGAGCTATTAAGTATATATCCATGTTTTAGTAAGATCGACGGGACTTCCAGCACATTATGCCTGTCATTAATAAGACATTTTGAAATGGGAATTGAGGTCGGCGTAAGCGTACAGTCAGAAAAAAAACGTTGTAGAATAGATCGCCATCGATTATCGATGGGCGTGCCACTGCTGGAAAATTCTTCGATTAAAAAAGGTAAATTTTTTTCCAGACTCTTATGCACAGAGAGGTGACCTGTTAATTAATTATGTAACCTTAATATTAAATCTGCATCAGTATTTAATTATACTCGACCCATTGCAGAGAAACTTTTTATAAAAGGAGATGACATAGTGGGATTTTTAATCATTGATTTATAATCGCCTTCAACAAATTTTAACTTTCCAGTGGTATAGGCCAGGCCTAAACCAGTAGATCCCACTTCTCGCTTTATCCATTCTTTCCAGTGGCCCTCTTTAGCGCGTAAATCCCAGTTTAGTTTCTGGTTATTATAATTCCCGGCCTCAATAACATAACCGTTTTTTATAACAATGCAGGCACGAGGTTTATCTTCATCGGGGAACCCATAACCTATAATTGAAGAAAAACGTATTTCGCTAAGGGACTTTGCTAAATATGGGTCTTTATTCCATTCATCTTTGTATTTTTTCATCCACGCGTTTTCAAACAAATTCAACATTAACTCTTCCGTCTTTACTACAACATTACTGAACTATTTCAGTATTTATGATATTTGCAACCTGTCTGCGCAGGTTTTATTCTATTAGCTATTTCTACTTAAATTTATACAAGTTTTGTATCATGAAAAGATTAGTGATTAGCGAGGTCATTTTAACTCCATCGTCATGGCGTGTATATTATTTTGTTTTAAAGTGCTTAGTGTTTCACGTAGTCGTGTAGGGTTGCTAAAGGGCCCTATACGTACGCGATGCCAGTTATCACGATTGATATTTACGCTCTGTATCGAAGACTGTACTCCAAGCAAGGCCAGGCTCGCTTTTAGGCGTTCTGCATCTTGCTGATTCTTGAATGAGCCAGCTTGAAGTAAATATTTTTTATTTGAAACTGAGCTGGCTTCAACGGATCTGGTATTTGACGGCTGGTTTTTAGTGTTAGTGTTTTCAACTTCTGGTTCAGGCACAAAGACTTCTAGTTCAGAGAGTATGGTATAAAACTCAAAGCGGGGTTTTTTATTTTCGCTATTGGTCGTCGCGACTTGTGAATCGTTTTCATTTGCTGATTCGATATCTTCTTTTTGTTGCTGACGGGCTTTTTTCAATTCATGCTTTACCGCTTCGGTAAAGCTGACTTCTTCAGCAGGCTGTTTGTCGAGATACATAAGAAAAGAAGCAAATAAACCAATGGCCAGTCCCGCAAGCATCCAGACATATCCGGGCACGGGTTTTTTATTAGACATATGACGTCCCTTTAAATCACGCGAAGCTGACATTACATACTTTCCGGTGCACTAACGCCTAATAAATTAAGCCCATTATGTAAAACGTGACGTGTTGCTTTGATTAATGTCAGGCGTGTATTTCGAATAGCTTCATCTTCAACTATAAACTGATGTGCATTGTAATAAGTATGAAGCTCATTAGCCAGTTCTCTTAAGAAATGAGCAACTAAATGAGGCTCTTCGTTAAGTGCTGCTTTTTCAACAATTTCAGGGTATTTCGCCAAAGCCGTCACAAGTGAAGTTTCATGTTCTTCGGTTAACAGTGCCAGGTTTTCGCTTCCCATTTTTTCATCATAAGTGAACTGTTTCTCTTTTAACTGACGAAACACTCTACAGATTCGAGCATGAGCATACTGGATGTAATATACGGGGTTATCACTACTTTGAGATTTAGCTAAATCCAGGTCAAAGTCCATATGTTGTTCACATTTACGTAATACATAAAAAAAGCGTGCCGCATCATTACCAACTTCAGAGCGCAATTCGCGTAATGTAACAAATGAGCCGGAGCGGGTTGACATAGGAACTCGCTCGCCACCTCGGTAAAGAATGGCGAACTGAACTAATAAAACGTCGAGTTTTTCAACATCATTTCCCAATGCTTTTAATGCCGCTTTAACACGTGGGATATAACCGTGATGGTCTGCACCCCAGATATCAATCACCCGCTCATAACCTCGATCGAGTTTATCCATATGGTAAGCAATGTCAGATGCAAAATAAGTGCTCTGACCGTTATCGCGTACAACCACCCTGTCTTTTTCATCGCCAAAATCAGTTGATTTGAACCACAGCGCACCGTCTTTTTCATAAACATGATGTGCTTTCTGTAAACGCTCAATAGCTTGTTTTATTAAACCTTTACCCGCCAGGCTTCTCTCTGAGAACCATTCATCAAATTCAACACCGAACTCTTTCAGGTCATCTTTAATATCTGCTGTAATGATATTTAAACCTAAATCAAAAACCTGTCTGTATGACTCTTCGCCGAGAAGTGTTTGGGCCCTGTTAATAAGGGCGTCTATATGAATTTCTTTGTCACCGCCTGCGGGTTCATCTTCGGGAATGTCTTCATAAACAGCCTTTAGCGGATGCATTAAATTTTTATCATGTTGAGCGAAAAGCTGCTCAGCTATGTCTTTTACATATTCACCCTGATAGCCATTACTTGGAAAAACGATCTCAACGCCGCAACGTTCAAGGTAACGTAACCACACACTTGTACAGAGTATGTCCATTTGGCGGCCAGCATCGTTTACGTAGTATTCACGGTGCACACTAAAACCTGTTGCCTTAAGTAATGAAGCAACACTAGCACCATATGCTGCGCCGCGACCATGACCAACATGAAGAGGCCCGGTAGGATTGGCAGAAACAAATTCAATTTGTACTTTACGACCCGCGCCAATATTACTTAGACCGTAGGTTTCGGCCTGGGTATTGATGGTATTTATGACTGACAGGGTATTACTCTGTTTTACAAAGAAATTAATAAAGCCCGGGCCAGCTATAACTACTTTATCTAAATCATTACTATCAGGCAGTGAATCAACTAATAATTGTGCGATTTCCCGTGGATTTTTTGCTGCAGGTTTCGCCAGCATCAACGCAAGATTACAGGCAAAATCACCGTGTGACTTGTCTTTAGTGCGAGTAATCTGAATCTCGGGTGATATCTCAGCGCTTATTACACCACTGGTTTTTAAGCCGCTTAGTGCCTGAGTTAGCAGAGTCTGGATAGTATTTTTCAATGTGCTGGCCGGTATAAAATCAGATGGCGAATTTTACATGTAGATAGGGGGGGTTACCAGTTAACTAGCACTGAAAAGTATTTATTTTAATGGCACATGAAAAATTTAGATTTCGGCTAAAACCCGTTCAGCCATTGATATGGCCTGATTGAGATAGCCTTCACCAAATAAATTCAGATGATTAAGTATGTGATATAAATTATAAAAGGTTTTGCGTACCGCAAAACCCTCATCCAGAGGTGATATATCGTTATAGGCAGAATAGAAATCCGCGGGAAAACCGCCGAATAGTTGCGTCATGGCAATATCGGCCTCGCGGTCACCATAATAGAGTGCAGGGTCAAATATAACCGGTGTAGCATCTGCTAGTGCAGAGGCATTACCACCCCATAGATCACCATGTAACAGGCTGGGTTGAGGAGTATAACTATCGTATAAGCAGTCAAAATTTTGCAGTAGTTTGTCCATTAAAGGGTTCAGAGCAGCGCCATAACCATTCTTTTGTGCCAGCTTTAGCTGGGGCAATAATCGTTGTTGACGCCAGAACTCAATCCAGTTGCTGGTAAGTCGATTCCGCTGTGGTGTCGAGCCAATTGTATTATCCCTTTGCCAGCCAAATTGTGGCTGTGTTACCTGGTGCATTGCCGCAAGTTGCTGGCCAAGTAAAGTGGCGTCAAATCGCCCGGTGAGTGGCAGGTATTCAAGCACAAGAAAAGTTATAGTGTCTGTTTGCCCATAACATACGGGTTCGGGTACTCGCACCGTGTTCTGGTCAAACATTTCTTTTAGTGAAAGCGCTTCTGTTTCAAACATATCGCCATGTTTGAGGTGATTGGTTTTTACGAAATACTCTGATTTACCATTACTTACTCGATAAGCTTCATTAATACAGCCGCCCCCCACTGAGATGTGAGAGTCGATTTGAAAGTCAGAGCCAGTCTGCTGGCTTATGCTTTTCGAGATGTATTGCCAACTGTTCATATGAGTTCAACTGATTAATTTTAATATAGGTGTTAGCATACGCAGGTTATCCAGTTGCTCAATAGAAGTAAATATGTCAAACATACCCTCTTATGAAGAAATAGAAGCCGTAATTCATTCGTTTTATAAAAAAACAATGGCAAACCAACAGTTAGGGCATTTTTTTGACCATCTAGAGGATATAGAAGAGCATGAAAAACGAATAGCTGGTTTCTGGTGGATCAGTATGGGTGGCAAGCTGGATAATCCGCCTAAAATTGACATGATTGGCAAGCATTTCCCCCTTGGCATAAAACAGGATGACCTTGAAGTGTGGATAGCGCTTTTTAGTGAAACACTTGAGCAGGAACTAACAGAAGATAAGGCGCTGTTCTGGATGGACAAAGTGATGACGATTGCCGCTAGATTAAAGCAGATAGTGATAGATAATCAGTCAGTGGGTGTACAGATAAAGAGTAAATAGGCCTCATTTGCCTGATATCTGCTTTTTGAAACTTAACTGATAGTGAGTTAGATTTATGCAGTTAGGTATTGAATTTATATGGTTCTTTATGTGCGTTATGCACATATAAGCTATATCGGGAATAAGTCCTGCTTACTTTTTAACCAAATCGACCCATTAAACTATAAGATATTGTTTTTTAAGTCTTTTTTGTTGTGATCAAATTATGAACAATCTGTTACATAGGGTATAAAACACGAGAATTAGATAAGATTTCAAGCCCTTATCAACAGACTTATCCACAGGAAAAGGGGATAAGTTTTTAACCCTTTAAAATACAATGAGTTACACGTATTAGATTAATGTAATACTTTAACTTCATTCATTAAATATTAATTAAATATGCTAAATAATCATCTAATATTCTACAAATAAGCCATTCAAGTAAATACTTATACACATAGCTGTTAATCATTACCATGAATAAACTCAAACTACTGTATATATAGTGTTTTAATTTTTTATGCGTGTAAGTTGTTGTATTTTATATGATTTATAAGTGGTCAAAAAACAACCAAAATGTTCAACATATCGCTAGAATCAGCTGTTTTGAGTTTAAATTGTAGGTTCTCCACAGAGTTATCCACAGTTTCTGTGGAAAAGTTAATAAATCTGTAATATTTGAATTTGTCAAAGATTATTTTTTAAAATGCAATTCTCCAATTTGTTACCATTCACTGGCACAATACACATATGTCTAAGCCTTTAATTGCACGCATCGCTGTGCCCGTTCCCATTTATAGTCTGTTTGATTATTTGATTCCAGTAGAGCCTGGTCAGATCCCGCTAGAGGGTTGTCGGGTAAAGGTGCAATTTGGCCGAAATCAATTGGTTGGTTTGGTGTTATCGGTGGTCGACGAATCTACATTACCCTTATCAAAGTTGAAACCACTTATTGAGATTATTGATGTAAAACCCGTTTTATCAGCGGACTTAATAAAATTACTTAAATGGTCAGCCAGTTACTACCATTACCCGCTGGGAGAGGTGATTTTTAGTGCATTGCCCAGGCGGATAAGAGAAGGCGCACCGGCAGAACTAAAGTCAGAAAATTACTGGCATTTAACCGAAGCAGGCAAAAGTCTAGAAATAGAAAGTCTGAGTCGAGCACCAAAACAGGCTGCTTTATTATCTTACTTACAAAATTCATTGGCAGATGGGCTTAATTCAGACCAGTTAAATGAAGTCTGGGATAACTGGCGCACGCCAGTAAAGGTGTTAATAGAAAAATGTCTGGTAGAAGTGAGGCAGAAAGTACAGACGGCTGTTATAACTTCGCCTGATCAAATAAAAGATAAATCAAGCCATGGCTTTAACTTAAATGCTCAACAGGCTGGTGCTGCAAAAGAGGTTGTTCAGGCCTTAAACACATATCAGGCGTTTTTGTTGCAAGGCATTACCGGCAGTGGCAAAACAGAAGTCTATTTAGACGTTATAGAGCATGCGCTTGCGCAAAATCTCCAGGTTTTGGTGCTGGTTCCCGAAATTAGTTTAACGCCACAGTTAACTCAGCGGTTTACGCAGCGATTAAACACAACCATAGCCAGCCTTCATTCGGGTTTAAATGATACACAAAGGCACAGTGCCTGGGTGCTGGCGAGTAAGGGCATTGCGCGGGTGGTAATTGGTACGCGTTCGGCTTTATATACACCTATGCCTGATTTAGGTTTGATTATCCTGGATGAAGAGCATGATGCCTCATTTAAACAACAGGAAGGTTTTCGTTATCACGCAAGAGACCTGTCCCTTGTCAGAGCGAAGAATAAAAATATTCCTGTTCTCCTGGGTTCGGCAACACCATCATTTGAAAGTCTTGAAAATGTAGCGCGAGGTCAGTTTTCTTTATTAACACTAACAGAGCGAGGCGCTGCCGGTGCAACACCACCTAAAGTTAGCCTGTTGGATGTTTGTCGTCGACCGATGGAAGATGGAATATCAGATACGTTATTTAATAAAATTGAAGAACATTTAAATAATGACGGACAGGTTTTACTGTTTTTAAATCGACGCGGTTATGCACCCTTATTAATGTGTCATGAATGCGGCTGGACAACAGAATGCCAACGTTGCGATGCGAACATGACTTTGCATCATCATAATCAGCGTTTGCGTTGCCATCACTGTGGTTATGAAAAAAAAGCACCAACCCAGTGCCCCCAGTGTAATCATGAGAGTTTGTATATACCCGGAGCGGGCACAGAAAGAATTGAGGTTGCACTAACTGAAAAATTTCCATCCGTTGTTATTAGTCGAATAGATAAAGACACAACAAGACTTAAAGGCGAGTTAGATAGAAAGTTAAACCAGGCAAGATCAGGAGAAGCCAGAATACTGATTGGAACTCAAATGCTGGCTAAAGGGCATGACTTTCCGAATGTAACACTGGTGGGAATTCTAAATGCAGATCAGGGTTTGTTTAGTGCAGATTTTCGTGGCACAGAACATATGGCGCAATTAATAATCCAGGTTTCAGGTCGTGCCGGAAGGGGCAAAAGAGCAGGTGAGGTCATTATACAAACGCATCATCCTGAGCATCCGTTATTACACATCTTGTTAGAAAGTGGTTATGCGGGGTTTGCAAAAACCGCATTAATTGAGCGCAAGCAGGCCAATTTCCCGCCGTTTAGTTATATGGTTATTGTGCGCTGCGAATCAATATATAAAGAACAGGGTATAGTGTTTTTAAATGAATGCAGACAGGCTTTGAATTATGAAGGAGTAGAACTGTTTGGCCCTATACCGGCGCCAATGGAGCGACGCGCGGGACGTTATCGCTGGCAGTTGATTTTGCTTTCAGATGAAAGAAAAAAACTACATGCCATTTTGCGGCATTGGGTACCAGGTATTCATAAGTTAAAAACAGCAAATAAAGTCAGGTGGTCGATTGATGTTGATCCACAGGATATGTTTTGATGCTTAGGCTTGTAAAAACGAAAAAAATATAAAATATTATTTTTCTATTTTTTGCTGATTATCTAGCGCCATGAAAGTGAGTTTGCTAATTAATAAAATTAAGGGCGTGCCATGCATAAATAAATCGAAAATATCGATGGCTTTAGTTAAGCTGCCATCGCTCAACATTTTTAATTTTTCCCATAAATGAGGTTCCGGCACAAAGGGCGCCAGTCCAAGCAAAACGGTAGCAATAATCAGCGTTGATGTTGGTATTTTAAATAGTAGTTTTTTCATTATTTATCTTGTTGTATAAGTGTGTCATTAAAAAAGTAAAAAGCAGATCTCAAAAATGGAGGCTGTTTGTGTGTTTTAGTTGTTCACAGGGAATTTTTATTAAGACTTATCAAAAAAATAAATCTCTTTATCAATGAGAGTGTAACTGAAAAGAGCGCCATCAATTATGCTATCTATATTAGGGTTTGGTTAATTTCGAGTCAAATGAAATATGCTTCTAGTGTTTGTCTATAAGTTAACCTGTCCCAGTTTCGGCTTTTCGGCTAAACGGTATTAGCGGCGCTTATAAGTCACTGAAACAGGGTCTATACTGGGTTTTAGTAGTATGAATTCGCTGTGAGTTGCCCTGTTTAGGGGCTTATTGGTGCCATAAGTTATAATCACATATACATAAAATAATAATATGTTAATATACGCCACCAAATTTTAGTTGGCCAGTTATATAGCTCCCCCCAGGTTGTATCCGATAAGAGCACCTATCTGGTCTAGTATTCAAGACATCTATAGGAGTCTAAATTATGACCACAGGTATGAAATTAAAGCAGTTTCTGTTACATGAGAAACGTGCAGGTGAAGATCTTCCTTATGATCTTATTGAATTAATTCACGAAGTAAGTATTACATGTAAAGAGATTGCGGCTACAGTTAGTCGTGGTGAACTTTCAGGCGTATTGGGCGTTGCAGGTTCTGAAAACGTTCAGGGCGAAACTCAGAAAGAACTGGATATCATTACTAATGACATCATGGCTGATCACCTTAGCGTGAGCGGCCTGGTTGCAGGTATGGGTTCTGAAGAGATTGATGATCCCATCGATGTGCCTTCAAAAGAACGCGGTGAGTACTTATTGATGTTTGATCCCCTGGACGGTTCATCAAACATTGATGTGAACATTTCTGTGGGTACGATTTTCTCTGTACTAAAAGCACCCTTTGGCTGCAAAGAAACACCTACGTTAGATGATTACCTGCAAAGTGGCGATCAGCAGAAAGCAGCCGGTTTTGTTGTTTACGGTCCAGCAACCGTTTTCGTACTGACCACTGGTAAAGGTGTAAATATGTTTACACTTGATAACACAATTGGCGAGTTTGTATTAACGACTGAAGGTGTATCTATTCCTGAAGAGACAACTGAGTACGCCATTAACATGGCAAACCGTCGTTTCTGGGATGAGTCAATGAAACGTTACATTGAAGATTGTCAGCTGGGTGAAGATGGCCCATTAGGCAAACGTTACAATATGCGTTGGGTAGCTTCGATGGTGGCCGAGGTTTATCGTATTCTTATTCGTGGTGGTATTTTCATGTACCCATACGATAATCGTGATCCTTCAAAAGCCGGCAAGTTACGTTTAATGTATGAAGCAAACCCAATGGCTTTCATTATTGAGCAGGCTGGTGGTATGGCATCAACGGGTAAAGGTCGCATAATGGAAGTTGAATCCACGGGTCTTCACCAGCGTGTGCCTGTTGTATTAGGTTCAGCAGCTGAAGTTAGAAAGGTTGAGGAATACCATTTAAAGGGTGAAAAGGCTGCTTAATGATCAATTAATCGATCATAGGGAGTCGAAGCCCCGGATAAAAAAGCCCCAGTCCATGAAGGAGTGGGGCTTTTTTTATGTAATTTTAAAAACATTATTATCTCGTTCCCATGCTACGCGTGGGAACGAGATAAATTTAATATTTACGTTCATTTACTACGCGCTCCTGCGCTTCGCCCTTTCAGGGCCGCACTAACGTGCGGTCAAAATGTTCCCTACATTTTAGTGCGTTTTCTTTTGCTTTTGACTTTTCAGGTTGTATAACTGAACACCCGCACTAAAAAACCAGCTGAATTGATGAGTTATAGTTAAAAATTAATATTTGCGTTGACGTGCATGGATGCACTAATGTCACGGCTACATGGATGTATTAAAGTGACCATTTGCGTTTATTTGCGGTTTCCCCTGCTTTTGACTTTTCAATACATTATTTAATGAATTTTTTTTTATATTCTTCAAACAGGGCAACTGCCTGTTGTTGATCACTCTTAGTTAGTTTATTAAAAGTGAATCGAGCGTTTTTATCTGCATTTTCATTGTTCTGCATTGCAGCAAGCTTAAACCAGACATAGGCCATGATTTTATCCTGTTTAGTGCCCTGACCATTAAAATATAAACGTCCTAAATTGGCTTGAGCATCAACCGCGCCTTTCCTCGCCGCTTTATCGTACCAACGAAATGCTTCACCCAGATTTTTATCTACGCCCTGACCCATTTCATGTATGTAACCCAGATTATACATAGAAGATATATTGTTATTTTCCGCACCCCGGTAATACCAGCGTAAAGCTAACGTATCATCTTTTTTCAGTCCCCTGCCATGAGAATAAAATTGCGCGAGATAATAACAGGCGGCACCATGATTCTTAAGTGCTGCTTTTCTTAACCAGCTCTCAGCGAGATTTAAATCCTCTTTAATTTCTTTACCATTTGTATAAAGTTTACCGAGACGAAACTGAGCGTCAGCGTCATCTTGTTGTGCCGCCATTGTTAACCACTTAATTGCTAACTCAATATTTTTTTCAACACCTCGACCATCGTTATACATAACACCGAGGTTGTATTGAATTTCCCGATCACCTGATTCAGCCAGAGGTGTCCAGAAACGTAGGGCTAATTTGTAATCACCTTTTTTGAATGCCTCCAGGCCATCTTCGCGATCACCAGCAAAACACAGCAGCGGCAGGTAAATTAATGCACAAGTTAGAAAAGTTATTATTGAATTTTTTAACATATCTGTTTTTGTTGATACAGCTTCACCTGGTGTAAAAAGTGTTCACAATCTGCTGGATTTAATAAACCCTGTTCATCTGTTATCGGCAGGTTCGGGTAATGCTGTAGTATTGCCTGCGCAAAAACACCCATTGTCGAATTAGTTATTTGACCCTGGTGGTTAAACAGGGGTATGTCTCTGATTCCGCAACTGGGTGATTTACTTTTAAAAATATAACCGTGAATGGCATTTAACTCTGGCGGATACTGATGACAATATTTGTTGATGTTAGCGGTGATGTCAATTGAAGGGTCATCTCGCCCGCGCACCTCTATATCATCGAGAGTGCCATAGAGCTGTACTGCTGGACGGGGTACGCTCAGGCCAATTTCGACCTCGGGGCAAACGGTTTTAACATCAAAATGCTGAGAAATGAATTTAATCAGGTCAGGGTATTGTTTGATTTTTGCATCATAGCGGACTCTCTCACCGAGCAAACATTTACTCACCGCGATGAGGGGTTTTGTGGTTATCGGTTTGAGCCCATTTTTATAGCTCTCTCACAGGTTTTGTTGGCTTCAACCGCCTGTAAACCGGCATCCCAGCCAGGCATGGTTTCTGGCCAGCCAAAACTATGTTGAACAATTAACTCACTCAGTGCATTAATATGAAAATCATTTGCATTGAGACAGGGAATGTAATCAAACTCAACCCCGCCGCGATTAAGAAATAACTCACGATTTTCTATATTGATTTCTTCAAGGGTTTCCAGGCAATCAGCAGAGAAGCCGGGGCAGACCACATCCACTGCTTTAACCCCTTGATGAGCAAGCTGTTTCATGGTGATGTCAGTATAGGGCTGTAGCCACTCTTCACGACCCACTCGTGATTGAAAAGTGACTTTCCATTTAGTGTTCTTCAGAAGTAACTTTTCTGCCACGAGTCTGGCTGTCTTCTGACAGTGGCAAAAATAAGGATCACCATTTTCAACATAACTTTTCGGGATGCCATGAAAAGAAAAAACCAGCATATCTGGTTTCCTGTCACGGTTACTCCAGTGGTTAATAATGGTTTTTGCGAGCGCATCTATATAAGCCGGCTGATCATGATAACTGTTAATAAAACGCATATCTGGCAACCACCGCCAATTTTGTAATTCCCGTGTAACCGCATCAAAAACCGAAGCCGTTGTGGTGGCAGAATACTGGGGATACATAGGCAAAATGATGAATCTTTTTGCACCTGCTGCCCTTAAGCCCTGTAAACACTCGGAAATAGAGGGTTTTCCATAACGCATTGCAACATCAACAATAACCCCGCCGCGTATTTTGCTTTGCAACTTCTTCTCTACTTTTTGCGCCTGTTGTTTGGAAATACTAATTAAAGGCGAGCCTTCTTCGGTCCATATTTTTTTATACATGGCGGCGGTTTTTCGCGGTCTGAAGCGAAGAATAAACCCATTAAGAATAAGCCACCATAGCGGTCGAGGTGTTTCGACAACACGAGGGTCCCATAAAAATTCAGCCAGGTATTTACGCACGGCTTTTTCTGTCGGGGCTGATGGAGACCCTAAATTTACGAGTAAAACACCCAGGCGCTCTTTAGAACCATGAGTGTAGTTTGGATGATTTAGATAGCGTGACATTCATTACAACTTATAAAATAGTTAGTTTTATGATTATTTTGGCGCATTTTTAGCTTTTATGCGTTCAAGCCCGGAGCTTCTAGTTGTATAATAGCCCGCTAATTTTCGACCTTACAAGTGTTTTGATTAGATTTTTTACTGAACTAACTATAGCTCAGCTATAAAAAACTGTTTGAAACATAAAATTACACTGCAAAAGCAGGAGTTTAAGAATGCCAATACGTCTGGCAATACCAAATGAAATCGCAGCGGGTGAACGCCGCATCGCCTGTGATCCAGTGGTAGCTAAAAAATTATTAGAACTGGGTGTTGAAGTGCGCATGCAAAAAGGTGCTGCGGCATCTGCGCATTTTTCAGATGATCAGTTTGAAGGTGTGACCTTAATTGAATCAGCAGAAGAATTATATAAAGACGCTGATGTGATCTTTAAAGTTCAACCGCCTACGCCTGATGAATTAAACATGATGAAAGATGGTTGTGTGATTACCAGCTTTATGGCGCCACATAAAAATCAGGATCTCATCAAAACCATGTGTGATAAAAAGGTGACAAGCCTGGCCATGGAGCTGGTGCCTCGTATTACGCGTGCCCAGTCGATGGATGCTTTATCATCTCAGGCAGGCATCGCAGGTTATAAAGGTGTGATTATGGGGGCCGATAAAGCCTCTGTGTTTTTCCCTATGTTAACCACCGCAGCAGGCACTATACGCCCGGCCAGAGTGCTGGTTATTGGTGCAGGTGTTGCCGGTTTACAGGCGATTGCAACCGCAAAACGTTTAGGTGCAATAGTAGAAGCTTATGACGTACGCTCAGCAACTAAAGAGCAGTGTGAGTCATTAGGCGCAAAGTTTGTTGATACCGGTGTAAGTGCTGACGGAGAAGGTGGTTACGCCCGTGAGTTAACCGATGATGAAAAACAGCAACAGCAGGATGTATTAGATAAACATATTGCTATGTCAGATGTCATCGTTACAACGGCAGCCATCCCTGGTCGACCATCACCAAAAATTATTAGTGCTGCTGTGGTCGCGAATATGAAAGTGGGTTCAGTTATTGTTGATCTGGCTTCTGAAGGTGGCGGTAACTGTGAATTAACTAAACCCGGTGAAACAGTTGACTTTGAAGGCCGCGTGACGATTTTAGGGCCATTGAATGTGGCTTCACAGGTGCCGATTCATGCGAGTGAAATGTACGCTAAAAACTGCTTTAATTTATTGTCGCCTTTTATCAATGAAGGTGAGCTTGAACTAGATTGGGAAGACGAGGTAATAAAAAATACCGCTTTAACTCATGATGGCGAAATTAAAGCAGAACGTTATAAAGAAGGGGCTAACTCATGATAGAAATTGGTGGCTTCACAGCCCTCTACATATTTATGTTATCGGCATTTACCGGTTACGAAGTGATTAGCCGTGTTCCCGTTATCTTGCACACTCCTATGATGTCTGGATCTAATTTCATCCACGGGATTGTGCTGGTGGGTGCCATTGTTGTTATGGGCGGTGCAGAATCAACATTAGAGCAGGTTATTGGTTTTATTGCGGTGGCATTAGCTGCAGGTAATGCGGTGGGTGGTTACGTAGCCACGGTGCGTATGCTTGAAATGTTTAACCCAAAAGATAAAAAGGGCGAAGCGTAATGGATATTTTTATTCAGGTAGTTTATTTCGTTGCGGCCGTTTTATTTATAATGGGTCTGAAAAAAATGAGTTCCCCGGTAACGGCTACAGGCGGTATTGTCTGGGCAGGTATCGGTATGATTGCCGCGTCATTAGTTGCCTTTTTTGAACCGGGCGTATTTACACATACAAGTAATGTAGTGTTGATTATTATTGCCATCGGTATAGGTTCGGCAATTGCGTATATTACTGCTAAGCGTGTTCAGATGACGGATATGCCGCAGATGATCGCTATCTATAATGGTATGGGTGGTGGCGCAGCGGCCGCAATTGCGGCTGTGGAATTAGTGAAAATGGCCGGTGGACATGGTGGCGGCTCAGCGCATGAGTTAAGTAGTACTGCCCAGGTGTTAGCTGTGCTCGGTGCCTTAATTGGCGCAGTTTCATTCTCTGGTTCGGCCATCGCATTTGCCAAATTACAGGGGTTAATGAAGAAAACGATTCGATTGCCAATGCACATGGTCATTAATTCAGGCTTATTTGTGTTGACGGTGATTGCCGGTGCAATAATTGGCTTCAGTGGTGATGTCAGTATACAGCTGGTTTTATTGTTCTTTATATTGGCGCTCGTTTTCGGTGTGCTGTTTACGATACCAATAGGTGGGGCCGATATGCCAGTGGTTATTTCACTGTTTAATGCATTAACCGGTCTGGCCGTTGCTTTTGAGGGTTATGTGCTAGAAAACGCGGCGATGATTATTGCCGGTACCGTGGTTGGTTCAGCGGGTACCTTGTTAACCCAGTTAATGGCTAAAGCCATGAATCGACCAATTAGTAATATTCTATTTGCCAGCTTTGGTTCTGATGGCGGTGCGGCCGCTGAAGAAGATATCGAAGGCAGCATGAAAGAAATTCAGGGTACTGATGCGGCAATTATGATGGCATATGCTGAAAAAGTAATTATTGTACCGGGTTACGGTATGGCGGTTGCGCAGGCTCAGCATAAAGTATCTGAATTAACTAAAATATTAGAAGCACGTGGTGTGAAAGTGATGTTTGCTATTCACCCGGTAGCAGGTCGTATGCCAGGGCATATGAACGTGTTATTAGCGGAAGCCGGTATAGATTACGATAAAATACTGGACCTGGACGAGGTTAATCCTGAGTTCCCAACCGCCGATGTGGCATTGGTCATTGGTGCAAATGATGTTGTTAACCCGGTTGCACGTACTAACCCGGATAGCCCGATATACGGCATGCCTATACTGGATGCTGATATGGCTAAAAACTGCATCGTAATCAAACGTGGTAAAGGTTCAGGTTTCTCAGGAATAGAAAATCACCTGTTCTATGCAGACAACACACGTATGTTATATGGTGATGGACAGAAAGCCGTTGGTGAGTTAATTTCAGGCATTAAAGAGATGTAAGGCATGTTCAGGCTGGATAAATCCAGCCTGAATAATATAGATTAGTAAAAATAAAGTATATTTCTTCGTATATACTCAGTATACAAATGTTAAAAATTTAATTGAATTATTAAGAGATAATCGTGCAGCAACCAAATACTGAAGTTCTGAATTTATCAAAAACGGGCAAGAAGCTGATGAGACAGCGACGTTTTAACGACGCTGAAAAAGTGTTTATGGAAGCGCTTGAGATTGAACCCGCAAATAGCTACGTACTGGTAGGCTTAGGTGATTTATTTAGACTATCAAATGATTTTAATAAAGCGATTGGTTTTTATACCCGATTATTAAAATCTGATGAATCTAATGTATTTGCTCTTCGCGGCATCGGTGATTGTTTCAGAGGTTTGCGTCAATCAGAAAAAGCAGTTGAGTTCTGGGCCCGCTATTTAGAAATTAACCGCGGTGATGTGCATGTCATGGTACGCCTGGCCGATGCTTATAAAAGCATGGACATGGTGGAAAAGGCAGAGCAGATATACATTGATTCAATTAAAATTCAGCCACAGGACCGTTATGCATTAATGGGCTTGGGTAACTTATACTATAAAAATCGTGAAGATGATAAAGCATTGGGGTATTTTGAAACCCTGTTAGCGTTAGATGAAAATTATGTTGCCGTACTCACAATGGTTGGCAATATTTATCAGCGTAGAAGTGATTACCCTAATGCTGAAAAGTATTATCGCAAAGCAACAGAATTAGAACCGGATAATTCATATGCCTTATATGGTTTAGGCAACTGTCAACGTGGTGCCGGTCATATTGAAGAAGCGATTGATCTGTGGGGTCAAATTTTAGATAAAGAGCCCTACAATCAAAATATTCTTAGTCGTTTAGGTGATGCCTGGATGAGTAAAGATGAATCAGATAAAGCGCGAGAACTTTATGAACGTAGCCTGGATTTAGGTTTTGATGCATTTGCACTGATTGGTATGTGTCGTATTTATCGAGAGAAGGGTGATTTTGTTGAGGCTGAGGCCTGTTGTAACCGGGTATTAATGGAGAAGCCTGGTTTTGAACGCGCCATTGAAGAGTTGTCTCTGGTTTTGATTGATAAGGATCACGCTAGTAAAATTTAATTTTTTTTATTTTTTTTATTTCCAAATTTTAGAGTTCTTGCAAGCTCCTTTCTTTATGGGAATTTGAATTCTGTGGTGTCACTTTTTAGTTATTAGCTCGCTCTAGTCTTCATGGGAATTAGATTTCTGTGGTGTCGCCGCGCTGGCGAGTTACTTTTCTCTATGAAAACCATCCCTGGTTTTCACCCTTCGGGTTATGCAGAGCATATTCTAAAACGCTCCAGGCGTTTTAGTTCAACAGCGTAAGAAAAGTAACCAAAAGAACGCCGCCCTTTATTCACTTGTTCTCATTAAAAAGCTAATGAGATAGATTTCCCCGATGTGTAATGAAATTTTCCAATAGCACATTAACCTGTTAGTTCATTTCTCTGTTGCCGGGTCGTTCTGATGCGCCATCCAGGCTTAACAGAACTCAAAATCACATCCGTGTGATTTCACCAGCTTGTGTAATGGATGAAATAAATAGAATAGAAGCACAAACAGATTGAGTAGGCTGATTGTTACTTTCATGCTGGATTCATAATTGTGTATGCACAGTCACTTGATATCTGCCTTCACAGGAACGACAAGATTGATTTTCTTTTGAATAAACAGTTTATATCGGTTTTGATTTACCTCTCCTCTGGAGCTTGCCGAAAATTGTATATAAATAGGGGCAAAATCACAGGGATGTGATTTTGAGTCACGATAAGCCTGGACGGCTTACCGGGGCGACCCGGTAACTGAGTCTTGAACTAACAGGCCAATAAGTTACTGGAAGACTTCATTACAATTTTTGGGAATTATCATCGTTTTTTGATGAGAACAAGCGACTAAAGGACGGCATTTCTTTGGTTACTTTCTTTTTGCTGTAGAAAAGAAAGTAACTCGCCAGCGCGGCGACATCACAGAATTCATGTTCCCATAAAGAAAGGAGCTTGCAAGAACTCTAACAGTAGAAACTATAAAATTAAAGTTCCCATAAAGAAAAGAACTTGCTAATTCTCTATCAGTCGAAAACCACAATAATAAAAAAGTGTAACGAACTAACAAGAAAAATATAAAAGTTAATAGAAAAAACTACCCCTTCAAAAGAGTACCAACCCCTTCATCCGTCAACAACTCAAGCAACACCGCATGTTTAACTCGCCCATCAATAATATGCGCCGTCTTAACACCCGACTTAACCGCATCAAGAGCACAATTTATCTTAGGTAACATGCCACCATGAATTGTTCCATCAGCAATATAGTCATCAACTTCTTTAGTGCTTAAACCAGTGAGTAAATCCCCCTGTTTATCTAAAATACCAACCGTGTTAGTTAGTAATATTAATTTTTCAGCACCTAAAACCGTGGCAAGTTTACCTGCAACAAGATCTGCATTTATATTATAAGACTCGCCATTCTCGCCAACACCAATAGGTGCTATAACAGGAATGAAATTATCATTATCAAGCATGGAAACAACAGATGGATCTATTGTTTGCACTTCGCCAACATGACCAAGGTCAATTAACTCTGGTATTTCGTCAACATTAGATGTCATTTCCATTTTAGTGGCACGAATTAAACTACCGTCTTTGCCGGTAAGGCCAACGGCACGTCCGCCTTGCTGGTTAATCATAGTTACAATACTTTTATTAACCAGGCCGCCTAAAACCATTTCAACTATGTCCATCGTCTCGGTATCAGTTACTCGCATTCCCTGAATGAACTTTGATTCTTTACCAACACGTTCAAGCAGGCTGGCAATTTGTGGGCCACCACCGTGTACAACAACAGGGTTGACACCAACCTGTTTTAATAAAACGATATCTCTTGCAAAACCGATCTTAAGGTTCTCATCGGTCATGGCGTTTCCACCATACTTTATGACAATGGTTTTACCATTTAATTTTTGAATGTAAGGCAGTGCCTCGGAGAGAACTTTAACTACAGAACTGGCTTTTGTGTTATCCATGATATTTACTTATAACGGGTTGTTAAGTTGCCCGACAGTAAATTAATTTATAGAGACTATAGAATTAATTTTAGTGTCGGAGTATTTAAAAATTTAAATTGATAGAACTGTCAGTGGCCAATATTTGTTTACGGAAATTTTCCTGAACCTCTAACAGCGAGTTTTCATCTTCTGCTTCAAAACGTAATACTAAACAGGGCGTTGTGTTGGAGGGGCGAATTAACCCCCAGCCTTTGTTCCATGTTACACGCATGCCATCAATCGTGGATATATCAGCATTTTCAAATCGGGCAGTGTTTTTAAATTTTTCCATGAAAATGTGGTGTTCACCTTCATTAAAATTAATTTGAATTTCAGGCGTATTATAGCTATCAGGCAATGCGTTAAATATATCCGATGATGAGCCTTTTTTATTGCTTAAAATTTCAAGCATACGTGCAGCACTATATAAACCATCATCGAAACCGTACCAGCGTTCTTTGAAAAATATATGTCCTGACATTTCGCCAGCAAGTGCGGCGCCGGTTTCTTTCATTTTGGCTTTAATTAAAGAGTGGCCCGTTTTCCACATTAATTCCTTGCCGCCCATCTTGATAATTTCTTTGCCCAGATTATAGCTGGATTTAATGTCATAAATAATTAATGCGCCGGGAACGCGAGATAAAACATCTTCTGAGTATAAAATCATCTGGCGATCAGGCCAGATCACATTTTGTTTGTCATCAATAACCCCGACTCGATCGCCATCACCGTCAAAGGCAAGACCTAACTCAAGGTTGTGATCTTTTATGGAGGCACAAATATCTTTTAGATTTTCAAGTTTGCTCGGGTCGGGGTGGTGGTTAGGAAATGTGCCGTCCACATCACAAAATAACTCAGTGACTTCACAGCCTAATTTTTTAAATAATTTAGTTGCAATAACACCGGCTACACCATTACCACAGTCGACAGCAATTTTCATTGGGCGGGCAAGTTTGATGTCAGATACAATACGTTCTAAATAAGTATCAAGTAGAGCCTCTTCGCGATAACTGCCGCTGCCTTTATTAAAATTAGCAGATTCAATTAAGTTGTAAAGTTCGGTAATGTCATCGCCGTAAAGTGTTTTTCCACCCATCGACATTTTCAGGCCGTTGTATTCAGGCGGATTGTGGCTACCGGTAACCATTATGCCGGTACCGGTATTTAAATGGTGTGTTGAAAAGTATAAAACCGGAGTCGGCACCATACCAATATCAATAACGTCACAGCCGCCTGCATTTAAACCCTCAGTTAAAGCGATTGATAATTCTTTACTGTGTAAACGGCCATCTCGACCGATGCAAACTTCTTTTATATTTTGTCTGTTGCATTCGGTAGCAAATGCCTGGCCTACCAGGCGCACTGTGTCGGCGGTTAAATCGGTTGCAACAATGCCACGGATGTCATACATCTTAAAAATAGCTGGGTTGATATTACTCATAAACAAATTCTTCCAGGGACCGTATGTATCAAAATTTTAAATATTATTTATGACCTGAATGGCCAAAACCACCATCACCACGATCACTATCACTAAACTCGTTTACTGTTTCAAATTCGACTTGTGCTACAGGTAAGATGACTAATTGTGCGATGCGATCACCCGTATCTATGGTGAATTCGGTGTTACCGCGATTCCAGCAGGAAACAAATAATTGCCCCTGATAATCTGAATCAATTAAACCGACCAGATTGCCTAAAACAATACCATGTTTATGTCCTAAACCTGAGCGGGGTAAAATAGTAGCAGCAAAGCCCGGGTCAGCAATGTGAATTGCAATGCCGGTAGGAATTAACTCCGTATCACCAGCTTTAAGCGTTAACGGGCCATCAATACAGGCGCGTAAGTCCATGCCAGCTGAGCCACTGGTTGCATATTCAGGTAATGGAATTTGAGAGCCAATACGTGGGTCGAGTATTTTAAGTTGAAGTTTTTTCATAATATCTGTTTGCTAATATGGTTAATAACTGTCTGGCGAGTTGTGTTTTTCGGGCGTGCTCTAATATAAGTTCACCATCCTTCCAGAGCACCTGTAGTGCATTGTATTCACTATTAAAGCCGCTGTCTTGTTTCGTCTGGCTTTCTTCATGTGTGGTTACCATATGGGCAACCCGATTGGCGGCAATCATATTAAGTTTTTTGTTTTTTAATTTTAATAGAGCGTGGTCTTTTACGTTTTCTGTTTCAGCGGCAAAACCTAAGGTAAATGGCGGCTTACTCAGTGCGGCCACTTCTTTTAAAATGTCCGGGTTAGGGCTTAAAGAAATATTTAGCTTGTCAGTGGTTTTTTTAATTTTTTGCAGCTGCACTTGATGTGGTCGATAGTCAGCCACGGCTGCCGTAGCAATAAACACATCCTGTTCCGCGATCTGGCTCATGACGGCCTGATGCATTTGTAGCGCAGTTTCAACATCGGTACGTTGGCAGTGTTGAGGCGTAGTTAAATGTACCGGGCCTGCGATAAGACTGACGATGGCCCCCTGTTCAATGGCTGCCTCGGCTATGGCAAAACCCATACGGCCAGAGCTGCGGTTACCTATATACCGCACCGGGTCGATCGGTTCAAAAGTGGGCCCTGCGGTGATCATTATTTTAAGGCCCTGTAATAATCCTCTGCTAAATAAATTTGAACAGGCATGAACCAGCTGTTCTGTGTCTAGCAGGCGACCTTCACCCACTTCACCACAGGCCTGAAGGCCGGCGTCGGGGCCAAATATTTCTACACCTGATTCAGAAAGGCTATGTAGGTTATTTTGAGTTGTATCGGCTGACCACATAACGTGATTCATTGCTGGAGCAACAGCTATTTTAGCTTTACTTGCAAGACACACAGCACAAAGCAAATCATCAGCCCGACCAGATGCTAGTCGCGCAAGGCTGTTAGCCGTAGCCGGTGCAATTAATACTAAATCGGCCCAGCGGGCCAGCTCAATATGTCCCATGGCGGCTTCAGCTTCAGTATCCAGTAAATCAGTGTGAACCGGGTAGCCGGATAATGCCTGAAAAGTCAGCGGGGTGATAAATTCCATAGCTGCCGAGGTCATGATGACACGTACCTGCGCACCGGCATCTTGTAGGCGACGCACTAAATCAGCACTTTTATATGCTGCTATGCCTCCGCAAACCCCAAGGATGATATTTTTATTATGTAGTGATGCGTTCATTGTTGCGCATTTTAACCTAAAAATAAGATTGCCACAGAGGCGCTATGCACACAGAGTATAAATAATAAGTTGAGGACATAAAGCGGAATCTGCGATTGCCTGTTGTTTTAGTCATCTAAACATTGGCAAGTTTCGTACGAAAGCGTAGACTCGGAAGTTCCATAGATAAAAGGATGTCTCTATGTCAATTACCGACTGGCCGCTCGCCGAGCGACCCCGTGAAAAACTCCTGGCTAATGGTAGTCAATCTCTTACAGATGCGGAATTGCTCGCAATTTTTCTGCGCACAGGTATTCGTGGCAAAACAGCGGTCGACTTATCAAATGACTTACTAGAAGGTTTTAGCGGCCTAAGGCAGCTGCTTAAGGCTGACCAGCAGTCTTTCTGCCAGCACCACGGTTTAGGCACTGCGAAATACGCCCAGTTACAGGCGGTGCTGGAAATGGCGCGTCGTTACTTAAATGAAGGTTTGAAGCGGGGGGATAGTTTAACCAGTCCGCAGGAAACAAGACAATTTTTAAGCAGCAAACTACGTGACTATACACATGAAGTGTTCGCCGTATTATTTCTCGATCAACGTCATCGGGTGATTCGGTTTGATGAAATGTTTCGTGGCACAATTGATGGGGCGAGTGTCTACCCGAGAGAAGTCGTAAAAAAAGCCCTTGAGTATAATGCTGCTGCGGTCATATTTGCGCATAATCATCCCTCAGGCGTTGCAGAACCAAGCCAGTCTGATGAAAGAATTACCCAACGCCTGAAAGAAGCCTTAGGTTTAGTGGATATCAGAGTGCTGGATCACTTTGTAGTAGGCGACGATGTAATCTCTTTCGCAGAAAGAGGCCTGCTCTAAACGCAATGCAGAAAACTACCTGGAGTGAATGCACATAAAAGATGTGCCCTGTTAATGAACATCTCCCTCGGGGAAAGGTCTCGTTTTTTGAGCCCTGTCCCCTAAACCCGTACCACTATGAGCTGATAGTGGCGTGAACCGACTCCGTAAAACTCTTGATGGTATCAAGCAGGGGACAGAGCGCTAAAAAGCAGCGGTCTATCCCCGATGGAGATGCTCCTGAACAGTGCAATCTCTTTCAGCAAATAACAATCTACCATTCATCTCGTTCCCACGGTCCTCCGTGGGAATGCATACCTAAAATAAATAATGATTTAAAACAACAGATCAACCGGCTGTGTTCCCATGCGAAAGCAAGTAAAAAAAATAAGCGACTAATCAATCACGCCGAGGCGTATACACCTGTCCCCAACTATAAGACTTAACGTTAAATAATTTTTTGTCCTTCACCTGTCGCATAGCCGGTGCATTATTTGGTAACCACAATCTTACATTGGCTTTAAGGTTATCCGGGTTACTCTGACTAAATGCATCCGGGTTGAGCTCAACAATTTGATAAAGCAACTTTTCCCGCAAACCCGGGTTATCAGGAAGCAATTGCTTTACAATATCACCCAGGGTTTCTCCCGGGGTGACATCCCAGAAATTTTCGCTAATTGAATAAACCTCAACACGTTTTGACTGGCTAGCAGAGCTATATGTGAAAAATCCGCTAAAAACAATGGAGAGTAGTAACATAGTGCAAATCTTCATACAGAACATTATAGACAATAAAAAGCATCTAATACGATTGTGCATTTACTAAATATAAAAGATTTAACCTTTTTACATTGTGGTCCTATCAGTTTGCAGGTGAAAGCAACTGAAATTACAGGTTTAAGTGGTGCGTCGGGTTCTGGCAAATCACTTTTTCTCAGGGCGCTTGCAGATCTTGAAGCGCACGAAGGTAATATTATTCTGGACGAACTCAATCAACAAAGCATAGCGGCCCACCTATGGCGACAGAAAGTAGCGCTATTGTCGACGGAAACCAGCTGGTGGTTTGATACGGTTGCTGAGCACTTTGAAGCGTTATCAGAAGATGATCTGGCAGCCCTGGGTTTTTCCAGAGATTGTATGCAATGGAGTATTGCACGTTTATCAAGCGGAGAAAAACAGCGTTTAGGCCTGTTGCGATTATTGCAAAATGAGCCTGAAGTTTTATTGCTGGATGAACCAACAGCCAATCTGGATAAATACAATACACAGTTATTTGAAGAATTTGTGAAGTTATATTTAAAAGACAAATCGGCTTGTGCGATATGGGTTGGACATGATCTTGAGCAATTGAAGCGAGTTTCTGTGAATCGTTATGTAATGGTTGAAGGGGAGATGCTTAATGTTGATTGAATTGAGTGTTTTTGATCTGGCACTGGCCGCTATTCTGGTTTTACTATTAGGCGTGCTCAGTGCCTCAATGAGGCTGGGAATTACCCGGCAGTTATATATCGCTGCTGCGCGAACTACGGTGCAGTTACTATTAGTTGGTCTGGTGTTAAAAAGCCTTTTTGCCAGTACATCTATAGCGTTTATTTTATTAATCTCCGTTATTATGATTTCAGTTGCCGGTTGGGAAATATTGTCGCGCCAGAAACGCAAGTTAAAAGGCTGGTGGGGTTTTGGTGTTAGTACGGGATCATTATTTGTCTCATCCTTTTTAATTACTTTGTTGTGTTTATTTGCAGTGATACAGGCTGATCCCTGGTATTCACCTCAATATGCGATTCCACTCTTAGGAATGCTACTGGGCAATACCATGACCGGCATAGCCCTGGGGATGGATCGGCTTTTACAAAATGCCTGGCAACAACGCCCTGTTATTGAACAGCGTTTAATGCTGGGTCAAACAGCAGATGAATCAATAGCGGATATAAAACGTGAAGCTATGCGAGCGGGTATGATTCCGATAATTAACTCAATGGCTGCAGCAGGTCTGGTCAGTTTACCCGGCATGATGACCGGTCAGATTCTGGCCGGCGCTGCACCCGTTGAAGCCGTTAAATATCAAATATTAATTATGTTTATGATTACCGCCGGCACAGGGCTCGGTGTAATTTCCGTTTTATGGTTAATTTCAAAACGATTATTTGATGAGCGCGAACGACTGTGTTTTAAACAATTGTTAAAATAAAAAGCGCTGTGTGGTGAAAAGATATTTTTGCCACAGAGGCACAGGGGGTACAGAGAAAAATATAAAAAATTGAGCTTGCCTAATGTGCGCCGCAGGCACACAAAAAACCGCTGCGGCCTCTGTGGAAAGTACTATCCCCTGATTTTCACATATCGTTTAAATACGCTTTAGCTTCTTCACCCGGGTCAGGTAAACCAGCCACACGCCAGGCGTTAAGGCAGGTGCCAAATAAATCATGTACCCACTGTTCTCGTTTGTGATTGGTGTGACAAATGTTGTGCATTGCTGGCGCAACACCAAAGCGATCAAAGTGTAATTGCATTGCATCAATGACTTTCCAGTGATCAGCAGTTAATAAATCAATATTCAGGTCGTGTGCGATGACGAGTGCAACTTCACGGTTCCAGTCTTCTGGGTTTTTAAGCAGACCATTTTCATCAATTTGTATTTCAGTTAGATTATTTTCAGCGACGTTCATTGTTTTCTCCTCTACAAGTGACCAGTGCGTGACATGGGAGAGATAACATAAGCTGATATTGAGAATCTTAATTGTTATATATAAGTTATTAGTAATAACAACGGCAATATCAGAATCTGTTTAGTAAAGTATGCGCCAATTTGGCTTGTTTACTAGTGTGTTTTGTCAGAAACTAGCGAAACAATTTTAAAGAGATACAGATATGAATAAAGACTCCTATGGCGAGATGTTAGCAGAAGTTCAGGCCTTTCATGATAAGCACGATTTTAAAAATACCGGCGGTGAAGAGTTGATGTATCGAATTGCCTTAATGGTAGAAGAATTAGGTGAAATATCCGCCTGTGCCAGCAAAGGAAAGTCGCTTGAAGAGTTATCTGAAGAATGTGCCGATTTAATGATTTTATTAATGGGCACAGCTATTGCCCAAAATTTTGATTTAAACCAGGCTTTTTGGCAAAAAATGAGCAAAATAATGAAACGTGAATCGAAAATGATTAACGGGCGTATAAGAGTTTCTGAGTTTAGAGATTAAGCTTAATTAAGAAGGCTCTCTTAATGTTTGATTTAACAGTTTCTGCTCGCGAATATACAGTAATAGTTCGCCTTCCATTTCACTTTTAGTTAAATAGGGGCCTTCCTGTTTCCCACCTCTAGTTTCAAAAAACCACACACCATTGGCACAAAAATAACGTTCATTTCGAAACGGAATCGTACGACTTTCACCTGATCTATATTTCGGCATTATTTATCTCATTTTCATCATTTATAATTCGACTGCAAGGGCCATGTGTACATGGGTATGGCTTAAGCATAATTCAGAAATGACTTAATTCAATTATAAAAGATGTAGACTCGACGAGTGGTCTAACTCGTTTGTGGGGTGAGGTGATTTAAGCAACTGATTTAAATGAGAATTCAGACTTATAAAATGTTTATATGAAACACGGTGGGTAATTAGTTCTGTTGATCCATTTGTTCATGTAAGTGAATGAATTCATTTAAATCGGCCTGCATGGCAAGCTCATTATCATAAGGCCCTTTTTGTCCGCCACCTCTGAGTTCAAAGTACCATTGGCCATTAATTTCATACCCGCGACTGGTGCGTTGGGTATGGTTTGGGCGATTATCCATTTTTTCATTACTACGATGTTGAGACATTATGTTTACCTGCATTGATATTTTCGAGAGTTAGGTAATGGGTTTCCAGTTAAATAGTAGTCTTAATTAACAAATAAAATCAGTTTAATTGTAAAAAAAGAATGATGAACCTGTCAATTATCAAGAAAAATAAATCTGGGTTTAACCAGGTTTTCATAATCTTTATATTTCATTTTAATAGCTTCTAAATGTGAGCCAGCATTGAAAGCAATCGTATCATCTTCAGACAGGCTTTCTGCTATATATACATCCATATCATATAAGCAACCAAATGGCGGCATAGCGCCTACTTCGCAGTCTTTAAAGCGCGGTGTAAATTCCGATTCGTTTGCTAAAGATATATTATCTGTATTTAATGTTTGCCGTAAAATATCCAGGTTAACTTTATAGTTAGCGGGGACAACGGCCATGGCCAGTTCACCGTCTACATTTAAAATAACGGTCTTTGCTAATTCACGGCTTCGAATGTGAGCGCTTTTAGCAACTTCAACTGCCGTAAATGCCATAGAGTGCATTATAGAAACGTACTTAATATCATTTTCATCGAGAAACTGCTTTAATAATTGTGACGGCATAAATTTTTTCCTGGGTATTAATTCACATGAGCCTGGGCTTAAATTGCTTTCGAAAATCTTTGGTTAGTTTGTTTTTCGTTTAGGTAACGGTCAAAAACCATGCAGACATTACGTATTAACAATCGACCCTTAGGGGTAACTGTTATTGACTGTTCGTTCATCTCAATTAATCCGTCATCACACATTACCGCCAGGCGTTTAATTTCAGCAGCAAAATACACTTTAAAATCTATACTGAATTTAGACTCTATATCAGAAAAATTCAAATTAAAATGACAAATGAGCTGCATAATGACCGCCCGTCGTAATAAGTCATCATGATCGATTTCAACACCACGAAAAATCGCTAACTTACCTGCACCAATTAACTGCTGATATTCATCTAGTGATTTAACATTTTGTGCAAAGCTATTATCTATAGTGCCGATAGATGTAATGCCCATTCCCACCAGGTCACAGTCCGCATGCGTCGCATAACCCTGAAAATTACGGTAAAGTTTGCCCTGTTGTTGAGCGATACAGAGTTCGTCATCGGGTTTTGCAAAGTGGTCCATGCCGATATAAACATAACCCGCATTTGTGAGTTGCTCGATACTTTGTTTTAAAATGTTTAATTTAATTTTTGCCGATGGCATATCGTCTTCATTGATACGGCGTTGGGGTTTAAACAGAGTGGGCATATGTGCATAGTTGAATAATGAAATTCTATCCGGGCTAATATCAATTATACGATTCAAAGTAGCGGAAAAACTTTTTTCAGTTTGCAGCGGTAGTCCGTAAATTAAGTCGGTACTAATCGATTTAAAGCCAAACTCCCTCGCACTATTTATAGCGTTTAAAGTTTGCTCTTCTGATTGAATGCGGTTAACAGCTTTTTGCACAGCAGTATCAAAATCCTGCACACCTAAACTCATTCTATTAAAACCAATTTCGCGAAGTAACTTAATGCTCTCACGGGTCACTTCACGGGGGTCGATTTCAATTGAATATTCACCGCTATCATCATCATGTAAATTGAAGTGTTTTCGAGTCACCTGCATGAGCTCGGCCATTTGCTGGTGACTAATAAAAGTAGGTGTACCGCCACCCCAGTGTAACTGGTTTACTTTACGAGATGAGTCAAATAGCTGGCCCTGCATAGCAATTTCTTTATGTAATAAATCCAGGTAAGGGTCGGCCTTGCTACGGTCCTTGGTTATTACTTTATTACATGCGCAGTAGTAACAGATGGTGTCACAAAATGGCAGGTGAAAATAAAGCGATAAATCACGCCCGGAAAGATTTGATTTTGCGGCCTGCTGGCGATAGTTCTGTTCGGTGAAATCATCGGTAAATTGAACAGCTGTAGGGTAAGAAGTATACCTTGGGCCAGCAATATCATATTTCTGTATAAGCTGGGTATCGAATTCTATATCTGCCATATTATTGTTTGCCCTGGGGGGCCCTGTTATTACTGATGTTTGATCATAACTTCAATTTATGACAGTTTCATTGATCTAAAGCAGTTACGGTGTAAGTCATAGAGGTTATATGTGGTTGTAGACAGTTAGAGTTTGAATAAGTTGTTAAATAAAACTGTAAATATAGTTAACTTATTGAATTTATTATAAATATTTAGATTTTTTAAGTTGGATTAGCACTTGTAAAGCACAAGGTGCTTCGCTAGCGGCATTAAAATCACTGAAAAATATTAATGAATTTAAAAACATCAGAATGCAATTGCTGGCACTGTCATTTGTGCTTTCTACCGATAACCTACGAATAATACTGACTGACGGCCCAATGCAGTAAAGCCTGAAAGCGATAAACTCGATCTAGCAAACATTGATGCGGGAGATGTTAAGTGCATTACACATAGCCTCTTTTATCTGTCTGCATTTTTGATGAAAAAAACATTATAAGTAATAGTTTGTTTTTAACGTTAGTTTATCGCAAGGTCGATGTGATAAGTGCATCAACCAATCGCTCAATATCCTGCTCAGAATGATCGGCTCTTAAGGTGATTCGTAATCGTGCTGTATTTTTAGGAACGGTGGGTGGCCGAATCGCAACAATATGAAAACCCTTCATAAGCATTTTTTGGCTAATATTTGTAGCCGTTTTGGAGTCGCCAATAATTACAGGTTGTATGGCTGTTTTTGACTCAAGTAGATTTAGCTCTGTTTGGTTTATTAATTCTTTGAAATAATTAATATTGCTATTTAATGATTGCTGGCGCCAGTTTTCTTTGCTTAATAATTGCAGGCTGGTGCGAGTTGCTTCGGCTACCGCTGCGGGCATAGCGGTTGTGTAAATATAACAACGCGCTGTTTGAATAAGTGTTTCGATTAATTCATCTGAACCTGCAATAAAAGCGCCCGCCGTGCCTAATGCTTTACCTAGAGTTGCCATATAAATATCAACATCCGATGTTGATATTTTTTGATGACTTAAAGAGCCTTGTCCGTTGTCACCCAACACACCAAAACCGTGTGCATCATCTATCATTAAACGTGCATCGTTAGTCTGGCAATATTTTGTCATCAACTCGATATCGGCTTCATCACCATCCATACTAAATACACTGTCAGAACTAACTAACTTTTCACCTGATTTACAACTTAATAGTTTTTTCAGTAGACCGTTGTAATCTTTATGTGGATAACGTTTTAGTTGCGCATGGCTAATACTGGCGGCATCGAGTAATGAGGCATGATTAAGTTTGTCTTCTATGATGCTGTCATTTTTTGAGCATAAACTTTGCGCGACACCCAAATTAGCCATATAACCCGTTGAAAATAACAATGCACGCGGGTAACCGGTGAAATCAGCTAGTTCTTCTTCTAATGCATGATGAGATAAGCAGTGACCATTAACCAGATGTGCTGCGCCACTGCCAACACCAAACTGTTTAGCGGCTTTAGTAAAAGAATGGACAACCTCAGGGTGGTTTGCAAGACCGAGATAGTCATTACTACAAAAGTTTAAAACCGCTTTGTCATTGAGAATGATCTCGCGGCCTTGAGGGCTTTGTAAAATTTTACGGCTTCTATATAAGCCCTGTTGTTTGCGGGTTTGTAAATCCAGCTTAAGGTTTTTCATTATTAATATTTGATTTTAACCAGCTTGTGAGCTTTAGGTTAGCCACATGGTTAATCAGGTAGTTAACCATGAAATTAAAATGTTTGGTTTCACTTTTGCCAGAGTGAAACCGATACAGGTATTAGTTTAAGCTGGTGACAGGTGTAATTAAATCATCTGTCCAGTTTTAAGAATGACAAGCTTCAGCTTTTAATAATTCACTTTCTTTAACAGCGCCTGGTTTTATGCCCAGTCTTTTAAATAGAGCCATGTCATCATTTGTTTCGCAGTTTTCTGTGGTGAGTAATTTATCACCGTAGAAAATAGAGTTTGCGCCGGCAAAGAAACACATTGCCTGCATCTCGTCACTCATTTCATGGCGACCCGCAGATAAGCGAACCTGAGACTCAGGCATGACTATTCTTGCTGCAGCAATACTGCGCACGAACTCAATACCATCTATGCCGTTTGCACCGAATAAAGGGGTTCCCTCAATTTGAACTAACATATTGATGGGCACACTTTCCGGGTGTTGTGGCATATTAGCTAATTGTTGCAACATAGAAGCACGGTCTGTTTCGGTTTCACCCATTCCAAGAATACCGCCACTGCACACATTGATGCCTTTCTCACGTACGTGTTGCAATGTATCCAGACGGTCCTGAAAGGTTCGAGTCGTAATAACATTGCCATAAAACTCAGGTGACGTATCCAGATTATGATTATAGTAATCCAGACCCGCATCTTTCAGGCGCTGGCTCTGTTGATCTGAAAGCATGCCTAATGTAACGCAGGTTTGCATGCCGACTTCTTTAACAGCTGTAATCATCTCAATGACTTTATCGAGATTTTTATCCGTCGGGTTACGCCAGGCAGCCCCCATGCAGAAACGACTTGAGCCATTTGATTTAGCAATTTTGGCTTTCTCAATCACCTCATCCAGAGGTAATAAACGCTCTCGTTCTAGCTCGGTATTATATTTAGCACTTTGTGAGCAGTAACCGCAATCTTCCGGACAGGCACCGGTTTTAATGCTTAACAGGCTACTGATTTGCACTTCATTTTGAGCGTGAAACTGGCGATGCAGGCTGTGGGCTTCAAATAACAGGTCATTAAACGGCTTTTCTAACAGGTCTTTAATTTCCTGAAGTGACCAGTCGTGGCGAATTTGGGTGTTAACTTGAGTCATGGCGTGTAAATCTATATATTGCAAGGAGGCGATATAATACCTGATTTACGCCTGAAAAGGGATAGACCGGACAAGGGATAGCCAGAAAAGGATAAACAGGGATATAGGGATATTTGATGAAAATACTGGATTTTTTCTACCCACCATACTGTCAGCTCTGCGGTAACACCCGAAACCTTCAGTTTGAGGGTCAGTTGTGTGTAGCGTGTGCCGCCGATATTCATATCAATGAGCCTGCCTGCCGTATTTGTGCAGTGCCTTTAACTACGGCTGGAATTACAGCCGGTTTAACCGCAGAAAGCCTGGCCGATATTTGTATGCAGTGCATCAAAACGCCGCCAGTCTATGATACTAGTTGGAGTCCATTTGTTTATGCACAACCACTCGAATGGATGATCCAGCAGTTAAAATTTAATGCTAAGCTAAACTATGCAGCCTTGTTATCGGCTTTAATGCAGGCAAATCTCCCCCGTTATATCTACGAAGAAGCCAGGCCAGATGCCATTATCCCCATGCCGTTGCATAACAGACGTTTAAAGCAGAGAGGCTTTAACCAGTCTCAATTACTTATTCAGCCCATCGCAAAAGCGCTGCAACTGCCATTAGATTTAAAGTCATGTTTACGTATTAGAGATACTGAACATCAGACGGGTAAGAGCGCACGGCATAGGCAGCAGAATATAAAAAATGCATTTGAATTTATAAATAGAAAAAATTACCAGCATGTGGTGATTTTTGATGACGTGGTGACAACCGGTTCCAGTGTGTCCGAGTTAAGCAGAGAACTTAAACGGGCAGGCGTATTGCGAGTTGATGTATGGAGTCTGGCAAGAGCCGAAAAGATTAACTAGAAGATATATATGTTTGGAATAAAAATAAATAAAGCAAAGCAAGCTGCAACTGAACCTGGAATTGAACAATGGATGTTTCGGGAAAAAGTTATAATGCTATATCAAAACCAGACTCAAAGCTGGTTAGTATCAATATTCGCATCGGCAATACTCGCTTACCTTTCTCTAGAGTCGAACAATGGTGTAGCCGGCTTTAGCTGGTGGGCGGTTTTTGTTGCGATCACGCTTTTTCGTACCTGGAATACCCGACGATTCTGTCATTTTTATAAGGCTGGTCAGGTCGATGATATTCGACACTGGTATAACCGTTTCTATGTGAGCACAGTAATGGCTGGTATTGCCTGGGGTGCGGGTGGTTTTATTATTGGAATACCGCTGGATGCAATATCACAGGTATTTATATTTATTGTGCTAATTGGTGTTGGTGCCGCCGCTATTCCACTACTAGGCGTTATGCAACGAATTATGCTTTGTTTTCAGGCGGTATCAACTATTCCCTATGCAATATACATTTCTATTATGTTAGGTGATCGAGGCACAATATTATTGTACATGTTTGTGCTTTATTCGATTGGTGTTGTTGCTTCTATGCGTCGAATGGATCTTAACTTGACTGAAAGTATGAAGTTACAATATGAAAATTCACAAATGGTTAATACTCTGTCGGAATCAAATCAACAGCTTCAAAATGCCAATGAAAAACTTGAAACACTGACCCTGGAAGATGCGTTAACGGGTTTGCATAATCGACGTTATTTTGAAATGCAGCTAGAGTTTGAATGGAAGCGGGAGTCGAGAGAGAAGAAAGTTCTAACACTTATGGTAATCGATATAGATTATTTCAAATTATATAACGATACATACGGACATGCTGAAGGTGATGTTTGTCTAAAAAGAGTTTCACATATACTGGAATCTAGCCTGCATCGTTCAACTGATGTAATTGCGCGCATTGGAGGAGAAGAGTTTGTCGTTATGCTGCCTAATATAAATATTGATGGTGCGCTGACTTTAGCCAAACAAATGCAACAACAGCTTCATCAGGCTGGGTTAACCCATGCAACATCACCCTTGGGTGATAATGTAACAGTTAGCATTGGTATAGCATCGGTTATTCCAGATGATAACGCCACTGCGTTGGGTTTATTTAAAGCAGCAGATAAAGCGTTATATAAAGCAAAGACAAAAGGCCGTAATCAGGTTGTTATAGGAGAAATGGATTTAACTTAAATGCTCTGTATTAAAATTAAGCAATGAATTTTAACTATTGACCTCGTTGCTTTTCCAGGGCTTTACTTCTCTCTTTTTTTAACTGACGAAAACGGCTGATATCCTGTTTAAATGTTTCTAGAATTTCATTACGTTCATTTGTTTTGTCTTCAATGAAAGCATAATTATTTTGAATTTGACGACCAACAGATAATACTTCTTTATGCAGATTTTCCGGGGCAACGCGGCCTGATTTCTCTATTTTATCAATACGCCCTTTTACGCCAGCTAGTTTTTTCTCATCGTTTTTAATCAGTGTCTCTGCAAGAGATATCTGTGAGTCAATTGCTTCGATACGGGCGTCACGAGCCAGAGATAAATCACTTTCTCTGGTGAACGTGTCCAGTAAAACCCTGTCACGTAAAGCCTGTTTACGTGCTTTAATGAGTCGTTTTTTATCCTCAGCCGCCTTGATTTTACGATTGCTCTCTTCAGCCGATAACTCCTCTTCTGTTTTAAGCGCTTTCGAAGTACGTAAAATTACACCCTGTTCATTGAGTTGCGAGTGCTCTTTAGCAAGGTATTCAGAAGGCACGCGGTCACCGTAATGAACTTGCCCTTTTTCATCTACCCATTTATTCAGGCCTGCATAAGCACAGGGTAAAAGTAGAAAGATGGCAATCATTCCGCTAAGTAATAAGTTTTTTAGATTGGGTATCGTTTTAAACATGAAATTTTATATCTTCAATCAGTATTCAGGCGCACGCGCATCTACCTGTAAGTATAAACGCAATTTTATAATTTTCTGCTATAGATCAGTATTTTAGAAGAAATAGTACGTTTTATATGTAATATTAAGTTTCATGATAGATATTTCAGAGCAAATACTGCTTTTTGTTGTTTCACTACTGGCCAATTTCTTCTCTGCACTGGCAGGTGGTGGAGCCGGATTGATTCAACTACCCGCATTAATTTTTCTAGGTTTACCTTTTGGGCTTGCCCTGGCCACCCATAAAGTGGCAAGCGTTGCTCTGGGGGTAGGGGCAACCATCAGACATCTTAAATCCAGTCGCCTGGAAAGGCGTTTTGCCCTGTTTATACTGGGTACTGGCTTACCGGGTGTCATTTTGGGGGCCAGTATAATTCTGCAAATCCCAGATCGACTGGCGCAAATAGCTCTGGGTGTGTTAACCATGGGGCTGGGTATCTATTCATATTTTTCTCCACAGCTAGGCCAGACATTAGAGTTAAAAAACAGGCATAACAAAGGCATGCTGATTGGCGGTCTGCTTATTTTTGTACTGGGTGTGTTAAATGGTTCGCTGACGTCAGGAACCGGATTATTTGTGACGCTCTGGTTAGTGCGCTGGTTTGGCCTGGATTATAAAACCGCGGTCGCCTATACCTTAATACTGGTTGGTATTTTCTGGAATGCAAGTGGCGCGATTACGCTAGGCTTATTAGGCGATATTCACTGGTTATGGATACCCGCTTTACTTGCCGGCTCATTAATAGGCGGTTACTTTGGAGCCCATATGGCAATTATTAAAGGCAATAAATTAATCAAAACAACTTTTGAAGTAGTGACAATATTAATAGGCTTAAAGTTATTAATTGGTTGATCCCTGGTAAGTTTTTATTAAGCTCAGGCCCATCTCCCTCGAGGAAAGGTCTCGCTTTTTGAGCCCTGTCCCCTTAACCCATACCACCAGGAGTTGAAAGTGTAGAAAGTCGACTCCGTAAAACTCTTGATGATATCAGTAAGGGCTCAGAGCTCCAAAAAACGGGGGTCTCTCCCCGATGGAGATGGGCAAGAGCAGTGTGAACGCTAACTTACACCAAACTCAGTACGGTAAAAACGCATTGCATCGAGCATTTCTTCATTACCCTGATCCTCAAGATATTGAATCAAATGCTCCATGCCTATAATGCTAAACACATCCAGGCCGTAATCATCATGCAGTTCCTGTACAGCAGAGCGGTCACCGCTGCCCTTTTCCTGACGATCAAGGGCAATTAAAACGCCAATTGCAGTGCCATTATTATGGTCGATAATATCAATGGCTTCTCGAATGGCGGTGCCCGCAGTAATAACGTCATCTAAAATTAATACGCGACCCTCGATCTTTGAACCAACAATTGAGCCACCTTCACCATGATTCTTGGCCTCTTTGCGGTTAAATGCGTAGGCTACATCCAGCCCATGATCAATCTGTAATGCCATGGCGGTTACCGCAACCAGTGGTATGCCTTTATAAGCCGGGCCAAATAAAATATCATATTCAATGCCCTTATCTACAATAGCCTGGGCATAACAACGGCCCATTTCAGCCAGTGCTTTGCCCGTGTTAAATAAACCGGCATTAAAGAAGTAGGGGCTCTGACGACCAGATTTAAGTTTAAAGTCGCCAAACTTTAACACGTCATAATGTAAAGCCAGTTCAATAAAGTTTTTCTGATAATCTTTCATAACCTACCCTGTTTAATCAGCAACATGTAATATGTTCAGCCGACTTAATTTAAATTTGTAATCATGCGTATTATATCAGTTAACACCAACGGAATTCGAGCCGCTGCAAGAAAAGGTTTTTTCGAGTGGTTGAAGAAACAAAATGCAGACGTCGTCTGTATACAGGAAACCAAAGCACAGGTTCATCAGCTGGAAGATGAGCAATTTCACCCACAGGGTTATCATTGTCACTATCATGATGCGGTAAAAAAAGGCTATAGTGGCGTTGCTGTCTACAGTAAGAAAAAACCCAAAAAGGTGCATATAGGCATTGGCATGCATGATGTTGATGAAGAGGGCCGCTATATAGAGGTAGAATTCGATAAAATAAGCGTTATATCTTTGTATATGCACTCCGGCTCTTCATCGGATGAGCGCCTGGCGATTAAGCTGGATTTCATGCAGCGTTTCATGCCCTATCTACAAAAATTAAGACGTAAACGCCGAGAGTTTGTTATATGTGGCGACTGGAATGTGGCTCACAAGCAAATAGATCTTAAAAACTGGCGTAATAATCAGAAAAATTCGGGCTTCTTGCCAGAAGAAAGGGACTGGATGACAAAACTGTTTGATGAAGTGGGTTATGTTGATGCTTTTCGAGTGGTTAATCAGAAACCGCATGAATATACCTGGTGGAGCAGTCGGGGGCAGGCCAGAGCTAATAATACGGGTTGGCGAATTGATTATCAGATCATTACACCTAAATTAAAAGAGTCGGTCAAAGCAGCACAGATATATAAAGATGAAAGTTTTTCAGATCACGCGCCTTTGATTATTGATTATGAATTTGTACTGGAATAGTTAATATTAAAAACCAACAACAAACTAAAAATAATTCATGGGCAAGCGCATTTTTAAAATATAAGCACCCCCGCGTCATTGCTATGTTGTTTCTCGGGTTTTCTGCAGGATTACCCTTATTGCTTGTTTTTGGAACATTATCAGCATGGCTAGCGCGTAGTGGCATTAATAAAAGCACAATAGGTTATATCAGTTGGGTTGCCTTACTGTATGGGCTTAAATTCACATGGTCTCCATTAGTCGACCGTTTACGACTGCCAGTATTAAATTCGTTATTAGGGCAGCGACGAAGCTGGATGTTACTCGCCCAATCAGGCGTGATTACGGGTTTACTAGTTATGTCTTTTAGTAACCCAACAACTCATTTGAGTTTACTTGTATGGGCAGCATTACTCGTGGCGTTTTCATCGGCAACTCAGGATATTGCAATTGATGCCTGGCGTATAGAGGCAATGCCTGTTGAATCACAAGGCGCGATGTCTGGAACATATCAAATGGGTTACCGTTTGGGAATGTTATTGGCTGGCGGTGGCTCATTTCTTATTGCGCATTATTATTCATGGCCAATGGCATACACGGTGTTATCTATGGTTATGTTAGTCGGTGTTGTAACAACGATACTGATTGCTGAACCTGAGAGAAGCGTTTCTGCTGATACCTGGAAACAGGAAAAACGTGTGGTTGATTTTCTTCAAAATGCAACACATTTGTCCAGTCGAGCAAAAGGCATTTATGCCTGGATTATTGGCGCCGTCATATGTCCATTCACAGAATTTTTTAATCGGAACGGCCAGTTTGCAATAGTTGTTCTGCTTTTTATTGGTTTATTTAGAATTAGTGATATTTCAATGGGGATTATGGCCAACCCATTATATGTAGATGTCGGATACACTGATTTACAAATTGGTCTGGTTACCAAAACTATTGGGCCAATTGTTACGATTCTTGGTGCATTATTCGGTGGCGCACTCGTGGTGCGTTATAAAGTGATTCCGGTATTAATGATTGGCGCTATATTAGTTGTGGTTACTAATTTATTATTTGTGTTAGTAGCATTGAACCCGCCCGATACCGTGTTTCTTTCTCTGGTTATTGCCGCCGATAATTTAAGTGCAGGTATAGCAGGATCAGCCTTTATAGCATATTTGTCGGGCTTAACTAATAAAGCGTATACTGCTACACAGTATGCCCTGTTTAGTTCATTGATGTTGTTACCGGCCAAGTTTATAGGTGGTTTTTCAGGAACGATTGTGGAAAGCCAGGGTTACGTATCATTTTTCTTTTATACGGCAGCACTTGGCCTGCCTGCAATCATCTTAATAAAGTTATTGGCTAAACATGAAAAAAAGATAATAGACTGAAAGTTGCTGAATGATTCGTAATACTTTTTTGTGTTATTTTTGAGTGCATAGGCTGTGTAAATATACTTTCGCTATATAGCTAAAAAATAATTAATTCTTTTTGAGAGTTAATTTTATAATCGGGTTTCATTAACTTTTGCTGTTTGTTTTTATTGTATCCATCCAGTGTGTATTCAATATCAATACAAACAGGTTTTATAACTAAATTGTCATATTCAAGACGACAGCCATAAACTGGATCCTGAGCCCAAAACACAATATGCTCGTCCTGATTTTTTATAACCAGCAGTTCACGTCGGTTAATTTTAAAATAAGTCGGTTGATTGTTTTTCAATAAGGATAAATCGATTTTAGAAAATGATTCAGCTGAATCTGGAGAGGTAAAAAAACCCGCTGTAAAAACATAAGCTAACCATAATAATGACACCGTGGTGAGCAATTTTAAAATCACCCGGAGTAATAGTTTGTTATTCACCATATTTTCTGTTCATCTTCATGTAAAATTATTAAATGCCTGAATTTACTATATTACCCCCCCTGTCATTATATATACACCTGCCCTGGTGCGTAAAAAAATGCCCTTATTGTGATTTTAACTCCCATACATTCGAATCGGGGTTGCCTGAAACACAATACGTTGAGGCATTGATAACGGATCTTGAGTTTCAGTTGCCGAGTATATGGGGGCGCAGAATTGTCTCTGTTTTTATTGGCGGGGGAACCCCCAGTCTTTTCTCGGCAGAGTCAATTAACAAAATAATGACAACTATACGTAGTCATTTGAATTGCTTGCCAAATATGGAAGTTACCATGGAAGCCAATCCGGGAACCGTTGAGCAGAATAAGTTTAATGGTTTTTATGAAGCGGGTATCAATCGATTATCAATTGGTGTGCAAAGTTTTGATGATCAAAAACTTAAATCTCTGGGTAGAATTCATAATGCTGATGAAGCACTCAATGCCGTTGAGGTCGCCAGAAAAGCAGGTTTTGAAAATATAAACCTGGATTTAATGTTTGCTTTGCCAGGGCAGACTCTTGAGCAAGCTAAATCAGATCTGCGGCAGGCAATTGAGCTTTCACCGCAGCATATTTCCTGGTATCAGTTAACAATAGAGCCGAATACTTTTTTCTACAGTCATCCACCTGTTACCCCAGAAGATGATGATATCTGGGAGATGCAGCAGAAAGGCCAGCAGCTGTTAGCTGATGCTGGTTACCTGCAATATGAAATTTCAGCTTATGCCCAAAAGAATAGTCAAATAAACAGACAGTGCGCACATAACCTGAATTACTGGCAATTTGGTGATTACCTTGCTCTGGGGGCGGGTGCCCATGGCAAAGTAAGCCGTGCAGATACGGGTGAAATAAGTCGCTACTGGCAAGTTAGAAAACCAGCAGATTATATGCAGGCGAGTGCCGGGAATAAATCGTCTGGTGGGGAGAATTTATTAACCGATCAGATTATATTTGAGTTTATGCTTAATGCCCTACGTCTGAAGCAGGGTTTTGATATATCGACCTTTGAGCTAAATACAGGTTTAAGCGCCAGTCTCATATCGTCTAAATGTGAGCAGGCTATAAAAGTCGGCCTGTTACAGAAAAGGCCAGCAGGTTATCAGGCTACCGCGCAGGGTTATCTGTTTTTAAATGATCTGATTAATATTTTTTCCTGATCCCGCAAAAAGTTGCCTGAATAATAAATATTAATTGTTATCAATTCAGGTGTTTAGAATAATTCAGGCGATTAGTTACCCATAAGGTCATCGAGCATTTTCTGTTGCTCTGCTGCGCGATCGTTTATCTGGTCTGAAGCGCCTTTTGCATCATCCATCAAATTTTTAACGCCTTCAGGAGAATATAAACTGCCGACCTTTGAAACACGCGGTCTTTGGTCTGGCTTTTTATCCTCAACTGCAGGTGATTTATAAGCACTTATAAGATTGGTGTTAGCACGAATTTCTTTCTTATCATAAGTGCCCTGCCCGGTAGGTGGAGTGCCACCGAAATGAGTCACACCTTTATCATCAACCCATTGATAAACGGTTACATCCTCCTCTGGTAGAGCATTTCCGAGCTCAGTAACGCCTTTTTGGGCTTGTTCAGTTACATTTGACATTCCAGGAATTTGGAAGCCGCCGCTGCCTCCGGTTAATATATATTTGTAAGCTATGAACATAACACCCAGTGTAATACCGGCTTTTAGTAATAATTTGATGAAAAATCCCACTCAATGCTCCTTTTTAAAGCTGTATAATGTAACAAATGGCGCTTAATAAGCTATTACACCGCTGTTTTTGTTTGATTTGTAAATATTAGCAGAAAAAGCCTGTTATTACCCCTTGCTGATTTTGCCTGAAGCGGGTAGTATACGCGGCTCTTTACGGTAGCAAGGCTATGAGGATCTCAATATGAGACCGGATATACATCCAGATTATCACGACGTTAAAGTAACATGCAGCTGTGGCAATGAATTTGACACTCGCTCTACTTACAAAAAAGAAGCACTTTCAATAGAGGTGTGTTCTCAATGTCACCCATTCTTTACTGGTAAGCAGAAGATTTTAGACTCTGCAGGTCAGATTGATAAATTCAATAAACGTTTTGGCGGCAAGAAGTAATCCTTTGCAGCTTAAGGTTCGTTTATTAAAAAAGGCGCTGATTTTCAGCGCCTTTTTTTATATGCAAATATCAGTTGTGTTTGCATCGGTTTGCGCGCCACAACATATAGATGAGTCGGTCAGAGTTAACTATGTTTATGATGGTGATACCCTGCAATTAGAAGATGGTCGCAAGATCAGGTTGATTGGCATAGATACACCAGAGGTTTTCAGCAGGCATAAAACGATAAACAGGGATATTAAAACCAAAGGTAAGCAAGCCAGAGTGGCTTTGCAAAAGCAGTTAGATCGCTCAGACCAGCGAGTTAGTCTGGCTTATGGTCGACAACGATTTGATCGATATAATCGAACGCTGGCGCATGTGTTTTTACCCGATGGGAAAAACCTCCAGGCATGGTTAATAGAGCAGGGTTATGGTGTAGCTTTTACCACGCCACCAAACGACACAATGAGTGACTGTTATAAGCAGCAGGAAGCGCAGGCTATAAACGCTAAGCGGGGCATCTGGAATATGCCGCGTTATCAGTTGATACGTACTAATCAGTTAAATAATAACAGTGAGGGTTTCCATCGTCTGCAGGCAAAAGTTACTCAAGCCCGGGCGTATAACAATAAAATAAGCCTGTTATTAGATGACGGCGTTGAACTTAATATTTATAAAAAAGATCTAGTAAATTTTAACGCGTATATGTTAAATAATTTAGCGAATAAAAACATACAGGTGCGCGGCTGGTTACACATAAAAAAAGCTCAAAATACGCAACAGAATAAAGCTCGATTTATTATGACCTTACGTCATCCAGATAACATTAAAGTGCTACACTAAAGAAATAATAACCTGGCCTAATAAAAATGAACGAAGAAGATAAAAAACGCGCACTCGAATATCATCGATATCCCTCTCCCGGAAAAATAGCCACAGATATAACCAAGCCCTGTAATACGCAGGATGATTTGTCACTTGCTTATACACCCGGAGTAGCTGAGCCGGTAAGGGCGATTGCTGATAATCCAGAAATGGCTTATGACTATACAGCCAAGGGGAATCTTGTTGGCGTCATTACAAATGGTAGTGCAGTGTTGGGTTTAGGTAATGTCGGTGCATTAGCCGGTAAACCTGTAATGGAAGGTAAGGCGGTTTTATTCAAACGCTTCTCGAATATTGATGTTTTTGATATAGAAATTAATGCAGATATGCCTAAAGATTTCATAGATACAGTTGCGCGTATTTCACCAACTTTTGGTGGTATTAATCTTGAAGATATAAAAGCTCCCGAGTGTTTTGAAATTGAGCGCACTCTGGATAGCATGCTTGATATACCTGTTTTTCACGACGACCAGCATGGCACAGCGATTATTATTGCTGCAGGTTTGCTTAATGCATTAGAGCTGCAGGATAAAAAAGTAGAAGATGCTCGCATCGTTTGCATGGGCGCCGGGGCTGCAGGTATAGCATCAATGCGCTTACTACAGGGGTTGGGTGTTCTCAAAGAAAATATGATGTTGCTCGATCGTAATGGTGTTATTCATACCGGACGGGATGATTTAAATATTTATAAAGCCGAGTTTGCGGTAAGCACTGAGCGCAGAACAGCGCTAGATGCAATGAAAGATGCTGATGTGTTCATTGGCGTTTCAGGGCCTAATTTGATGACCCCTGAAATGGTGCTGGCGATGGCGCCTAGGCCAATTGTTTTTGCACTGTCGAATCCTACGCCAGAAATTGACCCGGAACTGGCAAAGAGTACCCGCGACGATTTAATAATGGCCACGGGCAGAAGTGATTACCCAAATCAGGTAAATAATGTTTTAGGTTTTCCCTATATATTCAGGGGCGCGCTGGATGCGGGTGCCACAACCATTACCCAGGAAATGCATATAGCTGCGGTAAATGAAATTCGCAGTCTGGCAAAAGATCCAGTACCCAAGTCGGTGTTAAACGCTTATGGGCTGGTGAGTTTAGAGTTTGGGCCAGAATATATTATTCCCAAACCAGTAGACCCAAGATTAATTGAACGTGTGCCAGCAGCCGTAAAGCAGGCCGCTATTGATAGTGGTGTGGCAAAACATCATCACGAATAGTTTAATATTTAAATAAGCCTGCGCTCAGTCGCAGGTTTATCTCAAATTCTCTGTAGATAACGGGTTCTTAAAGAAGAGCAGGCTAATTTCGATAACACGGTATGCACAGTTGAAACCAAACTGCAGACCTTATCTAAATTATAGGTGTCCTCCCTTGAAAACAGCGTAATTCTAAAGAACATATCGGTGATTCAGGTTAAACTAGGCTGATGAGTAAACGCGCCTATTTAATCGACTCCAGTATCTATATTTTCCGTGGCTGGCACGTATTTGACGATGCTATAACCGATGCAGATGGAAACCCCAGCAATGCGGTGTATGGCTTTACCGAGTTTTTATACAAACTGTTTGAGCAGAAGCAGCCAGAGTATATTGCCTGTGCATTTGACGCACACCAGACAAATTCCTACCGGCGTGAAATATTCTCAGAATATAAAGCCAACCGTCCGCCTGCCCCTGAAGAATTAAAAGCTCAATTTCGTTACTGTCGGCAGTTTTGTCGAGCCATGGGTATTCCTGAGTTTGGTAGTAATCGTTTTGAAGCGGATGACATCATCGGCACCCTTGCAACTCGTTTGAGAAAAGAGGGTTTTGATATAACCATTGTCAGTGCAGATAAAGATTTAACGCAACTGGTATTGGGTGAGCGAGATGCCTGGTGGGATTTTGCCAGAGGAAATGTGCTAAATCATAAAGGCATAGAAAAACAATTTGGTGTAAAACCAGAAAAAATTGCCGATATGCTGGCGCTCGCAGGTGACAAGGTTGATAACATTCCCGGTATCCCGGGAGTCGGCTATAAAATGGCATCTAACTTGTTAAATAAATATGAAAATATTGAAGATATTTTAGAAAATATTGATAGTATTTCGAATATGAAATTTCGTGGTTCAGCGAGAATTCAAAACCTCGTAGAAGAACATCAGGCTATTTTACCAACTAATAAACGCTTAACAGAAATAGTGACTGATGCCATTTTTGATGATCATGAGCAACACATACTCTGGCAAGGCATTCCTGATGAAGATGTTTTTCACGAACTATTTGACCAGTTAAATGTAAGTGATCAACGAAGAAAACGATGGTTACAACTTTACTAACCATGAGTTTCAGTAAATGAGTAAGCTGATTTTATTTAATAAACCCTTCGGCGTTATCTGTCAGTTCAGCCCCCATGAAAAACATCAGAGTTTAGCTGAGTATATTTCTATAAAAGATATCTATCCTGCGGGCAGATTAGATCACGATTCTGAAGGTTTGCTGTTATTAACCGATGATGGAAAACTACAGCACAAAATTTCTGACCCAAAAAATAAAATGGAAAAAACCTACTGGGCGCAGGTAGATAAAGAAATCACAGATGAAGCAATAGATAAACTTAAAAAAGGCGTATTACTAAAAGACGGCAAAACAAAACCCGCACAGGCAAGAATTATTGCAGAACCAGAAAACCTGTGGCCGAGAGACCCACCGGTAAGATTCAGAAAACATATACCCACAAGTTGGTTAGAGTTAAGCATATCAGAAGGAAAAAACCGTCAGGTAAGAAGAATGACAGCCGCAGTTGGATTCCCAACTTTACGTTTGATTCGTTATCAGATTGGTGAATGGACGATTGGAGGCTTGCAGCCGGGAGAGATGGACGTTTTGAGTCTTAAGTCGTAAGTCGTAAGTCGTAAGTCGTAAGTCGTAAGTCAAAATTTTAAATATTTCATAAGGGCTGTCAACATGTATGGCAATTCTTCTGTTGCTTCCTTCCATCTAGCACTCTGCTCAATACAACACTGCTAAGGCACTTATCCCTCGGGGAAAGGTCTCGCTTTTTGAGCCCTGTCCCCTTATTGAAACCACCAGGAGTTGTACGAAGGCGTTCATCGCTCTGCCAGTCTGATAGGTATAATCACCAGGAATTGATAATCCAGCACGGGTTATCTGATCTTTAAATCCAAAATCTTTCAGGTCAACAAGATGTTGATAAATTTCAACTGACAATCGAGACGAACGCTTCCAGACATCCATATCTTCAAAACGCATAACAGCTCCTTTGTTTTTGACTAACGACTTAAGACTAACGACTTACGACTATTAGTTACACCCAATAATCAACAAACAAGCCCATAAACACACAAAACCCAAACCAGTTATTGTTAACAAACGCCTTAATGCATTTTTGTTTATCGCGGTCTTTAATTAAATATTGCTGATAAACAGCAAGCCCTGTTGCAGCGCTTAAACCTAAGTAATAATAAAGCCCAAGATTAGAACTGCTGCCAATAAGTATTAAATCAAAAATTAATAACGCCTGTAATAAACCAACAATTAATTTATCAGCTTCTCCAAATAAAATAGCCGTCGATTTAACACCAATTTTTAAATCATCGTCGCGGTCCGCCATGGCATACATCGTGTCATAAGCTGTGGCCCATAAAACCGTTGCCATAAAAATTAACCAGGTCACCGGGGTTATTTCATTTGCCTGGGCAGTGAAAGCCATGGGCGCTGCCCAGCCAAAAGCGGCTCCAAGGTGTACCTGAGGCATATAATGAAAACGTTTAGCGAAAGGGTAACTAGCCGCCAGAATAATGCCCACAAAACTCATATATATAGTTAATGAGTTCATTAATAGAACTAAAGCAAACGCGGTGATAGACAGAACAGCAAAAACAATTAATGTTTCTTTGGCTGTCACCCTGCCAGCAGCTAATGGCCGATCTTTGGTGCGCTCTACAAATGGGTCAATATCACGGTCTGCAAAATCATTAATCGCACAACCAGCAGAGCGCATTAAAAAGACGCCTGCCATAAAAACGCATAAAATAAGTATATCTGGCATGCCTTCGGCAGCTATCCATAATGCCCACAGGGTAGGCCAGAGCAGTAAATAGATGCCAATTGGCCGATCCAGACGAATGAGCAGGGCATATTGCTCTATTCTATCCAGAAGCCGTTGGTATTTTGGTGATGAGTTCAGTGTTTTGAGTTTATTCAATAACAACATTGAGCCGGGGTGTTCCAGTAGTGAATGTGCTGGTATATTACCCGACCTAAATTAATAGATCACTACAGGTTTTATCATGTCAGAAAAATACGATTACGATTTAATAGCAATAGGTGCCGGCAGTGGTGGTTTATCGGTGGCAGAGAGGGCGGCGGCGTATAATATGAAGTGCGCTGTTGTCGAAAGTGGCAAAATGGGTGGTACCTGTGTAAACGTAGGCTGTGTACCCAAAAAGATAATGTGGCTTGGTGCTAATCTGGCTCATTCCTTGAAAGATGCGAAAGATTATGGCTTTGATATTGAAAATAAAGGTTTTGACTGGGGGCACCTGGTAAATAAACGTGAAGACTACATATCAGGCATTAATAACTGGTATCACAACTATCTGAGCGACTCGAATATTGATGAATTAACGGGTTTTGCGTCTTTTGTAGATGAGCATACCATTGATGTAGACGGTAAAAAATATACCGCAGAGCATATTATGGTTTCTCCGGGAACCACGCCTACAGTGCCAGATGTAAGCGGAGCTGAATACGGCATTACATCAGATGGTTTTTTTGAGTTAAAAGAATGCCCTGAAAAAGTAGCCATTATTGGTTCTGGTTATATAGCTGTCGAACTGGCGGGGGTTTTAAACTCATTGGGCTGTGAAGTATGTATGTATCTTCGTAAAGAGCATTTACTGCGTTCGTTTGATGCCATGTTGCGTGAAACCCTGTTAGAAGAAATGTTAGACCAGGGTATAAATATTATGCCTCGTACACAGATCACAGAAATAATTAAAGAAAAAGACGGCACCTTATCTTTATGTGACGACAAGGGAAATAAAAACACAGCTTATAACGAATTAATCTGGGCCATTGGGCGTCACCCAAATACAGAAGGTTTGAATTTAGACGCAGTAAACCTGGAGCTAGATGACCAGGGATATATCATGACTGATATGTATCAAAAGACCAATGTAGATAATATATTCGCCTTAGGTGATGTAACAGGTAGAGCACAATTAACGCCGGTAGCCATTGCAGCTGGCAGACGACTTGCAGATCGGTTATATAATAATCAAACAGATCGGCATCTTGATTATAAAATGATTTCAACAGTTGTGTTTAGTCATCCTCCCATCGCTACAGTTGGGTTAACCGAAGGCGAAGCACGAAAAAAATATGGCGACGGAGTGACAATTTATCAAACTCGATTTACGGCTATGTATAACTCTATGACCAGTCATGAAGTTCCGACTGCAATGAAATTAGTGTGTATTGGTGCCCAGGAAAAAGTGGTTGGCTGTCATATTATAGGGCCGGGTTGTGATGAAATGTTACAGGGTTTTGCTGTCGCTATGCGAATGGGCGCAACCAAAAAAGATTTTGATGATACGGTTGCGATTCATCCATCCAGTGCAGAAGAACTAGTGACAATGCGTTGATGATTTAAGTGAGTGAAATTAAGTTAATTCGTATCTAATTATATAGGCAAAAACCTGACGGGCGTTATGCCCTCTAAGAATAAGATGAAAATTTTCATATGAGATTAACGATATTTATCGATCTCGTTAATCTATATCTTTTAATACGATTATTGCTACGTAAGGTTTTTGTTTAAACCACTTATTTTTATTGCAGCTTATTTATCTTCTGTGGGATGAGAAACCCCGGTGAACTTAAAAATAAGTTTGCTAAAGGGTTTATTCATAGGGCGGAAAACATAAGCTGCCGCTGCAGGCATTAATGTATAGAAAAACATTTCTTCGTTGTCCTGGGCCACAAATAGTACTAATATAACGATAATGGCTATGATTATCAGGGTATAAATAGCCCATGCTCTTTTAGTATAAGAAATGTACTTATCATTTTTATTATCTGTCATGTTTTATGATTCCTGGTGATTATTTATGAAAATCACCTAACGTTATAAATTAGTTCCGTCGCACTGTATGTGGCTAAAACGAAGCGGCG
>JAPHSS010000025.1 GCA_026195255.1 Gammaproteobacteria bacterium | reverse complement strand
TTTGGGTATTCTCATCGTTTTTTGATGAGAACTAGCGAATAAAGGGCGGCTATTTTTTGCTTACTATTTTGCAGCTGCAGGCAAAAAAGTGAGTCGCCATAAGGGCGAAATCACAGAATTCAAGTTCCCATAATGCTGGTACAGTAGAATAAAGATAATGCCCGATTAAGTCATAACATAAACTGTATTTGTCTCGTTCCCATGCCCCTGCGTGGGAATGCATAAAAAACTGACAGTATTTTATTTATTACAAAATGAGTAATAAATACCATATCGCAATAGAGAGAGCTTTTATAAAGAAACTACTGTTTCACTATTAGTGCGTACAAATTTAAGATAAATGGGCAACGGCTATCTATATGCATTCCCACGCGGGAGCATGGGAACGAGTTATAAAGTGAGAGACATCAATGTAATATTTGCTCATTCTAAGCATAATATTCAGTTAGAATTGTCGATATAACGATATGCTTATAATAAGCGAGTTAATAATGAAAAAAGCACTAAATACGTTAACCAATCAGGCATCAGGTCACTAAGAGAGTTTTATAAATGCAAGCTGAAAAACGACTCGAGCTGGGCCTGGAGCAATTGGCTATAGATATTTCTGAACAAAAACAGCAAAAGCTGTTAGATTATTTACAATTAATGATTAAGTGGAATAAAGCGTATAACCTGACTTCAATACGCGAGCTTGATTCTATGGTTATTCGCCATGTTCTGGATAGTCTGAGTATTTTACCATTTATAAATAACTCACCGGTACTGGATGTGGGGACAGGAGCAGGGCTTCCGGGCATACCGTTGGCAATTTGTTTGCCCGATTGTCAGTTTGTTTTACTTGATAGTAATGGTAAAAAAACACGCTTTCTTACCCAGTGTAAAATAGACTTAAAGCTTGAAAACGTTGACATTATTCATAGTCGTGTAGAAGACTATCAACCAGGTTATGGTTTTGAAATAATCACCTGTCGTGCTTTTGCGGCATTAAATACTATATTGGATCGTACCCAACATCTGTTAACATCAACTACCCGGGTTCTGGCAATGAAAGGAAAAGACGAGTTGCCGGATTTAATCGGGGGATATGAGCAGCTAGCGCAACATTCATTACAGGTGCCCTGGCTGGAAGAGGATCGGCAGTTAATAGAAATCTGTCGATCAAATTAGAGCATCAATAAAGAATTGTATACATGGCGAAAATAATAGCGGTAACTAATCAAAAAGGCGGCGTGGGCAAAACCACTACATCGGTTAACCTGGCGGCGTCTTTAGCGTTAACTCAGAAGCGGGTACTGCTGGTGGATCTCGATCCTCAGGGTAATGCGACAATGGGCTGTAATGTTGATAAATATGAGCTGAAAAATAGTACTTTAGATGTTTTGTTAGCAGAAGAAGATATCAGAAACTGTATACAAAAAGTCGATGAAATTGGTTTTCATGTATTACCTTCCAATAGCGACCTAACCGCAGCAGAAGTTGAATTACTGAGTGTCGAGGGTAAAGAGACCCGTTTGCGTAATGCGCTTAAACAGGTTGAGTCTGATTATGATTTTATCATTATTGATTGCCCACCATCACTTAATATGTTGACTGTAAATGCACTGGTTTCTGCAAATGGTGTGTTAATACCCATGCAGTGTGAATATTATGCATTAGAGGGTTTGTCATCCTTGATGGAAACCATCGAGCAGGTAAAGAGCAGTGTTAACCCTGATCTTGAAATAGAGGGTTTGCTGCGCACTATGTATGATCCACGTAATAAACTGTCAACGGATGTGTCGGACCAGTTAATTGAGCATTTTGGCGATCGTGTTTACAGAACAGTTGTGCCACGTAATGTACGTTTGGCTGAAGCGCCTTCACATGGTCTGCCGGTATTAAACTATGATAAAACTTCACGTGGAGCCCTGGCTTATTTTTCGTTAGCGGGTGAAGTTATCCGTAAACAGGTTAAATCACAGCCTGCAGTTGCTTAAAAATCCGCTACAGAGACATTAAAGTGCATTAGAGTTAATTATTTAAAGCCAATTAACCTTCTGTGAGCTTTTAGGCTTTGTGGAAAAATATAAATTTATATCAGAGTAGAAAATGGTAAAAAAGAAAAGAGGCCTGGGTCGAGGTTTAAATGCATTGTTAGGCAGTGCAGCCGAAGTTAATCAACTGACTGACCCTAAACCAATACCTACAGCACCGCCCGTAGCCGAATCCACTGAATTAAGCGGTGATGGCCTACGTCATATCGCAGTAGAATTAATTCAACGCGGCGCCTATCAACCGCGTGTTCATTTTGAGCCAGATGCCTTACAGGAACTGGCGGAATCTATTAAAGCGCAGGGTGTCATTCAGCCAATTGTGGTGCGCCCGATTTCTGCCGGTAAATTTGAGTTAATCGCTGGTGAGCGCCGTTGGCGTGCCTGCCAACTAGCGGGATTACATGAAATACCCGCAGTTATTAAAGAGCTTAATGATCAGTCTGCGGCAGCTATTTCGCTTATCGAGAACATACAGCGTGAGAATCTAAATCCATTAGAAGAGTCCCGGGCTTTGCAGCGATTAATTGATGAGTTTGAGATGACTCATCTACAGGTTGCAGAGGCGGTGAGCCGCTCCAGAGCATCGGTAACCAATTTATTAAGACTTAAAGATCTTAATGAAGATGTAAAACTGCTGGTCGATGAGCGCAAAATCGATATGGGTCATGCTCGTGCACTGTTAGCATTATCCGGTGCTGAACAAAGTATGTTGGCAAATAAAGCAGCTGATCAGGGCTGGTCTGTACGAGAAACCGAAAAACAGGTTAAACGTCAGTTAAACCCGCCACCTAAAGTTAGCGAGTCATCTGACAATATTGATCCGGATATTAAACGATTACAGGAGCAGGTGAGTGAGCGTTTAGGCGCACCGGTCCATGTTCAGCATAAAAGTAATGGCAAGGGCAAACTGGTTATCAATTATACGAGTCTCGATGAGTTAGATGGGATACTCGCTAAAATTCATTAATTCTGGCTCTCCAGGCGTTAAAGTTTGATTAAAACGTAGTGATGAAGAAATGTCTTATTAACTTCATTGTTTTTAAATGGAATTAGCAATAATTGTTTAATATCAACTACCTGCAGCCATAAGTATGCATATTTTTTATTCAATGAATAAAGTATGGGTATAGTGAATAAGCCCGGAAGCCGCGCCGTAACGCCTTTATCACTAAATTAGAAAGTTCTAAATAAACTGGACTTATTCGTACATTAAGGTTGACCCAAACCGCTCATCCTCATATACTTTGCGCGCGTTTTCAGAGGCGAAGAATGCGTTTCGTCAATACGATGTTAAAAACTAAAACGACTCAAATTAAGAGAATTGTATTAATACAGTTAGCCGTTAGTGTCACTGCCGGTTTTTTGAGTTGGTTAGTAGATAAATCGTTAGCAGCGTCTATATTAGCCGGTGCACTGATCGCCAGTTCGACAAATGCTTATTTTGCCTGGAAAGTATTTTCCAAACAGAAGGAAGTTGAGTCATCTGAAATCCTCACCACCTATTATGGTGCCGAGGTCGGTAAAATAATTTTGACCGTGATGTTGTTTGTAACCGTGTTTAACGTTATCAAACCACTCAACGTAGTTGCATTAATGTGCAGCTATTTGTTAATAACAATAATTCCCGTATTAGCATCGTTTTATTTTAATGATGATGATACAAACCGGAGAGAAAAGAATGTCGAGTGAAGGCATAACTTCAAGCGAATATATAAAGCACCATTTACAGAATATGACCTACGGTAATCATCCCGAAGGTGGATGGATGTTTGCGCAAACAGCTGAGCAAGCTAAAGAAATGGGCTTCTGGGCATTTCATGTAGATTCACTTGGCTGGTCTTTTGGCCTGGCAATTGTGTTTTTCTTTTTATTCCGTGGTGTAGCTAAAACAGCCACAACAGGTGTTCCTCATGGCTTTCAGAATTTTGTAGAAATGATTGTCGACTTTGTTAATGACAGTGTTCGTGGGTCATTCAGTGGCAAGAACGATATTGTTGCGCCATTAGCCTTAACCGTATTTGCCTGGGTGTTCTTAATGAACCTGATGGATCTAATTCCAGTTGACTGGTTGCCAATGGCAGCGGGCTGGATTGGAGCTACCTTTTTTGGTGCAGACCCACATCATGTGTTCTTCAAAGTTGTGCCAAGTACTGATCCAAACGTGACCTTCGGTATGGCGCTGGGTGTATTCTGGTTGATGCTTTATTACAGCGTAAAAGTAAAAGGTGTTGACGGTTTCTTTAAAGAACTGGCATTCCAGCCATTCGGTAAAATCGGTATGCCAGTTAACCTGGTATTAGAGCTGGTTTCACTAATCTCCAAACCAATCTCATTAGCGTTACGACTCTTCGGAAACATGTACGCAGGTGAAACAATCTTCATTCTGATTGCAATAATGTATTCAGCTGGACTGGCCACTGGTCTGTTTGGTGGTGTGCTGCAGTTAGGTTGGGCTATATTCCACATCCTGATTATTACACTGCAGGCGTTCATATTTATGACGCTGACGATCGTATATCTAGATATGGCACATCAAGACCACTAATAGTGGTTATAACAGAATTTAAATTTTAAATTAAAACTACTCTCACAGGAGATTTTACAATGACTGAAGCACAAGCTTTTCTATACATCGCCGGCGCATTAATGATGGGCCTGGGTGCACTAGGTGCAGCTATAGGCATCGGCATATTAGGTGGTCGTTTCTTAGAAGGTGCTGCTCGTCAGCCAGAACTGATTCCAATGTTACGTACACAGTTCTTTATCGTTATGGGTCTTGTTGACGCGGTTCCTATGATCGCTGTTGGTATCGCTCTATATGTACTTTTCGCAGTAGCTGGCGGTTAACAGTCCAGCTTACCGCCGTGAGGCTTAATGCCTGCGTTAGAAAATGAGTACTTATTAATAAGCTCACTTTTTTCGCCCTGGCCTGAAGCCCCACACCGGCAACCTGAACAGTTAACAACTTATAAGTTACGAGGAAATAACATGAACATCAATGCAACTCTTATCGGACAATCAATCGCGTTTTTCGTGTTTGTATGGTTCGTAATGAAGTATGTTTGGCCACCGCTAATTGCAGCGCTGGATGAACGTAAAAAGACGATTGCCGATGGACTTGCTGCTGCAGAACGTGGTCAGCATAAGCAACAGCTAGGCGAAAAAGCGGCTGAAAAACATATTAAAGAGGCCAAAGCTCAGGCATCTGAAATTATGAACCAGGCACAAAAGCGTGCAGCTGAGATTGTTGAAGAAGCGAAAGACAATGCAAAAGAAGAAGCGGGTCGTGTTAAAACGGCAGCTGAAGCTGAGATTGAACAAGAAGTCAATCGTGCAAAAGAAGCGCTAAGACAGCAGGTAGCAAGCATAGCAATGGCTGGTGCTGCTAAAGTCCTTAAACGTGAAGTTGACGAAAAAGCGCATAGCGAAATCGTTGATGACATGATTGCCCAGATATAATAAAGGGTAAAAGGTAATGTCAGAATATACAACGCAAGCACGACCATACGCGAAAGCAGCCTTTGAAGTAGCGCAAGCTGAATCAAAGCAGGCGGAATGGTCAGACGCCCTGCAATTTATCGATGCAGTAGTATGCAACGTTGAATTTGTAGCCGTGATTGATAACCCAGCAATGGGAGCTGAAACGAAAGGCGAGATTCTTTTAGATATTTGCGGCGATAAGTTATCTGAAACACAGAAAAACTTTATCAAAGTAATGGCTGAAAATAATCGTCTTATGTTGATGCCTGAAATTGTAGTTCTGTTTGAAGCACAGCGTGCCATGGCAGAAAATACAATTGAAGCAACAGCGACATCAGCATACGCATTAAGCGATGCACAAGTTCAATCAATGACCGACGCCCTGAAAAAGAAATTAGGCTGCGAAATAACGTTAACGACCGAAGTAGATTCATCGTTAATAGGCGGTGTAATTATTCGCGCTGGCGACTTAGTTATCGATGGCTCGACACAGGCTAAAATTGGGTCACTAACCCAGGCCGTAAGCCATTAGGTTGACACACTAAGTGTGAGCCATAAAAGAGGAATTAGAATGCAACTGAATCCATCAGAAATCAGTGAACTGATTAAAAAGAGAATAGAAAGCTTTGAGACGGTAGCAGAAGCCCGTACCGAAGGAACTATTGTAAGTATGGCTGACGGTATCGTGCGTATACACGGTTTATCGGAAGCAATGCAGGGCGAGATGATCGAACTGCCCGGCGAAACTTTTGCTTTAGCACTTAACCTGGAACGCGACTCAGTAGGCGCGGTTGTACTAGGTTCAGACAAGCACCTGAAAGAAGGTGATGTTGCCAAGTGCACAGGTAAAATTTTAGAAGTACCAACAGGCGATGCACTTTTAGGTCGAGTTGTTGACTCGTTAGGTGTGCCTATCGACGGCAAAGGCCCAATTGAAACAACAACATTCGCGCCGATTGAAAAAATTGCACCGGGTGTTATTGAACGTAAGTCAGTTGATCAACCCGTTCAAACGGGTTTGAAATCTATCGATGCGATGGTTCCCGTCGGCCGTGGCCAGCGTGAGTTAATCATCGGTGACCGTCAGACAGGTAAAACAGCTGTAGCATTAGATGCCATTATCAATCAGAAAGAGACTGGCGTTAAGTGTGTTTACGTGGCGATTGGTCAGAAAGCATCAACAATTGCTAATCTGGTTCGTAAATTAGAAGAGCATGATGCAATGGCTCACACAATCATCGTTGCTGCGGCAGCATCTGATTCTGCGGCTATGCAATACATTGCACCATACGCAGGCTGTTCAATGGGTGAGTTTTATCGTGACCAGGGCGAAGATGCACTGATTGTATATGATGACTTAACCAAACAGGCATGGGCTTACCGTCAGGTGTCTCTATTGTTACGCCGTCCACCAGGTCGTGAAGCATATCCAGGTGACGTATTCTACTTACACTCTCGTTTATTAGAGCGTGCAGCACGTGTGAATGCTAACTTCGTAGAAAAAGCAACCAACGGTCGCGTTAAAGGCAAAACAGGTTCTTTAACAGCACTACCCATCATCGAGACTCAGGACGGTGACGTTTCTGCTTTCGTACCCACTAATGTAATCTCGATTACGGATGGTCAGATCTTCCTCGAATCAGATTTATTCAACGCAGGTATCCGCCCGGCAATTAATGCGGGTTTATCGGTATCTCGCGTAGGTGGTGCAGCTCAAACTAAAATCATCAAGAAACTGGGTGGTGGTGTTCGTCTGGCATTGGCTCAGTATCGTGAACTGGCGGCTTTCGCACAGTTTGCATCTGATCTTGATGACGCGACTCGCGCACAGCTATCTCTGGGTGAACGTGCAGTAGAGTTAATGAAGCAGGCTCAGTATTCACCTATGGGTGTGGCTGAAATGGGTTTCAGTCTGTATGCAATGAACGAAGGTTATATGGATGATATTGACGTCAAGCAAGTACTTGATTTCGAAGCAGCCATGTGGTCTTACGTTAAATCTAATAACGCCGATCTAGTTTCGAAGATTGATGAAGCTGGTGATTACAATGATGACATCGCTGCAGAAATGAAAACTGCATTAGATGCTTTCAAAGCTAACGGTGTTTGGTAGTCGGAGTTAAACGATGTCCGGTGCAAAAGAAATACGCGGTAAAATTAAGAGTATTAAAAATACTCAGAAGATTACCAAAGCAATGGAAATGGTTGCCGCTTCTAAAATGCGTAAAGCACAAGAAAGAATGCGAGCAAGTCGTCCATATGCTGAGAAAATGCGCAATGTAATTGCGCATTTATCTCAAGCTCATGCGGAAATTAAACATCCGTTTATGATTGAGCGAGAAATAAAACGAGTTGGTTACATTGTTGTTACATCAGACCGTGGTCTGTGTGGTGGTTTAAACGTTAATGTTTTCAAGAAAGCGATTAACGATATGAAAGCACATCATGACAATGGTGTAGATATTGATGTTGTTCCTGTTGGGCGTAAAGCGGTTGATTTTTTCAAACGTAACCCGGGTAACATAGTTGCTGAGGCTAGCCAGTTAGGCGATTCGCCTCACATTAACGACTTAATCGGCTCTATAAAGGTAATGTTAGATGCATTTGCCGAGGGTAAAATCGATGCGCTATACCTGGTAAGTAACGAATTTGTTAATACCATGACACAGCAGCCAAACATTTTACAAATGTTACCCATAAGTGGTTCTACTGATGAGAAATTAAAACATCACTGGGACTACATTTATGAGCCGGACTCTAAAGAGATTCTTGATGGCCTGCTCATGCGTTTTGTTGAATCGCAAGTTTATCAGGGTGTTATTGAAAACATCGCCTGTGAAATGTCAGCACGAATGATTGCTATGAAATCAGCAACCGATAATGCAGGTGATATTATCAGCGAACTTGAAACGGTTTATAACAAGGCGCGTCAGGCAGCAATCACTCAGGAGATTTCTGAGATAGTTGCAGGTGCATCAGCAGTTTAATTAATAACTCAGCTCACCCCCGCGCGACCTTATAACTGCGTTGGAAAATGGATATTTACACTTGTAAACTTACATTTTCCGCCTTGTTCGAAGGCCGCACGGAGGCAACCTGAGTCATTAATAGAGATAAGAAATTGAAATTTGTAGGCTTTAGTAGGTGCGGTTTAAGCCGCACAATATAAAGAACCTACAAGTCTACAGGTTTAGTTTTCCTGTTATTAAACAGGTTAATGAAAGAATTTAAAATTAAGAGGATCAGTCTATGAGTGCTGGAAAAGTTGTTTCGATTATCGGTGCGGTAATCGACGTTGAGTTCCCAAGGGATGCAATTCCTAAGGTGTATGACGCGTTAAGAATCGAAAGCGCAAGTCTGACATTAGAAGTTCAGGCTCAGCTAGGTGATGGTGTTGTTCGTACAATTGCCATGGGTTCTTCAGAAGGTTTAAAACGTGGCGTTGAAGTAGTTAATACTGGCGCAGCGATTAGCGTTCCTGTTGGTATGAAAACTTTAGGGCGTGTAATGAACGTTCTTGGTGAGCCAATTGATGAAGCTGGTCCAATTGGAGAGGAAGCACGTTTGCCGATACACCGTGAAGCGCCCAAGTATGAAGAGCTTTCTTCAGAAGTAGAGATACTGGAAACCGGCGTTAAAGTTATCGACCTGGTTATGCCAATCGCTAAAGGTGGTAAAATTGGTTTATTCGGTGGTGCGGGTGTTGGTAAAACCGTTACATTGATGGAGCTAATTCGTAACATCGCGGTTGAGCACAGTGGCTTCTCAGTATTCGCGGGTGTTGGTGAGCGTACACGTGAAGGTAATGATTTCTACTACGAGATGGAAGAAGGCGGCGTACTTGATAAAGTAGCCTTAGTTTACGGACAGATGAATGAGCCCCCGGGAAACAGACTACGAGTTGCTTTAACAGGACTGACTATTGCTGAAAACTTCCGTGACGAAGGTCGTGACGTATTAATGTTCGTTGATAACATCTACCGTTACACACTTGCGGGTACCGAGGTATCTGCACTGTTAGGGCGTATGCCTTCAGCGGTTGGTTACCAGCCAACACTAGCGGAAGAAATGGGTGTTCTTCAAGAACGTATTACATCTACTAAGACCGGTTCGATCACATCGTTTCAGGCGGTATATGTACCCGCGGATGATTTGACTGACCCGTCTCCAGCAACAACATTCGCTCACCTGGATGCGACATTAGTACTGTCTCGTCAAATTGCTGAATTAGGCATCTACCCGGCGGTTGATCCACTTGACTCAACATCACGTCAGTTAGATCCGCAGGTCGTTGGCCAGGAGCATTATGATATTGCACGTGGTGTACAGGGTACATTACAGCGTTATAAAGAGTTAAAAGATATCATTGCGATTCTCGGTATGGACGAATTATCTGATGAAGATAAACAGGCCGTTGCCCGCGCTCGTAAAATCCAGCGTTTCTTATCACAGCCATTCTTCGTAGCAGAAGTATTTACCGGTGCAGAAGGTAAATATGTAAGCTTAAAAGAAACTTTAGCTAGCTTTAAAGCAATCCTTGATGGTGAACTGGATGATATTCCAGAGCAGGCGTTCTACATGGTAGGCGGCATCGACGAAGTTAAAGAAAAAGCGAAAAACATGTAAGGAAAAGCTCTTATGGCTATGACAACACATGTAGACATTGTTAGTGCAGAAGAAGAAATCTGGTCTGGTGAAGCCACTATGGTCTTTGCCCCGGGTGTTATGGGTGAATTAGGTATTGCCCCACGTCACACACCATTATTAACCAAGCTTAAAGCGGGTGAAGTGCGTGTACGTGGTCAAAACGGTGAGGATGATTCATATTTCATCTCCGGTGGTATATTAGAAATTCAGCCTCATGTAGTGACAATATTGTCTGATACCGCAATTCGTGCAGATGATCTGGACGAAGCAGCCGCTTTGAAAGCTAAGCAACACGCAGAAGAAGCTATGAAGAATAAAAAGTCTAATATGGACTTTGCAAAAGCGAGTGCTCAGTTAGCTGAGGCAGCTGCACTGGTTGAAACAATTAAAAAGATTAAAGACCGCAGATAATCCGTAGTTAATAATCATAAAAAAGCCGGGCTTAGTTCCGGCTTTTTTTATGCCAATAGAAAATAAAAAAATAAATGCAAATAGACGCAAAATAAGACAAATGTTGTATGATTAGCAGTTAATAGAAATAACGTTCTTTTACTTCTGGGGCGTATATGTGTATAAATTATAAGGAATGAAAATGCCTCTAAGTGTAATTATCCTCGCCGCCGGTAAAGGCACACGCATGAAATCCAGCATCCCTAAAGTGCTGCACAAACTTGCAAATAAGCCATTAGTTGAACATGTGTATGACACGGCAAAAGATCTAGGTGCTGAAGAGGTCATTGTTATATATGGGCATGGGGGAGACCAGGTTAAAGCTAGCTGTAAACATTTCGATGCTAAATGGGTTGAACAGAAAGAGCAATTAGGTACGGGTCATGCAGTGATGCAGGCGTTTGATTCTGTAAACCTGAATAATAATGTTTTAGTTTTATATGGTGATGTTCCATTAACTAAAAAAGAAACATTAGAAAATTTATTAGACAATTCTGAAGGCAAAGTAGGCTTGTTGTCAGTTAATCTGCATAACCCTTTTGGTTACGGTCGAATACTAAGAAACGATAAAAAACAGGTAACAGGTATAGTTGAGCAGAAAGATGCATCTGAAGAGCAGCAGAAAATACAGGAAGTAAATACAGGCATACTCTCCTGTAATGGTGAAACACTAAAACGATTATTAAATAATATAGATAATAAAAATAGTCAGGGTGAATATTATTTAACCGATATTTTTGAGCTTGCTGAAAAAGATAAAATAGAAATAAAGACAGCTCAACCCGAATCAAGTTATGAAGTAGAAGGCGTTAATAATCGTTTGCAGTTAGCCACACTAGAGCGAATATATCAAAGAAATATAGCAGATGAATTAATGACAAATGGTGTGGCACTTGCAGACCCTTCGCGAATTGATGTCCGAGGTAAAGTTGAAATTAGTAATGATGTTTATATCGATATTAATGCAGTGTTTGAAGGAAAGGTAAAAATTGGTAGTGGAACAAACATAGGCCCAAACTGTGTAATCAATAATTCTGTAATTGGCGAAAATGTAAATATAAAAGCGAATTGTGTAATAGAAAATGCAATAGTAGAGAATAACTGCGAGATTGGGCCATTCGCAAGATTAAGACCAGAAACTCACTTAAGTGTAAATGTTAAAGTTGGAAATTTTGTAGAGATAAAAAAGGCAAATATTGGTGATGGTAGTAAGGTGAATCATCTTTCTTATATTGGTGATACAGATATGGGGAAAAATGTTAATGTTGGTGCGGGTACCATAACGTGTAACTATGATGGTGCAAATAAACATAAAACCGTAATTGGCGATAATGTCTTTGTAGGATCTGATACCCAGCTAATAGCGCCTGTTAATATATCTAATGGTGTGACAATAGGTGCCGGAGCTACGGTTACTAAAGATGTTTCAGAAGATATGTTAGTAATAAGTCGGTCACCACAAAAAACTATTTCCGGATGGCAAAGGCCATTGAAGAAGAAATAAGTTATAGCTTGAATAGTTATTAGTGCGCGCAATAGTAGCGAAAATAAATCAGCTAAGTTATACAGAACATAACCTAGTATTATTCTGAGTTAAAAATATGTCAGAGTTAATTAAAAAAGCACGAAAATTTGCAACTTCCGAGCATCAAAGAATAGGCCATGTTCGTAAATATACAAAACAACCCTACCAAACACACCTTCACGAAGTTGCCAAACTGGTTTCTACTGTAACTGATGATGAAGAAGTCATTGCAGCAGCCTGGTTGCATGATACGGTGGAGGATACACCTGCAACATTAGGTGATATTGAAAAATCATTTGGTAGGTCTGTAGCAGATCTTGTTGAAGAGTTAACTGATATTAGTAAACCCTCTGATGGTAATCGAGCGGCACGTAAAGAAATAGATCGTCAACATTTAGCGACCGCATCGAGTCGAGCAAAAACAATTAAGCTAGCCGACTTAATTCATAATTGTACAGATATAGTTAAAAATGATAAAAAATTTGCTATTACCTATATGTCTGAGATGTATGCATTATTAAATATTTTAGTAGGTGGTGACTCAAATTTATTAAAACAAGCTGAGCAACTGTTAATAAAAAGCAGTGAAGATCTTGGTGTTGACCCTAGAATACAAAGACATATTGAACCTGTTAAAAATGCATTAATGAATTTACCAGGATTTTCAGATATAAATTTTAAAAACAAATATTTACAGTTATTCACCGCCAGGGATATTGCAGAAAGTCTACTCTCCTTTGATAGTAATACAAAAAATAACATAGCTGAAAAAGCATTCAAATACCATAAGCAAAGTGTGGCTAGTATTAGAATAAATGGCAGCGTTCAAGGTTATGTAAAACAAATAGGATTAAAAGGTAAGGTGTGTGGCGATAGTATGCGTCATTTTACTGTTGATCAGGTAATAAGAGGCACTGCAAGTTTAAGTGATGTTATACATGTACTAACAAGGCATGATTTTTGTTTTGTAAGTATTTTCTCAGAGGTGACAGGAGTAATAACCAGGAACGAAATAAACAAGCCTCAAGTTAGAATGTGGTTGTTTGGACTGGTGACTATGATTGAAACAGCTATAACTCAATTAATAGAAAAAGTATATCCTGACGGAACCTGGACGCAGGTAATGACTAGCGGTCGATTAGAGAAAACCAGGAAGATATGGGAGGAAAGAAAAAAACGTGACGTGCACTGTAATTTTATAGACTGTTTACAATTTTCAGATAAAGCTGGTATCTTAATCACAGATAAAAAATCAGTAGAGCAAATTGGTTTTGAATCAGGTAAACAAGCTAAAAGAATAATTAAAGAACTAGAGTCACTTAGAAATCATCTTGCACATTCACAGGATATTGTTTCACATGACTGGGCACAAATAGCACGACTGGTTAACAGACTAAGTGATGTATAGTGATACATAAGATAACTAATATATGAAGAACCATTATGACACGATAATAATAGGTGCGGGAGCAGCAGGTTTATTTTGTGCATTTAATATAGCTAATAATAAACGTGTTTTAGTACTTGATCACGCAAATAAAGTGGGTAAAAAGATATTAATGTCAGGTGGAGGCAGATGTAATTTTACAAATTTGAATACTCTGTATGATGACTTTACATCAGAAAACCCCCACTTTGTTAAATCAGCCTTAAATCAATATACCGCATACGACTTTTTATCGTTAGTTGAAAGTCATGATATTGAATATGTGGAAAAGGATAAAGGCCAATTATTCTGTAAACATAGCTCAAAAGATATATTAAAAATGCTTCTGGATGAGTGTGCAAAAGCTGGTGTAAAAATATTTAAAAAATGTGAGGTAAATAAAATAACAAAAGATTCAAATTTTGATATTGTTACTAACATAGATGTTTTTAGTTGTGATTCATTAGTGATTGCAACAGGTGGTTTGTCAATTCCAACGCTCGGTGCATCAGCTTATGGTTATACTGTTGCAGAGCAATTTGGACATAAAATGGTCAGTACAAAAGCATCATTAGTGCCATTTACGTTACCTAAAAGATTATTAAGTAGAATTAAAGAGCTTGCTGGTGTGTCATTACGTGTGTCTGTCAGTAATAACAAATATACTATTGAAGACGATATGTTATTCACTCACCGAGGATTGAGTGGTCCCGCGATACTTAAACTATCTGCTTACTGGAATTATGGAGAAGAGATAGAAATCGATTTATTACCATCTGCAAATATATCGGACTATTTTAAATCTGAAAGATTAAAACATCCTGACAAGCTTTTGGTAAATAGTTTAAGCGCAATAATACCAAAAAGAGTAGCTGAATTTATATGTGAAGATTTTCCTGTAGAACTGAAATTAAAACAATTAGATAAACCTGTAATAAATAAGATTCATAAAGCGGTACATAACTGGTGTATAACACCATCAGGGACAGAAGGTTACAGAACAGCTGAGGTAACTTCAGGTGGTATTAGTACTGAACAAATATCATCAAAAACTTTAGAATCTAAGATAGTAGATAATCTGTATTTTATTGGTGAAGTTTTAGATGTTACAGGTCAATTAGGCGGATATAATTTTCAATGGGCATGGTCATCAGCCTGGTGTGCTGCCCAGGCTATAAAATAAAACTATAAGACAAAACGACTTATAAATAATACTTATAAGCGTTTAACATTATATTCCCATTGGTCGGTAATAAATCTAAAAATAACCGAAATTGATTGATAAAGCTCACAATTACAGTAGTCTTTATAATTAAACAAATTACTTTCTAGTAGTTCTCAGTTCTTGAGAAAATGACATAAAATAAATTGATAATCGATTAGTGCTTTATGAATGAATTCATGAAGATTGCTCTATTCTAAATTAATAATGGAATTTCATTTAGAATATATGATTATTGGTTTAATTATGGCGACAAAAACGCTTCAATTTATAGACATGCTCTTCGTTTCATTAAAAGAAGACTCAAGTATACCTCAGGAAATAAAACCGTATCTAATAGGCCTACGCTCACCTGTTATAAAAATATCATCTGATAAAAAATTTTTTAGTGATCGATCACATCCAGCACGAATTACACTGTTATTATTAACTAAAATATCTAGCTCAAAAGAAAACCTAAAAGACCTGTCGATAAATATTAGTAAAATAACTGACAGTCTAATACATGTAAATGAAGTGAGCCTGGATGATTTCATAATAGCGAATAGAAAATTACTAACATTAATTGATGAAACTGATAAAAATGAAGTTATAAATAATTATGAAATCAAAGACAAACAACTTTTAAGAAAAGATGAGAAAGACCGCTTTAAACAGAAGATTATAACTGAGCTACAAAAAGTAATATCAAATAATAGTATACCAATTTTGGCACATGAATTGACTCTTAAAATATGGCCACAATTCATGTATAAAAAATGTTATAAAAAAGATATTAAAAGTGAGTACTGGGTTAAAGGGATAGATTATTTTAGAATAATAATTGAGTATCTACAGCCTATTGAAGATATTAGCAAATGGACTGATATTAATGATAACAGGTTAGAATTAATTAAGTCTATACATGAGTTCTTATCTGAATCAGATATTGATAAAAAAAGAATTACAATTAATACTGAAGCCTTAAAAAAGGCAATTTCTGTAAATTTAAATAAATTTAAACATGAAAACAATTCTCTTTTTGAAAAACAGGCGCTTGAAGATAAGTCTAATAAATATGAGAGTATATTAAATGAATTACCTGGTTATGTGAAAGTAGGTGAGTGGTTTGATTTGTATACATCAGAAAAGACTGCGGCTAATAGATTAAAACTGTCTCTTATAATAAAAGAACAAGGCCAGCTAGTTTTTGTAGATCATCGTGGAATTAAAGGCATGGTGAAAGATATCGATGCTTTTGCAGAGGAGCTGTCACGATTTTTATCTAAACCTGTAAATAGTAGCAAGCCTAAGTTTGTCGATACATGGAACGAGCTTATTGAAAAAATACCAAAATTTAGACGCTAAGCTGATGTTAAGTGAAGTGATGAAATATCTATAGTCTAATTTGTAGTTTTTAATATCTGATATTAAAAATATAGTTTATGTTATGACTTAATCGGACACTATTTTTATCCCATAAAAACTTGATGAGAACTTGAATTCTGAAGTTTCGCATTAAGCTAAATAATTGTAAAACCAGATCTTAATCCGTAAGTAAATATGTTAGACAGAATATAAAGCAATATAGCTAATTTGCATCTTTTTAAGACCCACGAGTATCTCTAAAATAATAACGTTTTCAATAAAGCGTTTGACAGCATTTCAGGGTTGATGATATCCGTGTGAATAGAGAGTATCTGTTTCATTTTTGCTGGTATAATTTACAGCTAAAAGGTGTGTTTCATTTAAGTTTGAAATTAGTCAAAATCACAGTTAATCCTGCTCTTTTGGGCTTGTAATTACTTCTTCAATTGCGTATTCGGGCGTATCATGTAAAAAAGCGGCATGTAGAGGGTACAGAGAGTTTAGTTTCTCGATGTGTTGCGCTTCATCTTTAAGAACAAATACAATGGTTTTGGTATTGGGTGAGTATTTTGGCAAGCTTGATAGCAGAACATCCAGGTTACTTACATTGACTCCCGCATAGTTATTACCATAACCGTAAAAGAATTCAGCCACAATAAAGTCTGGTTTGTAGGTTTTAAGTGCCTTAATCGCATTTCGGCTAGAGTTTACCTTGATTTCACGTGCCCCAATACTCTGAAACAGCCCAGATAACTTAGGGTGCGTTGGGGATTCGATTATTGAAAGAATAGTTAGGCTCATTTTTAATCTATATGGCGAAAAACCTAATAATACTATCTGGCTCTGATAAAATACACGTTACATAACAGGATAATTATAAATTAAATCTATGGCATTACTCACTTTACGAAATATAAATCTGGGCTTCGGCGGCCCCAACTTGTTTGATTCACTTAATTTACAAATAGAAGCAAAAGAGCGCTTGTGCCTTTTAGGCCGTAATGGTGAGGGCAAATCCACACTTATGAAGCTTATCGGCGGAATGATTAAAGCAGATGAGGGCAGTATTGAGCAGAAGCAAAATCTGAAAATAGCCTATCTTACTCAGGATATCCCCGATGATGTAGATGGTAGTGTATATGATGTGGTTGCTTCAGGGCTTGAAGGAGTGGGCGAGATACTTAAAAACTATCATCACTGCAGCCTGCAATTAGCTGAAGATTATACTGATCAGAAAATGGAGGAATTGTCGAGGATTCAACATGAGCTTGAAGCTGTAGATGGCTGGAGTTTGTCACAACAGATTGAAACAACACTCTCCCTGCTTGAATTGCCGACTGATGATGAGTTCAATTCGTTATCAGGTGGTCTAAAGAGACGAGTATTGCTAGGCAGAGCATTAGTTACAGAGCCAGACTTATTATTACTGGACGAGCCAACCAACCATCTCGATGTAGAGTCCATTCAGTGGGTTGAAGAGTTTTTACTTAACTGGAATGGCAGTGTCTTGTTTGTTACCCACGATAGATCATTTTTAAGGCGATTAGCTACCCGTATTATAGAGCTTGACAGGGGCAAGCTGACATCATGGCCGGGTAATTACGAAACATATTTATTACGTAAGCAGGAATCACTGGAAAATGAAGAAAAGGAAAATGCTTTATTTGATAAACGACTTGCGCAGGAGGAAGTATGGATACGACAGGGTATAAAAGCACGTCGTACCAGAAATGAAGGCAGGGTGCGTGCATTAAAAGCTTTGCGTAATGAGCGAATGCAACGACGAGAGCAGAAAGGTCAGGTTAATATGCAAATGTCGGCTCAGGATAGCTCAGGTAAACGAGTTATTGAAGCTGAAAACGTAAGTTATAGTTATGCTGATACGCCGATAATAAAGAATTTTAGTACATTAATAACACGCGGTGACCGAATTGGAATTATTGGGCCTAATGGTGTGGGCAAATCAACTTTAATTAAATTATTGTTAGGTGAGCTAAAGCCTGATCAGGGTAAAGTCGAACTAGGCACTAAACTTGAAGTTGCCTATTTTGATCAGTTACGTGCTGAATTAGATTTAAAGAAAAGTGTTCGAGATAATCTCGCACCTGGTACAGATAAAATTGATGTGGCAGGTAGAGAAAAACATGTCATGAGTTATTTGAGCGATTTCCTGTTTGCACCAGATAGAGCAAACTCACCCGTGAGTACATTATCTGGCGGAGAACGAAATCGATTAATGCTGGCAAAATTATTTGCAAAACCATTTAATTTGCTGGTAATGGATGAACCTACAAATGACCTGGATGTTGAAACTTTAGAATTGCTGGAAGACCTGTTAATGCAATTTGAAGGCACCCTGATTCTAATTAGCCATGACAGGGCATTTCTAGATAATGTGGTAACAAGCACATTAGTATTTGAGGGTGATTGTCAGGTAAATGAATATGTTGGTGGTTACGAAGACTGGTTAAGACAATTTAAAGATAAAATGACAAGAAACAAGAAAACACCTGTTAAAGGAAAAGCAAATAAAGAGACAGATGTTAATACAGCAAAAAAAACGCCGGTTAAAAAATTAAGTTTTAAAGAACAGAAGGAATTAGATGAGCTGCCAGCATTGATTGAAACACTTGATACGGAAATGTCAGAAATTACAGAAAAAATGGCAGATGCAAAATTTTATCAACAAAATAAAGATATTATAGCTATTACAACTTCTCGGGTGTCAGAAATAGAATATGAGTTAAAGGAGGCATATAAACGCTGGGAGCAATTAGAGGATATAGAATGAAAGGGACGTTTCACAGGTCAGTAATAGTTATATGCTTCACTTTTTTAATAATTTCATGTGGCGGAGAAAAACAGAGCCTGACTAAAGGACAGTCTGATATTGAGTATCAGATACTATTAAAGGGAGGGGATAGAAATATTTCATATATAAATGAAGCTCGTCCTGTTATAGAAAAAAGATGTGTTGTATGTCATGGTTGTTACGATGCGCCATGTCAGCTAAAAATGACATCAATAGAAGGTATTAAGCGCGGGGCTAATCCAAAAAAAATATATGATGCGGAGCGAATTTTCTCATCAGAACCTACACGCCTTTTTGTTGATGCTAAATCAGAAAAAGAATGGCGTGAAAAGGGGTTTCATTCAATATTAAATGAGCAGGAAGATAACGCAATAAATAATTTACGTGATTCTGTTTTATATAAAATGTTGCGCCTCAAACAACTAAACCCGCAGCCCAGGGTGGGTATGATAGATGATAGCTTTGATTTAGGTTTAAACAGGCAGCAGACGTGCCCGGTAAATGAAAATTTTGAAGACTATGCAGATGATTACCCCTTACAGGGAATGCCATTTGCAACACCTAATTTATCGGACGACGAATACCATATATTAGTTAAATGGCTCTCACAGGGTATGCCCGATGATAGCCAGATAAAACTTTCAGCATCTACAAAAAAGCAGATTAAACAATGGGAGTTGTTTTTAAATCATACAGATTTAAAACACAAACTAGTTAGTCGATATATTTACGAGCATTTATTTATAGCCCACCTGCATTTTAAAGGAGAGAATGCACGTGATTTTTTCAGACTGGTTCGTTCATCTACACCTCCCGGTACCGTTATAAATGAAATTGCCAGTATTCGACCTTATGATGACCCACAGCTTGATGTTTTCTATTATAGATTGAAATATGAAAAGTCATCTATTGTTGATAAATCTCATGTGGTTTATGAATTATCAGATGAACGAATAAAGCGAATTAATAAGCTGTTTATCAAGCCTGATTATAAGGTGGATAAATTACCTTCATATGAAGCTATTGTCGCATCAAATCCTATTGAAACATTTTCAGATATTCCGGTGAAGGCCAGATATAAATTTTTATTAGATGATTCCAAATTTTTCATAGAAGGTTTTATTAAAGGGCCTGTATGTCGAGGCCAGGTTGCTTTGAATGTAATCGAAGATAATTTCTGGGTATTCTTTACGGATCCAGATAAATTAAAAGTAAATCGTGATACTGAGTATTTAAAGGCAATGGCTTCTGATTTTAGTTTGCCGGCAGAACAGGGGAATACTTTAAATTTAATTAGTACATGGACAAAGTACTGGGACCTGCAGAATAAAAATATGCTTGTTAGGCAGGAAGAATATATTAATATGCCGCCTACAGATCTAAATAAAGCGCTTTCATATATCTGGGATGGTAGTAATGGAATGAATAAAAATAACAGTGCGCTTACTGTATTCAGACATTTCGATAGCGCTACTGTAAAACAGGGTTTGTTAGGTGATTATCCGGAATCAGCATGGGTGATTGATTATCCGGTATTTGAAAGAATTCATTACTTACTGGTTGCCGGATATGACGTTCATGGCAATATAGGTCATCAATTTAATACACGTATTTATATGGATTTTTTGAGAATGGAAGCAGAAAATACTTTTTTAGCCTTTATACCCTCTGAAAACCGAAGGGAACTACGCGCATCCTGGTATAAAGGTATTCGAGAGAGTTTGATAAAATATTTTAAAGAACCAGATGCATGGTTAGATGTTCAGGTTGTATACGGCTATAAAACAGACAATCCACAAAGAGAGCTTTATCAAAATATTGAGAAACGACTGAAACATAACGATTATATAAATGATGTGATCAATCGTTGTGACAATATGTTATGCAGTGTAGATGATAAAATTTCTTCAATGGATAAACATCTCCAGAGAATAGCTAAAATTAAAGGGAGTAGTTTAATGGTATTTCCTGATCTTAGTTTTATCAAAGTGACAGGCAATGATAAAACTCAGGTATATACATTGATTAATAATAAGGGATATAAAAATATTAGTTCTTTGCTGAGTGAAGTAGATCACAGAGACAAAGAGTCAGATACACTAACCGTGTATAAAGGTATATTAGGCTCATATCCGAACTTCTTTTTTACGGTTGATGAAAATGATCTGAAAAGTTTTGCAGATCAGATCATTGCTATTAAAACCAGGGATGATTATGAACGTTTCGTTGGTAGATATGGGATACGTAGAACCGCGTCAAATTTCTGGAAAGAGGCTGATTATTTTAATGAGCAATTTGCAAAGCAAGAGCCAGTCGAATACGGCATATTTGACCTATATCGGTATAATAATCGTTAATATTTTATAAATTTTAAATAACATAATATTTCCACACTCCAGGTTTGTGACTATTTAGCCAGCAGGTCACCACACATAGTGGACGTTAAGAGCGTGTTTTATAAGTGCCTGCTATCAGTTAGTGGCTGTCTTATGTCGTTTGACTATGCGCTCAACAATGCTCCAGACCAGGCATTTACGACTGGTTATTATTAACACCTGGGCACTCAATATCTACTTAAAGAAATCCATAGTGACAAATGGCACTTGTTGGCTTTAAGTTTGTGAGTATTGCTTTCTTAGTAATATAAAACATCACCAGGTTATATTTACGGCATACAATATTCTGACGTGACCTTAGGTAACAACGAGAATAATCAGAGTTATATATTAAATGAGAATCTCATCTCTTTTGGAAAATTCAGATAAATTGTACCCGAGAATAGATAACCCTCCTTTTTGTACTATTATATAATAGTCGTAAGATATCATTTTGAATTGAAGTAATAATGAAATATAAATACAGCTGCCCAGATACCGGAGAGTGTCTTTGATGTGGGCAAGTATGGATCAACGTAAGATTATAAACAGCTCAGTAATTATTCTGAGCATCATTATTGTCAGCCTTGTCGGCCAATGGGGTAGATCCACCTACCTTGAATATGTTGATGCCAGAGATATGGCATATGTCAATCGAGTAACTGATAATCTTATCAGGGCTTCCAATATTGAAGCAGTGGAGCGTGGATTAACCTCGTTATTGCTAAGTGAGAGTAAGAACGCAGGATTATCCGAAATCCGTGAGCAGATTACACAACTTAGACTAGATGGCGATGCAACCTGGCTGAACGCGAAGGCATTAATACTTCAGCTGCAACAGAGGGATAAATTTAAGAAGATATTGTCGAGTAAACTGCAACGTTCAAGTCAGGCGTTTGAACTATTTAGAGAGGCGCGATCCAGGGTCGACAGGCAAATAGAGAGTGGTGATGCGGAAATTACAGCAGAAGCCTGGATTGAGATAGCGACAGATTTTATAAATGCCATTGCAATACTGCGTGATTCATTACTAACGACAGTGGAAATGCCCCGTGATATTGCCAGGTTCAACCTGACATTAAAGCGCTGGGTGTGGTTGGCGAGTGAGCATGCCGGCAGAGAACGCGCTGTTTTTGCCTACTATATTGGTACGCAACAGGCCATTCCCGAGAAGGCGCAGGCTAGCCTGATAAATTATCGTCATGTGGTGGAACAGGAGTTGCGTATAATGCAGTCTGTAAAGCAGCAACCGGGACTGGATCCACGGATACTTGTTGCGATTGAGGAGATGGAAAATACTTTTCTACAGACATTCTCTGAATTACGCAAACGGGTTTACCAGGGTATTTCTGATGGTAAATATGGCTATAACACGATTGAATGGATGGAAAAAGCAACGCTTGCCATTGATAGCATAATTGCGATCAATACGGCTATTACCGAGGTAGCAAGTGAGCATGCCGTGGCGGTTAAAAAACAGAGCTTAATTCGTTTTATCGCGATTCTGGCGTTATTGCTAGTGGCATTTATAGCCATGATTATCGCTTTACTCAAGATACGCCAGACCTCGAATGATCTTTTCCAGCAGAAGGAGCTGGCTCAGTTTACTCTGCGCTCAATTGGGGATGCGGTTATTAGTACCGATGAAAAGGGCAATGTCAGATACCTTAATCCTATCGCGGAGAAAATGATGGGCTGGACAACGCAGGATATTTGCGGCAAACCCCTGCGGGATTATTTTCATATCATGAATGGACTTACACGGGCTCCTGAACCTAATCCTGTTGATATATGCCTGCAGGAAATGCGTGTTGTCGGTCTGAATGATAATACCATTCTGGTACACCAGGATGGTACGGAATACGCCATTGAGGATTCTGCCGCGCCGATACGTAACCATGCAGGGCATGCGGTGGGTGCAGTGATGGTTTTTTATGAGTCATCCATGGGTCACAGCGAAAATCACCTGTTATCTTATCATGCCAGCCATGACTCGCTTACACGATTAATCAACAGGCGCGAGTTCGAACGGCGCCTGATTGAGTCATTGGCTCATGCAAAAAAATCAGGTGAACAACATGCCTTATGTTACCTGGATCTCGATCAGTTCAAAATTGTAAACGACACCTGTGGCCATGTGGCCGGTGACAAATTACTACGCCAGGTTAGTTATCTGTTTGAGGGGAAAATAAGGAGTGCGGATATTCTGGCGCGACTGGGAGGTGACGAGTTCGGGCTGTTGCTGGGAAACTGTACATTGGAAAAAGCAGTTGATATTGCTGAAAGTTTGCGCAAGGTGGTGAAAGAATTCCGTTTTATATGGGACGATAAAACATTTGAAGTCAGCGTGAGTATCGGCGTAGTACCGATCACAGCAGACAGTGCAAGCCCTGCAGAAATTCTCAGTGATGCTGATGCTGCATGTTTTGCGGCCAAGGACAAAGGCCGCAACTGCATACAGGTTTATGAGCCAGGCAATATTGAACTTGCCAGTCGCCAGGGGGAAATGCAGTGGGTATCACACATAACAGAGGCGTTGAAAGAAGATCGATTTATCCTCTATTCTCAATCAATTATGCCTTTGAATGAAACGCATCCCAAACACATTGAAGTTCTGGTCCGCATGCTGGGCAGAGATGGCAAGGTGATTGCACCGATGGCATTCATACCCTCAGCCGAGCGTTATAATCTAATGCCGGATATTGATCGTTGGGTGATTCGCGCGAGTTTTACCGAGATCAGCAGGCTCTCTCGTGCGGGTCATGCTGAGAATACTGTGTTTAATATCAATCTTTCCGGGGCATCACTGGGACTGGATAATCTTCCACATTTTATCACTTCGCTGCTCGATGAGTTCATTCGCCCCGCTAGTATCTGTTTTGAAATTACCGAAACCGCTGCAATCAGTAATTTTGACCAGGCCATGGAGTTAATGAAAACATTGCGAGAAACGGGTTTTTCGTTTGCCCTGGATGACTTTGGTAGTGGTCTCTCATCCTTTGGTTATCTGAGAAACATACCGGTAGATTTTCTCAAAATCGATGGGCAGCTGATTGAAGGCATTGCGTCAGACCCTGTCGCCCACGGCATGGTGGAGGCCATTCATAGAGTGGGTCAGATTATGGGGATCAAGACCATTGCGGAATATGTAAGTAGTGAAATAATCCTCGAAAAGTTACGTTTGATGGGGGTAGATTATGCTCAGGGTTATGCTATTTCAAAACCGCAGCCATTTGTTAATATTGAAAAACCAAATACCGCTAATATTAAATAACGTTTGAAAATTTTCTAATGCGTATGGTTGCTGATAGTGACTTCAACTGATCGATGTATTTGTGTGAATAGCTATAGGTATTTTGAGATATTTAAATACAGCCGGTATAGCAGATAGACTGTGTGAGAACGTAATTCAAAAAATAATAAGAATTTTTTTCAGAAGCGAATGATATGAATCGTTTTATTTAAAATGAAACTAGACATTAAAGTTTATTGTATGCAGAAATTCTTCATGAATATATCAAAGAAGAAAACTCTAATGTTTTTAACTACAACGTCTGATATTCATCGTATTGGGGTAAGTCGTCTTCGATTTTTTCCCAGTTAGCTTTAGAGTTAACGAAAATATGGGCTTCAGGTTTTTCAGTAATCTCCGATTCTATGCTTCCAATGCGCACCCGAATTATATCGGGTGTTTATTGTTTTTACTTATAATTGGTGAACCGCAATGTTTACAGAAATATTTTGTCTGGCCAGGGCTGGATTCATAAGCGGTTAATGCGTCTTCACCAATAATAAACTTGAAATTAATTTTATTCACATTTCCATTAGTAGCGAAGGCGCTACCTTGTGCTTTTCTGCACTTTGAACAATGACAATAAATGATATTCTTAATTACTCCAGATATTTCATACTTAATTTTATTACAAAGGCAACTACCGCTATAGATATTCTCAGGCATGATATAAATCTCATTATAATTTCATAAAAAAACGGAAGCATTCAGTCTGTTTACAAACCACTCTAATGAGCGACCCGTTCTGCCCGTTCGCCATGCGAAGTAAGTGGATGTCTTTTGATGACCTGTCTCGACTTTTTTCTCAATTAATAGTCCATTTTGTATTTCATCTTTGACTAAATACTGCGGTAAAAAACCTACACCCATTCCCATAATATGGGCATTAATTTTTGTTTTAAAATCGGACACAGTAAAAACATCCTGGCCAGTATAAATGCCAGCGGTTCTTTTCGGTAAGTCTCGTGATGTGTCAGCTACAGCAATTCCACGATATTCAGAAATAATAGTCTCAGGTATGGGTTCTTTATGTGTTGCAAGTGGATGCCCGGGGGCGACGACAAAAACCCATTCGATATCACCTAAAGCCTGAGTATGATAACCACCGCCTGGGGGTCCATTATCCGGCGCACCAATAACCAGATCTGCCCTGTTACTCATTAATGCATCCCAGATACCACCATAAACTTCTGTGTGTAATTTAATTCGAGTACCACTTTTCTCTTTATAAAACTGTTGAATAAGCTCTAGCAAACCGTTGCTGGGTAACATGTCAGCAATAGCGATATTTAATTCTATCTCCCATCCTTTAGACACTTTTCTTAGTTGATTTTCCAGCTCAGAAACAAGGTCTAATAAATGGCGGCCTTCTAATAACAAAAATTTACCAGATTCAGTCAGATGCGCTCTATGGCCAGCCCTGTCAAACAGTGTGGTATTTAAATCCTGTTCGAGTTTTTTCATGCTGTAGGTAATGGCTGAGGGCACGCGGTGTAATGATTCTGCTGCTGCAGCAAAGCTACCCAGTCTGTTGATGGTGTCAAGAACGAGAAGCGCATCAAGTGTCAGTTTCATTCAAATATTTTAAACAATATGTGCAAATATTTCCAATATTAATAATGCAACTGTCTGACTAATATTGAGTCCTAATATTTACATAATCTTGAAAGGACGTATTGCAAGATTTGAATATTAGATTAAGTCATTGATTATTATCAATATAATTTATGATTTATAAAAATGAAAAAAATATTAAGGATGAAAAACAAACATGTGTAATCACGATTATAATATCAAATTAATTGTATTACTCACGGTCTTGTCTACTTTCACTACGGCTAATGCAGAGTCGCCTACGCCTGATGCATATTGGGAGGGCACTCTGGGGCCTTTGAATATTCGTTCGTTATCTCCCGGGCAGGCATTACGTTTAGCACCACTACCGAGATCAGCTTATGGTTTGCCAGAGGGTGAAACAGAGTTTCAGTTTAATATTGCAGCGGTGAGTGTATTTTTACAGTCGCCAGATATCTATCTGGTTGATTTTAATTTCACAGATACGCGTCTGGCCGTCAATCATGGCTTTAAATATGGCTGGTCAGCAGAGTTATCTTTTAATGATAGAAGAATCAGAAATTTAAATTTAGATAAAGTTGTTGAAACGTTTCATGATGTGTTTGGTATTGAGCAAAATGGACGTGATACAAATTTAAATCAAACTCGTATAGAAGTGCCAGAGTATTCTGCAAGTTTTGGCAATGAGTTGAATGGAGCATTTTCTCAAACAATAGGTTTGTCTATACAGAAAGTATTAATAGATAAAAGTGAGCAGTGGCCGGCGGTTGCAATAGTGTTTAATACAAGCCTGGAAACCTTGTCAGACGGAATGATTGAAAAAGGTGCCTTTGATTACGGTATGCAATTAACAATAGCCCAGAAAAAATCATCAGGTTATATGTTTGGTAATGTGTCATTTACGCGTTTTGGATCAGATGAAGCCTTAGGCCTGATTCCACTGGCAAAAAAACAGTTTTCCGGGATGTTAGGTTATGAGTTTACAGTTGATAGAGACGAAGCATTTATCGTGCAATACTTATTTAGTGATGGTGTATTGGTTGATCTTGGCGCACTAGATGAAGTTAGCCATGAAATTCATCTGGGATATAAGTGGCGAACTGAGAACAATATTATTGAAGTGGGCCTGGTGGAGAATATAGTTAATTTTGATAATGGGCCTGATGTGGCATTTACGTTTGGGATCACGCATCGTTTATAGATTTGCCTTATTTGGGTTTTTAAAATATTTGCCACGCAGGCACAGAGGACAGAGAGTTTTTTGAGCTTACTGCGCCTGCGGTGAAATAACCTCAAAAATACCTTTCTCCAGAGGGTCTGTCTTCTGTGGTAATGTTTCACGCAATAAAAAGGGTGACTCAACGTCACCCTTTTTATTTTTCGCCGGGGGGAAGTAGTTAAAAACTAACTACAGCCCTTTGGACGTGGCAAGCCTGCAATTTTATTTGCACACTTAATTAGACCCGTTGGGAACAGAGAGTATATATACTTCTGGTCACTCTTGTCTTTGCCATATTCTTTTTTCATTAATTTTGAAAAAGCGCGTGGCTCACAAACCGTACCGTTAGCTAGAAAGTACTCACGTGCCATTCTAATAATGTTCCAGTGCTCTTCTGTAAGCTCGGGCACATTTTCAGTAATTGCGATTTGTGCAGCTAATTCTTCGCTCCACTCATCTAAATTTAGCAGCCAGCCTGCTTCGCTTAATTCAATTGTTTTACCGTCAACAATCGCTTCCATTACATCACCTCGTAAAAATAAATAATCTTGACTAATTTGGTCAGGTATTATCCACGAAATAGGCCACTTAGGCAAATATATTTAGTCTATTTGTTAGACAGTCGTCTTAGTAAATGATAATGTAAATTTCTTAGCGTTCTTTAATGAGTTCGTCTAAGCTTAATAAAAGCACTAGCTAATTCCATGTGAGAAGCTTATGTCTGATCAAAAAATTGATATGTTTAAGGGTGTGATTCCAGGAGAGCCGCTTTATAAGCTTGCGCCTACCCGTGATGAGAATGGTAATTCATTCGTTGATTTCATGTTGATCATTCCAAAATTAAAGAAAAAACCCCAAAACTATATTGATCGAACTCTGCAAGATATTCAAATGGTACTCAGTAGATATAGCTCAGAAGTTGTATTTGCTAATATGGACTTAAAAATCAACTGTTTATGGGTTTCACATAAACCCAGACCTGGATTATGTAAAGAGCTTACAAGCGCCATTCGTCAATATGTGCCTGAAGCCATGTTGGTCGGTGATGTTTCCCGATAACGATTAACTAGATGAAATTATGACTGAGCCAGTAATAGATAAATTAGTATTTAATGAGATCGCAGATCTGATGGGAGATTCTCTTGGTGAGTTTATTGAGACTTATCTTGGAAATTCGCCCAAGTTGATTGAAGGCATAAACACCGCGCTACCTGCGGGTGATACAGACACTGTTATACATAATGCACATCAACTGAAAGGCGGTAGCGGGAGTATAGGTGCTATGCAGGTTTTTCAGTGTGCCAAACGACTTGAAGACGAAGCAAAAGTTAGTAATGCGAATGAACTTGCGAATATTTTAGTGAATCTCAATGATGCATATGCATTAGTTGAGGCTGAATTACGCACACATTTGTAAATATATGCTCTGGTACGTCTTCCTCGGGGAAAGACCGCCGCTTTTTGGCGCTCTGTCCCTTAAGTCATACCACCAGGAACTGACAGTGTAGGTAGTCGACGCCGTAATACTCTTGATGGCATCAAAACAGGGGACAGGGCTCAAAAAACGAGACCTTTCCCCGAGGGAGACGTGCCAGAGCAGTGTAAAGTCAGCTTTTATTTTATTCTTTCCCTGCCGTCTTTAACTGCAATTAACACCTGTTCGGGTGCCGTGCCTCCAATATGGTTACGGGCGGCAACCGAGCCCTCCAGTGTTAACACATCAAATACATCTTGCTGGATAATATCTGAGAAATTCTGTAATTCCTCAAGTGTCATTTCACTTAGGTCTTTTTGACTCTCAACACCATAAGCGACAGCTTTGCCTACTACTTCATGGGCATCACGAAATGGCAGGCCTTTAACAACTAAATAGTCTGCTAAATCGGTTGCAGTTGAAAAGCCCTGTTTTGCAGCGCCATACATGTTTTCTTTTTTTGATTCAATTGCAGGGATCATGTCGGCAAATGCGCGCAATGAACCTAATATGGTGTCGATTGTGTCAAAAATGGGTTCTTTGTCTTCCTGGTTATCTTTGTTGTAAGCCAGTGGTTGTGACTTCATCAGGGTGAGTAAGGAAATTAAATGGCCATTAACTCGACCTGTTTTACCTCTAACGAGCTCAGGTACGTCCGGGTTTTTCTTTTGCGGCATAATAGACGAGCCGGTGCAGAAACGATCAGGCAGATTAATAAAATTAAACTGTGCAGAAGACCATAAAACCAGTTCTTCAGAAAAACGTGATAAATGAGTCATTAGAATTGCCGCCGCAGCGCAAAACTCAATTGCAAAATCACGGTCACTTACAGCATCCAGTGAATTACGACAAACGTCATCGAATTTAAGTAAATCTGCAGTGAAATGTCGGTCTATAGGATATGTTGTGCCGGCCAGTGCCGCCGCGCCCAGGGGAAGTACATTCATGCGTCGAGCACAGTCTTCAAATCGAGATGCATCACGCTGCATGTTTTCAAACCAGGCTAACAGGTGATGTCCAAATGTAACGGGTTGAGCAACCTGTAAGTGTGTAAAACCAGGCATAATAGTGCTGGCTTCACGTTCCGCTAAATCCAGTAACCCCGTTTGCAAACGACGAATTTCTGCAATTGCAAAGGTTATCTGATCACGTAAATACAGGCGAATATCCGTGGCGACCTGATCGTTTCGTGAGCGACCTGTGTGTAAACGTTTGCCAGCATCACCCACAATTTCGGTCAGACGAGCTTCAATGTTCATATGAACATCTTCACGGCTTATCGACCATTCAAACTTTCCGTCAGTTATTTCCTGCTCTATCTGGTCGAGGCCTTTTAATAATGACTGACAATCTTCGTCAGTCAGTACGCCGATTTTTGTAAGCATACGTGCGTGTGCACGTGAGCCTTCAATATCCTGTCGATACATACGTTGATCAAATTGTACCGAGGCAGTAAATGCCTCTACAAATGCATCAGTTGGCTCAGAAAAACGGCCACCCCATAACTTGTCTGGTGTTTGTTTTGAATCTTTAGAATTGCTCATGATATTGCTGAGTCCTGATGCGGGTTTCGAATTAGCGCGGAGTATAACAAAAGGCGTGGCTCTAACCAATTAGAGTGTCATCCCGTCAGTTTACCAGCCCGAGAAAGATCCGTAATAGTCTAACAACTGCCTAAGTACTCAACAAAACTACCGCTTATCGTCTAAACTGCAATTATGGAAAAGGATTTAAATTCAAATTCAAATCAGGGCTTTATCCCTAATTTATGTGATGTGTCAGCTGTTTTTATGCTGATACTCATGGTTGAGCTATTGTCATTGCTGCTTGCACTGGCGCCCTCTGAACAGGCGGGCTTCTGGCAGCGCCTGGCGCTAATATCCTTTTTTTCACAATGGATAGGCCTGGTTAATGCCAGTTTGCTCTGTGCGTTAAGAGACTGGCTTAATAAACAGTCGGTTAAAGTATGTGCAAGCTCAAGTTTTTTATTGATGATGCTGGTGACGGTGATTTTTAGTGGGCTGGCAGTTTACATAAGTGGCCTGATGGAAGAACTAAGTGAAGAAAATAAGCAATTAATTATTTACTTTATCATTCGAAACTTAGCGATTAGCGCTATTATTTATGGCGTTCTGCTTCGCTATTTTTATGTGCAATACCAGTGGAGAACGAATATACAGGCGCAAAGCCATGCCCAATTACAGGCATTAAAGGCGAGGATTCGGCCGCATTTTCTGTTTAACAGTATGAATACAATTGCTAGCCTTGTACGTGTCGATGCTGATAAAGCTGAAAAAGCCGTAGAAGACCTGTCTGATCTATTCAGGGCGAGTTTAATGGAAGAAACAAGCCATACATTACGCGATGAGCTTGATCTTACTGCTAGTTATCTTGATATTGAGCACTTGCGTCTGGACCAGCGACTTTCCACCGAGTGGATATTAGATGAATCTGCAATGGAGATAGAAGTGCCTTCTTTATGTTTACAACCATTAGTGGAAAATGCCATTTATCATGGAATTGAACCGCTTTCTGATGGAGGAAATATAAAAATTTCAGCGCAACTCGAAAACAATCGACTATGCTTAAGTGTAAGCAATCCAGTTACAGGGCATGGTGCCATGAGCCGGCACAAGGGAAATCATATGGCGCAGGCGAATATTCAGACTCGCCTGGCCCTGACATATGGAGATGAAGCCGAATTTAAAATTAAAGCAGAACCTAATCTGTATACGGTTTCCATAGGAATACCTTTAAAAACATGAATATATTGATTGTCGATGATGAGCCATTAGCTAGACAAAGGTTAATAGGCCTGGTGCAGGAATTAAGTGGCTTTGAAGCATGTGCTAATGCGTCTAATGGGAAAGATGCTTTACGTTTAGCGCAGGAATTAAAGCCAGATGTTGTTTTGCTCGATATACGTATGCCCGGAATGGACGGTATAGAGACTGCACATCATATGAACCGGCTAAGCAAGCCACCTGCAATAATATTTACCACCGCCTTTAGTGAGCATGCTCTGAAGGCGTTTGAAACCCATGCGGTTGATTATTTGCTGAAGCCTATAAAGCAGGAAAGCCTGCATAAATCTTTAAAGGCAGCAGCTCGTTTAACCAAACCACAGCTAGAACAGCTTAAATATCTGGATGAGCAACCTAAAGTACGTACCCATATCTGTGTGAAAACGCGGGGCACTCTTGAATTAGTACCCATTGATAGCATTCGTTATTTTTTAGCGGACCATAAATACGTTACTTTACGCACGGATGACCATGAGTGCCTCATAGAAGAGTCTTTGAAATCACTGGAAAGTGAATTTGATCATGTCTTTACCCGGATACACCGAAATGCGCTGGTAGCGGATCGGTTTATGAACGGACTGGAAAAAAACACTGAAGGACATTGTGTAATCACCATAGAAGGAATAGAAGAGCGCCTGGAAATCAGTCGGCGCCACTTGCCTCATGTCAGAAAAAAAATCAAAAATATGGCTACCTACAAATAATCACATAAGGTTACTTGTAGGTTTTGTCTGCCTGCCTTTTACAGTTCAAGCACATGTAGACTCACTGCTGGAGCTGTCATTAGAAGAACTGATGAATGTATCGGTGGCTTCGTTATTTGATGAGTCAGTGCTTGAGGCGAGCTCAAGCGTTACCGTGATAAACCAGAATGTATGGGAAAGTAACGGTGCACGTCGAACAAATGAGATTATGTCATACCAGCCTTCCACTATGGTCCATCCGACATTAGGTGGCTCAGATGCCTTTGCAATACGTGGATTTTCTAACGCATTATCAGTAAGGGGGGTTGCCACATTACTTGATGGTGTTCCCATGAATACTTATTCATTTGGAACAGCACAGTATTTTCTGGCAAATTTTGATTTAGGCGCATTACAGAGAGCTGAGTTAATTCGTGGACCTGGTTCAGCGGTTTATGGAAGTGATGCATTCCATGGTGTATTTTCATTATCAACATTCTCACCAGGTGAAGACATAGTTGAATCGGAGTTGGGTATCGGCTCACCTGGTTATAGCAGGGGTTATGCTCGCTTTAGTCAGTCTGTAGGTGAAAGCAGTCGAATGCATGGTGCCATTGCATCAACACACCAAGCGGATTCAAACATAAGTTTTAAAACTTCTGATGCCGATGTGCAGGGAGTGCGTGAAGATGCTTATATTTCAAAAACAGTTTATCTGAAAACACAAAACAGGCTGAACCAGCATTGGGATAGCGAGTTTGGGCTTTACTATAACAACTGGGACGCTACAGATTTTGCCAGTTTTGGTGAAACCACATTGGGGGAAGATGATGTAAGTGATGGTAATCAGGAATTTTACATGTTAACCGCCAATGCAAAATATTCATGGGGGCAGCACAAGACATTAGAACTAAAAACTTTCTTCTGGAACACCGATCAACAATTTGAATATCAGTTTGCGGCTATCCCATTACAGGCTCAGGAAGATGAACGTTACGGAATGAGTCTGATTGTAAAAGATGAAGGCGGGGAAAACGCAGCACGGTGGGTTCTAGGCGCTGGAGTTGATAAGGCAAAGGTCGTTTCCACAGAGCTCATTTCGGGTGTACAGGCTTTTGATGGGCAGAAGCGAAGCATTAATAATGTTTTCGCGCAAATTCGATTGCCATTTTATGAGGGAAAGTTATTACTGGATATAGGATCAAGGGTAGATGATTATTCTGAATTTGGCTCACATTTTACGCCACGATTGGGGCTGGTTTACCTGCTTGATGACAATCAGGCGTTAAAATTTCAATATGGAAATGCATTTCGCGCCCCCGTTGCCAGTGAGATTACTTCATCGGGACAAATACAGGGAAATCCGGACTTGAAGCCTGAAACGATAGATACCTATGAGTTGATATGGATGAAACATGAAAATTTATATACATTCACTACAACGTTATTTATGAGTAACTGGCAGGATGCAATTATAATTGTGAATGGCTCTACCCTGCCTGCTCCGTTTGTAACTCGATATGAGAACCAGGGTGAGTTTAATTCACAAGGTGTAGAGTTTGGGTCAACAGTGTTAATCGATGACTGGAAAATACAAGGCGCTTATTCTTTTATAAAAAGTGAAGATAAAAATACACAGCAGGACTTCACCGCTTTTCCCAGACATATATTACAGTTAGGTTTAGAAACAGTCTTTGGGTCTAATCTAGATGTGCGGTTATATAACATTGCATATTTTGATGTGCATGCCAGCTCAGAACAGCTGGCAAAGAGGCTGGATACAATTTGGCAGCTTAACTTGAATGTAAACTATCAATGGAAGAACAACCTTAACCTGGTACTGGATATTCGAAATTTATTAAACAGAGAAGACCCTGTGCCTTCTATCTGGGGTAATGAAGAAGGTTTGCCAGTAGATGGGGTGCAGATTAGTACATACATCAGATATAAGTTTTAATTTAAGCCTTATGAGATAAGCATTTTATTTGAATAGCTGCTGTGATCCAAAATCTGAGGTAAAATGGAATATTTGAGAATCTGGAAAAATTAATGTTAAAAACCATCCGTATTGCTACCCGTAAAAGTCCTCTGGCCCTTTGGCAAGCTGAAGAAGTCTCGCGTCAATTACGGCTTATTTACCCTGAGCTTAAAGTAGAGTTAATTAAAATTCTTTCAAAGGGTGACAAGATACTTGATGCGCCTCTGGCAAAAGTAGGTGGTAAAGGTTTGTTCGTAAAAGAGTTAGAGCAGTCTATGCTTGATGGTGAGGCAGATATCGCGGTACATTCGATGAAAGATGTACCCATGGAATTCCCTCCGGGTCTGCATCTTCCCGTGATAATGCAGCGAGAAGATCCAACAGATGCTTTCGTTTCAAATAATTATAATAGCCTTGAAGACTTACCTGAAGATGCACGTATTGGTTCATCTAGTTTGCGTCGTCAATTACAGATAAAAGAAGCGATGCCAAAAGCCCAGATGCTGAATTTGCGCGGTAACGTAAACAGTCGTCTGCAAAAACTCGATAATGGTGACTATGATGCCATTATCCTCGCGACAGCAGGTTTATTAAGACTAGAGTTTGAAGAAAGAATAAAAATGCGCATTACGCCCGAGCAAAGCCTGCCATCAGTTGGCCAGGGTGCAGTCGGCATAGAGTGTCGTGTTGGTGATGCTGAAATTGAAGCTTTAATTGCCCCCTTGAATGACATGCACACTCACACTCGATTAAGTGCCGAGAGAGCTATGAATAATCGCTTAAATGGAGGCTGTCAGGTGCCTATCGCGGGTTTTGCACTGCTAGACAATAATGAAATATATTTACGAGGTCTGGTCGGCCGTGCGGATGGTAGTGAAGTAATTCGGGGTGAAATTAGAGGTCCGGCTAGTGAAGCTGAAAGCCTTGGAAAACAATTAGCCGAGCAATTGTTAAATGATGGCGCAGATGTGATTTTACGAGAAATGGGGATGATCGATTGAGGCTGTTTTACTTCAGTCAGGCAATTTAAATGAGTAATAATAACCTTGTGCTGGTAACCCGGCCGAAACATCAGGCTGCTGAACTTGTTGATTTACTAACGGCAAAAGGTTTTAAATCGCTTGTTTTTCCCAGTATAGAAATTCAGCAGGTAGAATTAAGTGATGAGCTTAAAGAAGTACTGGAAAAATTAAATGAAAATAATTTAATTGTTTTTGTTAGCGTAAATGCGGCGCAAAATACAGCAAAACTAATGCATCGATTAGGCATCAAACCTGATTCAATCACTGCAAAAATAGCGACAGTTGGAAAAGCGACAACTTCAGCTGCCACCGCACTTGGGTTTAAGGTTAATTTGAGCCCCGAAAGCGGCTTTAATAGTGAAGCTTTATTAAAACTTGAGGAATTGCAGGCTGTTAATATAAAAGGCGCTCAATGCCTGATTTTAAGAGGTAATGGCGGTTTGGCTTATTTAGCTGATGAATTACGTAAAAGAGGTGCGAGGGTTCGCTATGCGGAAGTGTATCGACGCACTATACCCCGGAAAGATGAATATATCAGTCGCCAGGACTTAAGTAATAACTGGAACGAACAGCAAATAAATGTCATAACAGTTACCAGTAATGAATCATTGCAAAACCTGTATGATATGCTTAAACCGCCTGGCAAAAATGCAATATTAGAAACATCACTCATAGTAGCGTCGCAGCGCGGTGTAGAACTGGCGCAAAGTTTAGGTTTTAAATCAATTACACTTGCTCAGTCAGCATTAAATCAGCATATATTAGAAGCTGTTGAAATTAACGTGAATAAATAATATTAAAGTAAATCATTATGTCAAAAAAAGAAAATACAATTATAAATATTGATGAAGAAAATGAACATGTTAGTGAGCCTTCAAAAGAGTTGAAGAAAGAAAAAAGTTCTTCAGCAAATGGCATTATAATTTTCTTAATATTAATCATCATTGCTTGCAGTTCTATGGCGGCATATTATTTCTGGGATCTTCAGTTAAAACATAGCCGTACCATAAAAACACAACAACAATCTATTGAAGAGTTGAATGTGCGGTTAACAAAAGTGGCGGATGAGTTTAATAAAAATTCAAAAGTCTCAGAAAGTAACACAACAAAATTAGAAAGCCTGGAAAATCAGTTACAACAGACCGAAGTTATATCGCAAAAGGCAATAGCAATTGTAAATCGAAGTCAACGTGACTGGGCGTTAGCTGAGATAGATTATCTGTTGAAAATTGCTCATCAACGTATTGCTGTGGCACGTGATATAAATGGTGCAATTGCAGCACTTAAAGGAGCAGATTCGCGTCTTGAGCAGTTAGGTGATTTGAACTTATTTAATATACGTAAACAACTGGCCAACGATATAGCAAACTTGAATGCTATACATAGAGCAGATGTTAATGGAATTTCTCTGGCTTTAGATCAGGCGATAGCATATTTACCCGAGCTTCCTTTTAAATCTATAAAAGATGAAATTAAAATACAGTTTAATGAAGATGTAACAGTTGAACAAGAAACAGTAAAAGAAAAGGACTTTGTTGACTCGGTGATTGATGCGGTTAAACAGATTGGAGATATCAAGGTACACCGTAGAAGCATACAGGCGGCAAGTAGTGCAGATCAACAAAGTAGTATTGAACAATTACTTCGTACATATATCCTGGGTGCGCGTTTAGCCGCTCTTCGCTTTGATCAAATTCAGTTTATACATGAAATTAATCAGGCCAGTGAAATAATAAGGCTTCACTATGATGAAAGTGATAATCGCATTCAACAACTTCAAAAAACGTTGCTGGACTATTCGGCACTACAGCTTAGCCCGGACTTACCAGAGCTGACAAAAGCATGGACATTATTGCAAGAAGTTAAAAGCACAGCAGAAACAAAAACAACATTGATAAAAGATGTAAATAAAGAAAAAGAAAAGGAGGCTAACTAATGAAGCGAATTATACTTGCGATTTTATTAGCGACAATTCTATCAGTAGTTATAGGTGTGACCGCTTTTTATAATGGCGCAGGATATGTTGTATTCAGTTTTGCAGAATATACAGTTGAGACATCATTTATATTTATGATGGGTTTTCTGGCAATAGGCTTCTTTGTTTTTTATTATCTTCTACGTATTATCTCAAGACTCTTATATTTTCCGAATTACATGAGTCAAAGGCATTCTAATCGCCAGTCAGAAAGATCTAAAAATGCGCTGGTTAAAGGTCTTATAGAAATGTCAGAAGGTCGATTTGAACAGGCTGAAAAGATTTTAATTAAACAGGCTGGCAACAGTGATACCTCGCTTTTGAATTATTTAATGGCAGCCAGATCAGCGCAACAAATTGCTGCTTATGATCGTCGTGATGAATATTTAAGACTCGCTCATGAAGTAACGCCTTCAGCTGATATAGCAATAGGTTTAACACAGGCAGAGTTGCAGTTAAGTCATAAACAGTTTGAGCAGGCTTTAGCGACACTAAATCATCTATCGAGCGTATCACCTAAACATGGGTATGTTAAAAAGTTACAGGCACGCACATATAAACAGCTAGGTGACTGGGATAGTCTGGTGCCGATTCTTGAGGATGTCCGTAAGCTGAAGGCAGTAGAAGAGGAGCAGCTTGAAAAATATGAAGTGGATGCATATTTAGGCATGTTGAAAAACAGTATCAAACATACTGATGGCGATAAAACAGAGCGAATTTGGCAACAAATGCCGAAACGATTAAAAAATAATTCAGAATTAATTTATCTATATAGTCGCTATCTATTTAAACAAAAGAAAGAAGCTGAGGCTGAAGTCTTAATTAGAAATAAATTAAGTGAGAGCTGGCACGATGAGCTGGCCATGTTATATTCAAATTTAACAGTGGGCGACTGCACAAAACAGTTAGAAACGGCTGAAACCTGGTTGCATGGTCAGTCACGAAATGCGATTCTTTTGTTAGTCTTAGGTAAGTTATGTCTTAGTTGTAAGTTATGGGGTAAGGCGAGGGGTTATTTTGAATCGAGTTTAGGCATTAAACCAACGGCAGAGGCTTATTTAAAGTTAGCTGAATTACTGGATGGAAAAATGGATGAGCATGAAGAGGCGCAAAAGTTGTATCAGTTGGGTTTGATGAATGCGGTTGATAACCAGTTTAAAGATAATCAGTTACTAATTGCCGATGATAATAAATCGGGCCGTCCCCTGCTTAAGGTCATTCAATAATTGCGATGTGTAACCTGATTAATAAGTATGAGTATCAAACATAAAGTTATTTATGAACAACATAGTGTGCAGTTAATAACATTGCTTCCTCTTCGTTGAATAATATTTTTATCTGTAACTTAATTCGAGCAATATTTTTTCGCTTAAATGTTTTAAAAAAACGTGTCAGTTTTGTTTCATCACCTATTTCACATACGGCTCTAATTTCACCGCCTACGGGTAATTTATAATCAGCATCACTATGTTGAATTACAATGTGTCCAGTAAGTTTATTTAGATGCATTTGATGAAAAACAAATCCCCATCCGCATAATACAGCTACAGAGTACAGGCTCCCACCAAATGCGGTACATTTGTGATTTATATTTGGTTCTAATGGTGCGCGAAGCTCGAGTCTATGCTGAGTGCAATCGGTCACTTTGATTCCCATTGCTATAGTGAGAGGTATTTCCCTGTGCAATACAGATTGTAAATAATTGCATGTGTCCATGAATTATTTTTTCGCGGCAATCGCTTGCACGGCATCAGCAGAATATTCAAAGGCATCAGAAAACATATTATCTTTAGATGCGCCTTGTTTAATAAATAATTCAACAGCGGCATTAACCATTGGTGGGGGGCCGCTTATATAGATGTCAAAAGCACTTAACTCAGGAAATTTATTTGCTACAGCCTGGTGTACAAAGCCGCTTTCTCCGAGCCAGTCATCCTCTTTCATGGGCTCAGAAAGAACAGGGATAAAGCTAAGATTTGAATTGTTTTTTAACCATTGATTTGCCATATCTTTCATATACAAATCACGTAAAGCTCGAACACCCATAAATAAATAGATTGGCTGATCAAATCCCACATGTTCTATATGTTCAATCATTGCTTTTAATGGGCCAAATCCGGTTCCACCACCGACCATTATAATCGGTCGATGACGATCTTCGCGTAAATAAAAATTACCAAGAGGCCCTTGCATCTGCAGGCTCGAATTTTCAGGCATGGATTCGAATAAAAAGTCAGTAAATAAACCACCATCTACATGTCGAATATGAAGTTCTAATAAATCATCATTATGCGGTGCATTAGCGATAGAAAAGGCGCGATGTTTTCCGTCTTTTAAAATAAACTCTAAATATTGACCAGCATGATATTGAAGTCTTTCGTTATTATCCAGTTTGATCTTAAGGCCGATTACATCGTGACATAACCTGTCTTTTGAACTGACATGGCAACCTAACTGTTTTATTTCAAGAGGCGCCAGGCCTTGAATTTCATCTATACTTATTTCAAGATCCTGTCTGGTTTTACCCAGGCAAAACAGGGCCTGGTGATTTGTTTTCATATCATCATCAAGGGCAATAGGTTCTTCATCATAATAAACCTCACCTTTGATAACAAATCCAGCACATGCCCCACACGCTCCACCACGGCAACCATAGGGTAGATCTATATTTTGTCTCATGGCGGCATCAAGAATGGACTCACCCTCATCTACATCAAATTGATGACCGGAAGGGTGAACGGTGACTTTGTGTGACATGTTAAATCCTTAGATACATAACTATTATGATATTTTGCATCATTAAGATGCAAAGTAAAAGCTTACAAATAATGTGTCATGAGTTTTTTGTTATAATGATCAAAATATCTGGAGAAGTAGTTAATGGCACGCGTTAAAATTTATAGTACAGCTCGTTGTCCTATCTGTGACAAAACTAAAACCTTATTAGAAAAGTGGAAAATACCTTATGAAGAAGCAAAAGTAGATTCTAACCATAGCGCGTTGAGGGAAATGTCTGAACTCACACAGGGAGCGAGAACAGTTCCACAAATTGCTATTGATGGCAAGTGGATCGGCGGTTTTTCAGAACTGACGATGCTGCATATGGATGATGAGTTAGATGAGCTTGTTGAAGCCTGATTTAAGTAAAATAAATGTACCTGAATGGGTGCGTTATATTGCCCAGGATTCTGATGGTAGCTGGTGGGGATATTCAGTTGAACCACTGGAGAATCATCGAGGTTGGTATGAAAATGAACTTGGTCAAAATATAAAATTAACTATCTCCACACCAGTAAAAGAATGGCGACAATGTCTGTTCACTTATAATTCAAAATAAAATCATATTAAATATTTCTACCGCAAGGCTGCTTACTTAATTTCAGGCTAGATAGTGATTTATCAAATTCTAAAAAATGATATTTATGTGAATAAATTTATGCCCAGTCATCACCGTAATCATGGGTGATTTCTTCGCCAGCTTTAATATTTTTTAAAGCGACTACCTGCAAGTCTTCACAATAACAGGCATTAGGTTTTGAATTGTGGTTAATGTACTTTAGATCACAGTCTACCTGTATGCCTAGCGTATCATCGACCCACAATACATAAGGGCCATCTGTTTCTACAGGTTTGTAATCAATTATGCCAATAATTTCGCCTTCAGGTATATTGCATATTGCAAAAAGACCTTTGCCATGAATCTCGCTGTCTTTTACTTTATATTGTTTTTCAATGTCAGTATTGGCCATAATATTATACTTTATCAAAAATATTTAACTGATCCCATTTGTCATCCACTTTCTTTTTTATGTCATCTTGCATGACGATGGGTTTGCCCCATTCACGATCGGTTTCGCCGGGTAATTTATTAGTGGCATCAAATCCAATTTTAGATCCAAGACCTGAAACCGGTGAAGCAAAATCAAGGTAATCAATGGGCGTATTTTTAATTACAGTTGTATCGCGTGCTGGATCCATACGAGTGGTCATTGCCCAGATAACGTCATTCCAGTCACGGGTATTGATGTCGTCGTCTACAACGATAATAAACTTGGTGTACATAAACTGACGTAGAAAAGACCATACGCCCATCATGACTCGTTTTGCATGTCCAGGATATTGTTTTTTCATACTCACTACAGCCATTCGATATGAGCAGCCTTCGGGTGGTAAATAAAAGTCAATAATTTCCGGGAACTGTTTTTTTAGAATGGGAACAAAAACTTCGTTTAAAGCCAGGCCTAGAATAGCTGGCTCATCCGGTGGCCTGCCAGTATAAGTGGTGTGATAAATAGGCTTATCACGATGAGTGATTTTCTCAATACTAAATACGGGAAAGCTTTCAACTTCATTATAGTATCCAGTGTGATCACCGTAAGGGCCCTCGGCTGCGAAATCATCGGGATAAATATAACCCTCTAATACATATTCTGCAGAAGCCGGAACCTGTAAGTCAGATAATTTGCACTGAGTGACTTCTGTTTTGCTGCCACGTAGTAACCCGGCGAAAGCATATTCGGACAAACTATCTGGAACCGGTGTTACCGCTCCCAGTATGGTTGCAGGATCAGCGCCGAGTGCAACGGCAACCGGAAAGGCTTCACCGGGATGTAGTTCCTGCCATTCTTTCAGGTCGAGTGCGCCACCGCGGTGAGAAAGCCAGCGCATGATAACGCGATTTTTTCCGATAACTTGTTGTCGATAAATACCTAAATTTTGTCGATCTTTATTTGGACCTTTAGTAATAACAAGACCCCAGGTTATGAGGGGCGCAGCATCTTCGGGCCAGCATGTTTGTACAGGGATATTGGCTAGATCAATTTCGTCTTTTTCAATAATGTTTTTTTGACAGTTAGCTTTATTAACAATTTTGGGTGCCATATTAAGCACCTGTTTAAAAATTGGCAGTTTTTCCCAGGCATCTTTCATGCCTTTAGGTGGTTCTGGCTCTTTAAGAAATGCGAGTAATTTGCCGATTTCATGGAGCGCATCAACTGACTCTTCACCCATACCCATGGCAACACGTTTAGGTGTTCCAAATAAATTAGCAAGTACGGGGACATTCGAGTTTTTAACATTTTCGAAAAGCAGGGCAGGCCCTGAAGCGCGTAGAGTTCTGTCACAGATCTCCGTCATTTCAAGATAAGGGTCAACTTCAACGCTGATACGTTTAAGTTCGCCTTTTTTTTCTAATTGTGAAATGAAGTCACGTAGATCTTTATATTTCATAAGATAAACTTTATAGGTTTAATTTTAGTGAGGTTATTTGTACAGGCAAAGATATGCGCTATCACAGCCAATTTTAACTAGAAATGAAACCTTAGCCTGCACAATAAAAGTTTCATTTATAGCGATATCTCGCCACTTATCTTCATTCGGTAATTTAACTGACATTTCACCACTAATTAATGTCATGTGTTCTTGTGAGTCTGTGCCAAATTCGTAATCACCAGCAGCCATTACACCCACTGTCGCTTTATCTTCTCCAGCTTTAAAAGCAAGTGACTTAACGTTGCCGTCAAAATATTCATTTACATCAAACATAATAACCCTGTATTTTGATTAAAAAAAGTGACATTATTTTAGCATGACCTGAACTGAAATTAGTCAGCATTATGCTGATGTTTCATTAAGCATATTTTCTTGCCGTTATTTACATAGCGATAAAATTTATCAGAAATAGCTTCTGGTACTAATTGCGCATCATAAATGACGAAATTAGCACGAGAATAAAAATCGCTAAGGTGTGTATAAGGGAAGCTATAACATTCAATATCATTGAGTTTAGTCTGGATGTGATCTAATAAGGCCGAACCAATTCCCTGGTGCCTGCTGTCTGCCTGTACACACATACTACGTAACAGGTACAGGGTTTTAACAGGGTGAAGTCTTAAAGCGGCTACAATTGCGTTATTTGAAGTTGCAATAAATATCAGGTCGCCTTTAGGGGCCTGGGCTCGCATATTGTTCTTTTTGTAAAAAGACTTTACCAGTGGCAGGTTATAATGCTCAGCCTGTTTAAATTCGAGTTGCTCAGGTTTGATGCCTGTTGGAGTCATAACTAATGTCCCGAGCATTTTGTTATCAATGCCATCGCGCAAAGGTTGCTTGTCTGTGTGGGCGGATAGAGAAACAGCCAAATGAAATTAAAATAATTATATTACAACACCCTGATGAAGTGAATAATCCGAAAGGCACTGGAATCATAGCAGAACTGGGTTTACAGCATCACCAGAAATGGGTATCTGAAGACTTTTCGAAACATGAAGCGTTAATTAATTTTATTACTGAAAACAGGGCTGAGACAGCCATTTTATATCCTACTGAAGGCGCAAATGTTATAAGCAAAGAAAAAACAGGGCTAGAAAACTTAAAATTAAAGAATTTAATAGTTATTGATGCTACCTGGCGTAAAGCAAAGAAAATGTGGGCGTTACAGCCATTATTTCATGATATGACATGCCTGAGGTTAACGAATGAGCAAATATCTAATTATAGAATTCGTAAAGTACCGAAAGATGGGCATTTATCAACCATAGAGAGTGTTGTAGTTGCTTTAAGGGTGCTGGAAGGTAAGCAGCAGGCATATCAGTCATTAATCAGTTTGTTTACTGAAATGATTAATTTTCAGATTAATCAAATGGGCGAAGACACGTATAAGAAAAATTATGAGAATAAAATTGATAAAAAGTGATTTTTTTTCACATAGCTATGGTAAATAAGTTAAGCATCATATAGAATTCGCGCCTCTTTGCAGAAAGAGCTAATTGTGGGTGGTTAGCTCAGCTGGTAGAGCGTCGCCCTTACAAGGCGAATGTCGGGGGTTCGACTCCCTCACCACCCACCAACGGACCGGTAGTTCAGCTGGTTAGAATGCCGGCCTGTCACGCCGGAGGTCGCGGGTTCAAATCCCGTCCGGTCCGCCATATAAAACAAAAAGGCCCCGCA
>JAPHSS010000036.1 GCA_026195255.1 Gammaproteobacteria bacterium | reverse complement strand
TTTATCTTTGCGTTTAATATCCGTATGTAATGCAATCAGGTATTTTACAATAGAGTATTTTTTATTATCAATGGCATACCATAAAGCATCATGCTCTGACTCATCTGTTTTTTCTATGTTTCCACCAGCAGCATGCAGATCCTTTATTGTCGATAAAGACATCGAAGTAACCGCTCTCATGAAATCACTTTTACCCTGAAAAAGCTTATTATCAATTTTGGCATTTTCAGCTAATAAGTGTTTCACGACATTCTCATGCTTATTAGCAATAGCATATGAAATTGCCCGTCGATTATTCACATCCTTTTTATCGACAGCCGCCCCACCCTTAAGCAGCGCTTTGAGTGTTTTATAGTTACCGTGTTCTGCGGCAAACATTAATGGAGTTTTTCCAGTAACACCTACCTGATTAACATTAGCAGCAGATCTAATCAGCTGCACAGTAATTTTATCATGCCCTTGAATGGCCGCGCGCATCAATGGTGTTAAGCCTTCTGAATCTAGCTCATTTGGGTTTGATCCTTTCTTTAACAAAACAGAAACCACATCATTCTGACCTCGCCATACCGCAATCATTAATGGGCTCCAGTTTTTATATACACCGCCTGTGCTTTGTTTGATCGCAACTAACTTCTGATTTACCGATAGCGATTTCTTGCTTGAGACAGGTAATCTTGCACCGTATTTTTTTAGTAAATTAACAGTTAACGGGTGTTTACCTTTATCAGCAAGAATAATTGCTGTTTCACCTTTTCTATTCTTAACGCGAACTTTCGATCTGGCCTTTAACAAAACATCTACTGACGACTTATAACCTTTTGATGACGCCAACATTAACGGTGTATTTCCATTAGCATCTTTATAATTTAATTTCGCCCCCTTTTTAATTAAGTACGCGACTATACGAGGTTCGCCAACTGTTGAAGCAATATGTAATGGTCTATCTTTATATTTATCAGTGACATTAACTTTGGCGCCATAATTAACTAACAACTGAACTAGTTTAATATTCTTTACAGTAATGGCATCAAAAATAACGGGGCGTTTGTACTGATCACGACTATTTGCAGATACACCCTGCTTCAACAGTTTTTCCACTGTGGATATATCGTTTTTATTAACTGCAGAAATAAGCGTATCTTCCGGCCGAATGTTATTTGTTATGGAAACCTGATTACCATCATCCTGCCGCATGTCTTTAAGGCGTTTTTTTGCATTTCTATGCCCTTGCCTGGCTGCCGCTCCATACCAGCCAATTGCACTTTCTCTGTTTTTCTTTACACCCGTTCCATCTTCATAATAAACACCTAATGAATACTGAGCACGACTAAACTTTTGCTTTGCTGCCTGTTTCATCCAGTATGCAGATTTTTTCTCATTCTGTTTTACACCCTGCCCATTTCGATATAAAACAGCCAGTTGGTACTGAGCTTTCTTATCACCCTTTTTAGCCAGGGGTTTTAGAATTGTCACTGCTTTTGAAAAATTTTGCGTCCGTATTGCTATATTGGCATCATTTAAAGTTGCAGCACCCACATTCACCTGAATTAAAAAAAACAAACACCAGGCACTGATAAACAGCTTCATCATATTAACCTTATGCTGTTCCAAATTTAGTAACAACTTCGATACCGCTACTTTTTAAAAACTGAGTAGGTAATATACCTCCGGCACAGACAATTATCGCATCATTTTTTAAACAAACTTCGTCATTATCAGTATTTATTATCACCTGGTTCGCATCTATTTGTTTTACGGTTGATTTCATTATTACTTGAAGCTGACCCGACTTTTCTGCATCTTCAATTTTTTTTCTGTTTTTTTCCTTAGCTCGAGAAAATGCCTCACTTCGATACGAAATAGTTACCGATGTGCCCTCTTCTTCTGAAATACTCACAGCTGCTTCAAGCGCACTATCACCACCTCCCACTATGAGAACATGCTGGTGACGATATTGTTCAGGGTCTATTAACCTGTAAACCACCTTACTCTGCTCTTCCCCTGGCACACCTAATTTACGCGGTGTACCACGCCGACCTATTGCGAGTAGAACAGCTCTACATTTATATTCTTCATTATGCGTTTTAACAATAAACCCATTACTCACTGTTTCTATACTTTCTACACGCGCCCTGTCATTTATTTCCAGCGCCGATTTTTCTACAACATCATTCCAGAATGCCATCAGGGTTTCTTTCGTTGTTTCCTTAAATTGCATTTTACCTACAATGGGTAACTCAGCCGGGGCAGTCATGACAATTTTACCCCGAGGATAATGGGAAATGGTTCCACCCAGTGAATCCTGCTCTAGTGTAACGAATTTAAGCTTATGTGATTTAGCCGCTAGTGAAGCGGCAATACCAGAAGGGCCAGCACCTATTATCACCAGATCAAGCTCTTTAGCCTTTCCAATCCCATCTAATTTACGTATAGAATCCACTGCCTGCACGCCTTGCCTTACAGCATTACGTATCAGCCCCATACCACCCAGTTCACCCGCGATAAAAATACCCGGTACATTACTTTGAAAAGATTCATCGACCTGAGGTATATCCACACCTCTTTTCTCTGTACCGAAGACTAATTCAATGGCATCAAAAGGACAGGCTTTCTTACAGGCCCCGTGCCCTATGCAATGGGTAGGATTGATCAAATGCGCTTTGCCTTTAATTACGCCTAGAACATTTTTATCATTTTCAGGGCAGGCTTTAACGCAACTTGCACAGCCAAGACATAATGAATGATTAACCAGAGGGTGCATTGATGCGGGTTCGGTTAAACCTGCCGCAACTGCCTCTTCATATACGAGTTGGCTTGATTTTTGAGCAGAGGCTCGTTTCCAGAAATAAAAAAGGAATATTAAAAATAGCGGTAAAGCATATAACCATATTACAGGTGACATCCAGAAGATTCTCTATAACTCATTGATATTATTGAACTTAATGATAATTAAGCTATTAGCTACAAATCGCGGCCAAGTGTAAATATTGATATTAAACATTATGTTAATTTTTATTTGTGATCTAATTCCCAAATAATCTCAAAGTATACTGTAGAATTTAGGCAGACAGGAATTATATACAGTAAGAAGGACCCACATGTCAGCAACCCAGCCACACATTGAAAGTTTGAATATTGAGAATAAGCAGACTTCAAGCATTGCCTGCAGGCTGAAAGGCTTCTTATTAAAACCTTTTAAATTTCTGTATTCACACCTCTTTGTTATAAGCCTTGCAGTTATCATTATATATGGCTGGTTAAAGCGTGAGAGTAATTACCTGAGCGCTGAATCGGGTGCCGGATATAGTCTGGGTATAATCGGCGGCAGTTTAATGTTACTACTGCTGCTCTACCCTTTAAGTAAACGATTAGCCTTATTAACCAGATGGATACCAATACGCTACTGGTTTGGTATTCATATGTTATTTGGCATTATCGGCCCCACAATGATTTTATTTCATTCGAACTTTCAACTTGGTTCGATGAATAGTTCAATAGCTTTATTCAGTATGTTACTGGTTGCAATAAGCGGCTTAATTGGACGTTATATTTATACACATATTCATCATGGCCTTTATGGCACACGTGTAACACTTAAAGAGCTCAAGTTAGACACCGAAAACAATCATACTCATTTGCTCAATACAATAGAAATAAATGAACCTATAGTTGAACAACTCAACATTATGGAAGCTAAAGCACTAAAACCTTACACAGGCATACTAACAAGTCTTTTAGATGTCATATATTTAGGCTTAAATGCCAAACGTCTCAAACTAAAAGTGATTCTAAGTTTAAAAAACAGTCTAAAGTATAAAACAAAGAGCAAGGTACAGGAAAAAAACAGGCTTGTTATAGATTCTGTAAATCGATACACGCTCGCCTTACGCCATATGGCAGCATTTAAATTATATGAACGGCTTTTCTCACTATGGCACATACTGCATCTACCGCTGTTCATAATGATGATTATTACAGCGGTTATACATATTTTCGCTGTACATTTATATTAGTCCAAACCATAAACTTCATCATGCATTTTTCACAAATACTGTCATTTCGTTTTATTATTTATATAGTTCTTATTTTAAATTCAAATGCGGTTTATAGCGATACACTAGAATCACTTTTAATGCCAGGACCTGTCAGTAATGCGCATCAGGAATATGAAGAAAAGTGTGATCAATGCCATGACACTTCAGATAAACAGAGACAGGCAGAGTTATGCGTTTCATGTCATGACCATAAAAATATTAAAACTGATATTGAAAAAAATTCAGGCTTTCATGGGCAATTACCAAAACAGCAAAAAACTGACTGCAAACATTGCCACACTGAACACAAGGGTAGAGATAAAAACATCGTCCTGATTAATGTTTCTACATTCAATCATCAACAGACTGACTTCAAGCTGAAGGGCTCACATATAAAAACAGAATGTAGCTCATGCCACAAAAAAGATAAAAAATACTCGGAAGCACCTACAAAATGTTATAGCTGCCACAAAGATACTGACGTACACAAAGGCAAACAGGGTAAAAAATGCGATAGCTGCCATAGTGAAACAAACTGGAAAAAATCAAAGTTTGACCACTCGAAAACCGAATTCCCATTAAAGGGAGCGCATAAAGAAGCGCGCTGCACAGTTTGTCATATTAATAATAAATACAAAGACACACCGAAATCATGCATTAGTTGCCATAAAATAAATGATATACATAGTGGTAATTTTGGTAAAAAATGCGACACCTGCCATAACTCGAATAAATGGGCTGAGATTCACTTTAAGCACAACAAAAACACAGACTTTCCTTTATACGGAAAACACAAAACGGCAACTTGTAGTAGCTGTCACACTTCAGCTGATATAAAGAAAGAGATACCAAAAGACTGCTATTCCTGCCATAAAAACGATGACAAACATAAGGGTCGTTATGGTAAAGAATGCAATACCTGCCACACCTCTTCTAACTGGACTAAACAAACTTTTAATCACAATAAAAAAACAGACTTTCCTCTAATTGGAAAACATAAAGATATTAGCTGCAATCAGTGTCACAAGGGCAACCTTTACAAAGACAAACTTAAAGAAAACTGCTATTCCTGTCATAAAAAAGATGATGTTCACGGAGGAAAACAAGGCAAAAACTGCAACAGCTGCCACAGTGAAAATGGCTGGCAGAAAAATGTTTCATTTGATCACGATATAACTCACTTTCCTTTAATCGGTATGCATGCAACGGTTCAATGTGAAGAATGCCATTTAACAAACGAATATTCAGCAACAAAATCCACTTGTAACAACTGTCATGCAGCTGATGATGTACATGAAACAAAACTTGGAACCGACTGTAACACCTGTCACAACCCCAATTCATGGTTCACCTGGATATTCGACCATAACAAAAGCACGGAATTTAAAATAGACGGCGCACATAAAAAAGTCGGCTGTTATGACTGCCACCGTACAAAATCCACTGGCAAATTAAAAGCATCAAAAGATTGCATTGGCTGCCATCGTAGTCGCGATGTACATAATCAATCATTTGGTCGGCAATGCGGGGATTGTCATAACACAAAAGATTTTAAAGATATCAAATTAAAACGTTAATCTGGAAACCATTAAATATATTAAACCAGTTAATTTTGATTTTTCACGTAATTACTTTAATCACACTTTAAGGGCTAATTAATTTTAAGAATACTTGCTATGCCGCGTTTTAAATATGTTAATTATTTATTATATCTGTCTATTTTACTAAACCTGTTGGGAACAGGTTTAGTAAAAGCTGCGAACACATCTAAAACCTACTCACTTGTCCTTGCTTCAGCATCTGGCACAAACCTTAAGTGGACACCGAGTAAGAACCAAATGTTTTCAGGACGAAGCTTTTACATAGAAAAAATAAAAAGAATAAGTGGCGTAAGGGAAAGATTAAATCTGGGTTTTTTCAGCAATCGCGAACAAGCTATGTCGATGCAGAAAAAAGCCCGTAAAATATACCCCGGCGCGTGGATTATAAAAACACCCCCTAATGCGACTAAATCTATTATTTATACTGCGCCTGTTTCAATTAAAAAATCAAAAATAAAACCATTATCAGATAAAACCCTCAAACAAGGGAAAGCAACATCATTACGCGAAAAACAACTCGATAAATTAATGCTACGCGCAAAAACAGATTTTAAAAATAAAAAATATTCCAGTGCAATTCGTTATTTAAAAGCACTGGTTAATACGAATAGCAACAAGTACTCTGAAGAGGCGCTTGAACTACTGGGTTTAACAAGACAGCGAAAAGGTCAAAAAACGCATGCGCTTGCTAACTATGAACAGTACCTGAAACTCTACCCAGATAGTCAGGGTAGTGACAGGGTCAGACAACGCCTTGCTGGTTTACTTACAGCAGCCAGTGGACCCCGAAAAAAAATAAAAATGGAAACGACACTGAAAGAAAGCAAAATAAACACTCATGGTAGTTTGTCACAATTTTATCGAAGTAATACCGCTAAAATTGATAATACGCAAAGCATTAAAACATTATCTCAACTAAATACTTTTATAGATATCACCACTCAACATCGTAGCAGTAATTTTGATCACCAGTACCAGTTCACCAGCGATCACATTTATGACTTTATTAAAGATGATGATAACAGTGAGTTTCGTTTTATTGAAACTTATTATGAATTAAGTTATAGAAAAACAGGCTCTTCAGGAAGGCTTGGCAGGCAAACCCTGCGTATAGGCGGACTACTTAACCGCTTTGATGGTATTTCTGCGGGATATCAATTTACAGCGGATATGCGATTCAATATACACGCCGGGCACCCGGTTGAAATTGATAATAAATCATCAATTAACACTGACAAAACATTTTATGGCCTCACCTATGAGACCGGTACATTTCTCAATAACTGGAATATGAATCTATTTTATTTTGATCAAAAATATAACGATTTTAATGACCGCTCAAGTATTGGCACTGAAGTATATTACCGTGATATTAAAAAATCACTATTTGGCATGATTGATTACAACTTACTTTATGATGAAATTAATATTTTGCAACTTAATGCAAACATACTCATGGACCAGGGGCGTACCGCCCACATAAATGCTTTTATGAGAAAAGCACCTGTTTTAAGTAGTAGCAATGCCCTTATTGGACGTCAGGAAACCAGTCTGGATGCTTTGATAAATACCCTTAATATTGAACAGATATACCAGTTAGCAGAAGACAGAACGGCTAATAGCCAAACCATTACTGCGGGTGGTTCACAGCGTTTAAATTTAAAATATCAGCTCACAGCTGATCTTACATTATCAAAAACTGATGCGACAATCGCCTCAGGTGGCGTAGCCGCAATACCCGGCACTGGCACAGACTATTTTATTGGTACACAACTGGTAGGAAACAATTTACTGATAAAACGCGATACAGGTGTACTTGGTATTCGCTATAGCAATACAGAACCATCTAAAGTAATTTCCCTAATCGCCAACTCAAGATTCCCAATAAACAGAGACTGGCGAATAAACCCTCGCCTTCAATTCGATATTAGAAATTTAATCGGTAGTCGTTCACAAAATAAAGTTCGCGCCATAATCAGAACAGATTACACTTATATAAATAAAGTACGTTTCGATTTCGAAATTGGTTATGATCAAACCGATGAAGAAAACAGTGGTGAATCATTAACTAGTAATAATCTATTTTTCACTCTTGGCTATCGATGGAATTTTTGAGTTATCTCAGTTCTACTAAAAATTGATAACTATAAAAATATTCGGTACGACCTGTTCTACAGTATAATATGATACTTATTTGTATAAAATATCAGGAAAACAACTTATAACATGAAAAGAAAATTACTTTTTCTTGTCTATTTAATATCTTCGGCTGTCTATGGTGATGAAACTTTCTGGGAATTTGGTGCCGGTGTCAGCGCATTTAATACGGCGTTATATCCCGGCTCCAGCGAAGAAGAAGCTTTTGTCATTCCCTTTCCATACTTTCGAGTTCAATCAGAGCATTTTGAAGTTGATGAGGGTATCCGCGGATTTTTATTTGAATCACCGGATTATCGACTAAATATAAGTGGTGGAATAGGTGTTCCCGTTAACAGTGAAAACAGTAACGCGCGCAACGGCATGCCTGACCTTAATACTGTATTACAAGTAGGTCCGTCATTTGAGATTATATTTTCTGGTGGTAGAAAAAAGCCCCATGAATTTCGTCTTGAATTACCTCTACGCACAGCCATAGCAACAGATTTAAGCTCGACAAATAACATTGGCTGGATTTTCGAGCCTCGATTAAGTTATGAAACATTACGTCCCTTTAAATCTGGCTGGGCTTATCAAGTTCGAGGCGGATTACGTTACGCCTCTGAAGAATATAATGCATATTATTATGATGTACCCGCTCAATTCTCAACTGCGCAAAGAGCTGAGTATCATACAGATGCAGGTTATGGTGGCGCATTTATAGATTTGATGGGTAACTGGCGACAAAATGACTTTATTTACTTTGGCTTTATTAGATATCAAAATTTAGATGGCACTGAATTTGAAGATAGTCCGTTAGTAGAAGATACAAATTACTTTGCGGTTGGTATCGGCATGATGTGGATTTTTGCTGATAGTCGATGATAAATAGTATCAGTTTGTTTATACAACTGAATTTAACACTAATTATGGGAAGTTTTTTTAGTTTGTTACCTGGTCATTTTTACAGGCTCTAAACTTCTTCAGAACATGAATTCTGTGTAGTCGCCGCGCTGGCGACCTACTTTTCTCTATGAAAGCCATCCCTGGCTTTCACCCTTCGTGCCATGCAGAGCATGTTCTAAAACGCTCCAGGCGTTTTAGTTCAACAGCGTAAGAAAAGTAGGCAAAAGAACGCCGCCCTTTAGTCGCTTGTTCTCATTAAAAAGCTATGAGATAGATTTCCCCGATGTGTAATGATAGCTTCTAGTCTCGTATTAATCTGTTAGTTCAATACTCTTTTGCCGGGCCGTGCTGATGCGCCGTGCAGGCTTATCATCACTCAAAATCACATCCCTGTGATTTTGCCCCTACAGGTATACAATTTTCGGCAAGCTCCAGAGGAAAGGCAAATCAAAACCGATATAAAGTTGAAGTTTCGAATGAAAACTAATGATTTTGATGACCTGGTTTTTTCTTTTAATGCTTTTGACTTAACTCATTCCCACGCGGGAGCGTGGGAATGAGTTATCATAAGCTTTACGGTCACCAAGACTCTAGTCTTCTATTTCAACCTCATCAGCAACACCTTGTGCATTACCATCATCTGCTTTCTTATCTTTAATACTCACAACCGTCTGGCCATTATCAGTAAGCGCTTCAAACTCAGCATGATTATCAAGCGTCATTTCATTCGCGCCTTCATAATCAGTGCTATCACTTACCGGGAAAACAACTCCTAACACTGTAATATTTGAATCCGTTATCTGAGCAGTAACTACACCCTGCAACTCAACCTCTTTCACTTCTGATTCACGTTTAACCCGGGTAGCGGTAATAGTCGACTCACCACTTTCAAACCCCCGCACATTAACAAAATCTCCCTCGTTTAATTCAGATAAAAGAAGAATATCATCTCCACCCACCTCATCCTCGGTCAAAGTGCTTGATGTTAACTGCACATTAATAAGTGAAGCACCACTAAACACCTCTACAGTAAAACTGTTATTGGCCGTGTTTTTAGTATTCACCCTGGCACTAACCTCTGCACTACCTCCTCGAATCTCAACTTCGCTAGCGATTAACACTCCATTATTTATTGCACCTTCAACCTCGACCTTAACTCCTTCTTTTAACACAAGAGTTGAAGGCGTTAATTCTGCGTTAACTGCATTTACTTTATATCCGCTAATATCAAAATCACTTATAGATACAAAACGGGTGATAAAACCTTCAATTTCAACTTCACTACCATCATCTATCAAACTATTATCTTCTGCTTCGACTTCTGTGGCGATAATGGTATTCAAACCACTGTTATAAGTACCTTTAACTTCAACTAACAGGTCATTTTGAAAACCATTTGGCAGATCATTTAAATTGGCTGAAGCCGCATTTATATTGACACCCTGAACCACAAAGTCCGTACCTGATAAATTACTAATTACACCTTTTATTTCAAAAATAGATGCTGCATTAAATGAACTCGCTTTAAGCTCAACATAACTCGCCTGCAAGTGACCAAGTTCGTCATAAAAACCACTTACCTCAATAACATTGTTATTAGATACTGATGCAAAGGAAAAATTTGCACCCTCGAAGGCTGTATTTGTTCTTGAAATAACAACCGTCTTACCAAGCACTGTAAGTGTTTTAACATCAGCACTGCTACTCAAAACATTAACAGGCCCTTGCAGATCATCAGCATATTTAATATGAGTTGCATTACCGGTAATTCCATCAGCATTAATGCTACCTGCCACCTGAACCACCATACCAATTCTTAAATCTTGCTGTGATCCACTGGCGTCCTCTATCTCAAACGTACTTGAATCAGTTTCAAATTCAACACCGTTAACAAACACACTACCAAAGCTGGTTACTGTGCCTGATGAAATATATCCACTGCCACCAATACCGGCTAAACCACCGCCACCGCCGTCACATGCTGTTACTATTAAAGCGCCTAAGGCACTTGCTAATAAATAAGTTTTTTTAATCCGGGTTCTCATGATTCATTCTCCGACTCGGAATTCTTTTGATAATAATAAATACCCAGACTAACAAACTGACTGTCATTTTTATCACTGGTTTCATGTTCACTTAACCAGCTATCCAGATCTTCAAGTAAAGACTGGGAGCGTCTGCTGGCATATTTTTGAAATTCATTTACATGAGCAGAAGCAAGTTTATCGGTAGATACCTTACGCTGGAATTTTCTCTGCTCAGCTTTACAACTCATATTGTAAATAACCGTTTCCATTAATTCATGACTATCTGTGCCTAAAATATTTATGATATCAACCGGGTCATTTCCCGGCACATAAGCATGACTAACTAGATGCACTTTTCCATTATGTCTCTCAACGCAGCCACTTTTTTCAAGTAAATCAAACATAGCGCGGGTCGGTATATCTCCACTGTAATCTTTTACCAGCGCTGAAAAAGCCGTTTCATTGCCTTCCATTTCAAGCACCTGGGGCACACCGTCTAGCGAACTAAATCGCTCATCATTCATCCAGCCACTGATCACTCGAATTGCTCGATTATATTTCAGAGCATTATCATTGCCTGAATCCTGCTGAATTTCTGTGAGCCGTTTAACCTCTTTGCGGGATAAGCCGGTTTTAGCTGAAACCGCTGAAATGGTTGCTTTTCCTTCTTTTCCGGCTAATATGAATGCCTCATCAACATAAGCTTTACGCACCATTTCTTCAAAACTGCCACAGGCAACACCATTTCGAAGCATTACTCGTACTAAAGGGCCTAATATCTTACTGGCCGCTTTTTCAAGTATTTTTAATAGATTACCGCTCATAGTTGGGATTATATTCCCATGCCGTCAAGTTTCAAGTGATTAAGGCCTCCTTCATGCTGTTTTCATTAGTATTTGTTAACCAACTAACAAAAACCATCCCTGGTTTCTATTTTGCAGCTGAATTAATCTAGCTTGATGGGGCATCTTCTCTTTCTAATTCGGTTGCCACATTATCGTTATTACTGCTATCAACGTAATATTTAACCTCAACGAAATCACCAATGGCTACATCCGTAAGACTAAAGTAATGCAAAGGCGTTATGCCATCGTCCTGCTCATCAATCATACGTGTATCATTGTTGATAACAAATGTAGTTAACACAGAATTACTGGATACTGTAACTGAGGTTTCTGTTTTAGCCGTCACAGTGCCTTCAACTTCAAACTCTGAATCATGATCTTCTTCAATTTCTTCTACTACAAAATCACCGTTAGCATCAATATAACCTTCAACGGTTATCATCATTCCATCTACCAGTGAACTCAAATCAAAGTCATCATCAATATCCAGTGAAGAGAACTCGACTAACTGGCCATTAAAACGGAATGAAGTTTCAGTAACATCTGATACCAGACCCTGTACTTCTAACTCATCCCCCTCATCACCATCAATATCCATGTCGCCATCATCTTCTATCTCAACTTTACTCGCTGATAGAACAAAACCGTCATTTAGATTACCCGACAATGCCGTTTCGGTTTCCACTTCAACGTATAAGTTATTAACAAGATTAGAAGGAAAATATTGCGCCAAGCTATAATCGATTGTTAAGCCACCAATCGTAAATGTTTTAACATTTACATCAAGGTTGCTAACTAAACCTTTCAGTTCTATATCTTCAGCCGCATTTTTAGTTTCTATACGGGTAGCTAATATATTGCCATTACCATCTGCAAAACCACTCACTTCAACAATATCGTTAACCGATAAGTCACTGATAGAAGTCAGTGTTTCACTATCAAACACCGTATCACTATTTATGCTTACGCTTTGACCCATTATATTAATAGACCCTATACCTGCTACCAGGCCTGATAAGTCCAGCACATAACCTTCTAACTCATCTGTACACGAAATAGCGGTTGCTGAACCGGTTAAACCATCGGCATTAACCGAGCCCTGTAAAACAACGACATCACCTATGCCAAGTGATGTTTCAATACTTTGTTTACCATCGATATTGATGCTTGCCCTGTCTGTTTCATATTTAACACCGTTCACGTAAACACTACCGAAACCGGTAATAACACCCACTGTAGAATTTGAACCCACTGGCTGGCTGCTATCACCTCCACCACACGCATTCAACATGGTTATTGCCGCTGCTATTGATGCTGCTAATAAAGTTTTATTTAAACTCGACTGATTTTTCATTGTACTGGCCCCTGATTATTTGAAAATATTGTTTTTCATCTGATCTACATCTCTAACTCATTTATAACAGAGACATTTAGATCGTATTTCAATCTCTATATTTGGGATTATATTCCCAATTCATAATAAATCAACATGAACTTTCAGTGCCGTGGTATTTTGTGAGAGATATCACATAGCTTCTCTAAATTAAGCACTGCGAATTAAAACAGGTCTGAATTCTTTGGGTTTCTTTGGCGCGGACAGGCAATATCTTGCGATTTTATAAAAAGAAAGCTGATGTAATCATGAAGTACGAATATGGGGTATTCTTATCAAATTATTTCACCGGGGACTGGTTACCGGCTTCAATATGACTAGCAGTGAAGAAGGCTCTGTTATTCTATAACGCTTACACGGTGCCTCTGGATAGATGATTAAAGCGTTGATGTTTACACTGTTTTAACCACTCTCAGTAGACTTCAGTTATACGCGGTTAAAGATGACAAGTATCATTTGTAAATAACCTGGCCGAAATACAACTTATAAACCCGGCTTTTGCTAATTTCAGTTTTTTAATTAGTATTGATTCATATTTCAGAGGGCTATTCTCAGGTCTATTACACGATGAAAAGCTGATAAAAGTCATGATTATTGGCAATAATAAAGAAAACCACAAAAAATCACCTCTAAAGCGTAAAATCATATGCTTTCAGGCACTATATTTAGCCATTAAGTTTTATAAAATAGCTTTCAAGTTTAACCTCAATATATCATCCCAACACTGTGATTTTATTAAAAAAGCAGTAATTTTCACTAGCGGCAGGCAAGTCTAGCGTTTATGATCTATTCTTATCTTAAGGACGCTCGGCCTTTTTAAAAAGCCAGCCAATAAAATAATAATAAAGACTGGGGAACAGCTAGCAATAATGGCGCCTTTCAGATTACTAACAAAAAAACTGGGTGATAGATGAAACAGGCATTCTGGAAAAAAGACTGGTTTGCGGGTCTTGCCATATGCATCTTAATTATTTCACTCGGCAAAATGGGCTTGTTCGATAGTTTAGAGCTTAGTGCTTATGATTTCGGCGTGCGTTCATCTGAACGAGTTCCCAGCGATAAAGTTGCTGTTATTGCCATTGATGATGTCAGTATCTCCAATATCGGCCGTTGGCCATGGCCTCGAGATATTCATGCTGAAATGCATCGCATACTCAAAAAAGGCGGTGCCAAAGTAATTGGCCAAACTACCTTTTTTATAGAACCACAAATTGACCCGGGTATGCGTTATATCCAGGATTTACTCGTATTTTACGGAAGCAGCAGCCTGCTTCAATTAGACTCTGGTTCTAATCGTTTAATCAATAAAGACATTAAAAAACTTGGTGAAAAGCTACTTGCTGCTGAAGTCGACCTGAATACTGATCAAAAATTAGCCGATAGTTTAACTGAGGCAGGTAATGTCGTGCTGGCTATGCACATGGGAATAGGTGCAAGCCATGGCAAGCCCGATACTGAGATGCCAACTTATGTTACGCGTAATAAGTTAACCAATATAAAAAATAATCCGACAACGAATCCTGATAATAAATTTCCACTACCTGTCGCTAATGTTTTTTATCCAATTGAAATAGTGGGCTCACAGGCCGACAGTATTGGCGCCCTTGCAGCCTATCCGGATACAGATGGCAGTATTCGTTCCGAACCTCTGGTGGTTGATTACTATGACCAGATGTACCCTTCCCTGTCACTTCAACTTGCATTACGTAGCTTAAATTTAACACCTGAAGATGTAACAATTAATCTGGGTGAAAGTGTAGAACTGGATCGTTTGTCGATTAAAACCAGTCCCAATTTATTAATGAACACATATTTCTACAATAATGTTGGTGAAGCCAGCGCATTCCCGATTGATTCATTTTATGATGTTTTGCAGGGCAAAATACCCGCATCGAAATATAAAGGTAAAATTGTCCTTATAGGTGCTACAGCTGTTGGTGTTGGCGATACAATGGTCACCCCAATTAATTCAAATATGGCGCCGGTACTCACCCTGGCCCACTCTGTTTCGAGCATCTTGAATGAAGACTTTTTTATAGAACCTGAATGGAGCCTGCCAACAGTAGCTGGCATAACATTATTTATTGCCCTCTATATCGTTTTTATACTGCCTCGCATAAAAGCAGGTGTTTCTGCTCTTATAAGCATAATATTATTTGTATCCCTGTTTATCACTCACTATATTTTAATGACGGATAGTGGCCTCTGGTTACAGCTGGTGAATCCATCAATACTACTTATTGCAGGGCACTTACTACTCACAACCAAACGTTACTTATCTACTGAAAAAGGCAAACTGGCACTCGATGCTGAATCTGCAGAGTCGAATAGAATGTTAGGTTTATCCTTACAGGGTCAGGGGCAACTGGATGCTGCATTTGATAAGTTCCGCCGCCTGACTAAATCACCTGAATCACTGGAGTTATTATATAACCTGGCATTAGATTTTGAACGCAAACGCCAGTTCAATAAAGCAGGATCGGTTTATCAGGTTATGAAAGATATCAATCCTAAGTTTCGTGATATAAAACAACGTTTAAACCGCGCCTCAGCGATGGAAGAAACCGTTATTCTAGGCGGCACAAACAACTCACCCGGCGGCAGCCTGTTATTAAAGGGCGGTGGTGTTGAGAAACCCATGTTAGGTCGTTATGAGGTTGAAAAAGAACTTGGCAAAGGTGCAATGGGCGCTGTTTATCTTGGTAAAGACCCTAAGATTTCTCGAATTGTGGCCATTAAAACAATGGCTCTCTCGCAAGAATTTGAAGAAGACGAATTACAGGATGTTAAAGACCGTTTCTTCCGCGAAGCTGAAACAGCAGGTCGTTTAAGTCACCCGAATATAGTGACTATATTTGATGCAGGTGAAGAGCACGACCTTGCGTATATCGCAATGGAGTTCCTTAAGGGTGGCGATATGGTGCAATACGGTAAAGCAGATAAATTACTGCCCATAACTAAAGTGCTGGATATTATTCGCCGCTGCGCTGAAGGTCTGGATTATGCCCATAAAGCAAACGTTGTGCACCGGGATATTAAACCCGCCAATATAATGTATGAAATTAAATCTGATACATTAAAAATTACTGACTTTGGTATTGCACGCATTACTGATTCAAGCAAAACCAAAACAGGAATGGTTTTAGGCACACCCTCGTATATGTCACCTGAACAATTAGCGGGTAAAAAAGTAGACGGTAAGTCAGATCTATTTTCACTGGGTGTAATGATGTTCCAGTTTATGACAGGGCGCTTACCCTTTACTGGTGATTCAATGGCAACACTAATGTATAAAATTGCCAATGAAGTACACCCTAAACCTGATAGTATCAGACCTGAACTCCCCCGTTGTGTATCAGTAATAATAAACAGGGCGCTTGCCAAAGACCCGGAAAAACGTTATCAAAGTGGCGCTCAAATGGCCGGTGATCTACGTAAATGCCTGCAAATAATTGCCCAGAATAAAAAGAAAACTAATTAGTAATAGAATTAAATTTGATGAGCCTTAAAGACAAAATCAAGATCACAGGAATCACAGACGAAGGTCTGGTTCGTGACCATAATGAAGACAGCATTGCGAGTAATGCCGACCTGGGTTTACTTGTGCTGGCTGATGGTATGGGTGGACATAAAGGCGGTGAAGTAGCCAGTGCCATTGCCGTTGATTCGATTATGCAAGATTTAAGCTCTGCACTACCACAAATTTCAACAGGTAACACAGACGAGAATACCGGTTACAGTCTTGAAAGCATGTTGATTGAAAAAGCAATCAAAGATGCGAATTTAAAAATTTATACGGCCGCACAAAATAATAAAAATTATGAAGGTATGGGTACGACTATTGTAGTATTACTACTATACGATAATCGTATCACCGTCGCTCATGTAGGTGACTCACGTTTATACCGTATGCGTGATCGTTTACTAGAGCAGATGACACGTGATCATACCTTATTGCAAGAATTGGTTGATCGTGGTTTTTATACCAAAAAAGAAGCACGAGAGTCACTAAATAAAAACCTGGTTACCCGTGCCGTAGGCGTAAGTACAACGGTTGATGTTGATTTATTAGAAGATATAGCGCTGACCGGTGACACTTATTTACTTTGTTCAGATGGTTTAACCGACATGATTGGCGATGACCTGATTGAAGATATTCAATTAAATTATCGTGACAACCTGAATAAAATGAATAAAGAATTAATAAAGCAAGCCAAAGACCATGGCGGCAAAGATAATGTATCGGTTATGCTCGCACAGGTTTTAAAAGAATTTCCAGCTAATTCCAACTGGTTTTCTAAAATTTTAGATATATTCTCTTAGAGTTTAAGAGTGATTTTTATAAACGACATAAAACAGTTCAAAAATTAACTGAATAACTTTAAATAAGATAGGTAGCAAAATGGCAACAATACAAATAAGTTTCAACGGTGAAGTCGAAAGTGAGCTTCAACTGAATAAAGAAACAATGTCCATTGGCCGCAAGAGTGATAACGATATTCACCTGGACAACCTGGCTGTAAGTGGTCACCACGCCAAAATACTTACTATCCTCAATGATTCATTCATTGAAGATCTAAACAGTACCAATGGCACCTATCTTAATGGGTCATTAGTTAAAAAGAATGTCTTAACAGATGGCGATCTCATTAAAATTGGCAAGCATGAGATAAAATATATAAATGCTAATACCGGCTCTGCTAATGATTTCGAAAAGACGATGATTATTAATCCGGATTCCGACGGTATGCAGGAAACCGAAGGCAGTAAAGAAATTGATAAATCTGTTGGTGCGATTGTTGCAGAAATTACCTCTTCTGACTCAGGTAAAAGCAGCCAGCAAAAAGCTAAAATTCGCTTAGTCAGTGGCCCTAATAGTGGTAGAGAACTGCCACTTACAAAAGTATTAACTACACTGGGTAAACCCGGTGTTCAGGTTGCGGCCATCACCCGTAGACCGACCGGTTACTTCCTGATACATATCGATGGTGGTGATAACGGTGAACGACCCAGGGTAAATGATAGTGAAATTGGCTCAAAAGCTCACCCACTCAGTAACAACGATGTTTTAGAAGTCGCCGGTGTTAAAATGACGTTCTTTTTTGAATAACAATATTTGATCTGGAGCGCATAAAAAACCCGCCTATTTGGCCAGGGGTTACTTAAAGTTTTGAAAAGTCAAAGGCTGGGGAACGAAATAAAAGGCAAAGGAAACCGCACTAAACGCACATTAGTGCGGCCCTGAAAGGGCGAAGCGCAGGAGCGCGTAGTAAATAAACGCGAATGAACGCAAATATTAGATTGTTAACTAACACTGTAACTCGTTTCCACGCGGAACTTGAGAACGAGTTAATTATGTTAGATTTTCTCAGTGCACTTCGTGCCACTGTGGCAATACTTGTTGTGATGAACTCTGGAAAGAGAATGCTTTTATAAAAAGTAAGTTCTGTGTCTCTATTCGTGTGCTCAAATTCAAGATAGATAGACAACCACTGTCCGTATGCATTCCCACGCGGGAGCATGGGAACGAGGTAATGAAGTAAGAGCACTTTTTAAAACGATACTTATTAATTAATATTTGCGTTCATTCGCGTTTATTTGCGTTTTCCCCTGCCTTTGCCTTTTTCTCATCCCCACGCCAGAACATAAAAGTAATAAATATTTTCAGATTAAGTTTAATAAATTAAGCACTTTTTTGTTTCTCTTCTAAAGTGGGATAATCGGTATAACCCTTTTCATCGCCACCATAAAATGTTGCCTGGTCAGGTTCATTTAATGGTGCATCAACAGCAAACCGTTCAGGCAGATCCGGGTTAGCAATAAATAACTTACCAAATGCGATCATATCTGCATGCCTGTTAACTAATGCCTGTTCAGCTGTTTCACGGTTATAACCCATATTTGCCATATACAACCCCGCAAAACGTCGTTTCAGCTCAGCATAGTCCACTTCACGTTTAGCGTTTAACATATCTCCTTCTAGAACATGTAAATAAGCAAGTTTATGTTTACTCAACATATCAACCACCGCATTGAATGTAGTTTGTGGTTGCGAATCTTTTATATCATTAAACTGATTTTCCGGCGACAAACGCACACCCACCTGTTCTGATGGCCAGACGCCTTTAACTGCCTCAATAACCTCATTGAGTAAACGCAACCGATTTTCAATACTACCGCCATAGATATCATCACGGGTATTTGTGCCATCACGTAAAAACTCATCAAGCAAATAACCATTTGCCGCATGTATTTCAATACCGTCAAATCCAGCTGCTTTAGCATTTTCTGCAGCTTTAACATAATCAGAAATTAAAAGCGGTATTTCCTCTAACTCAAGGGCACGGGGCGTAACGAAGGCCTGCATACCATCATAAGTAACTGCATCTCCCTGAGGACGAATAGCCGAGGGTGCAACGGGTAAAGCATTATCTGGCAACAAAGACGGGTGAGATATACGCCCCACGTGCCACAACTGAATAAAAATTAAACCACCTCGTGCGTGCACAGCATCGGTTATTTTTTTCCAGCCTGCGATCTGCTCATCTGAATGAATACCGGGCGTTGCAGGGTAACCTAAAGCCGATTCTGATATTTGAGTGGCTTCTGTAATTAACAGGCCTGCGGAAGCACGTTGTGTGTAATAAAGCGTATTTAAATCCGTCGGCACATTACCTTCTCCTGCTCGGTTACGTGTTAATGGTGCCATTACAATACGGTTTCTCAGATTTAAATCACCCATTTTTAACGGCGTAAAAAGTGCTGATTGTGACGATGCTGTTGATGTCATGGTTTTCCCTTATTTTGATAAATAGAAGATACGATAATTAATCTGTAAGAATTATAGTGAGCAGATTAGCTTTAAAATAGCATCAAAATAGCGTATATATGTTTCCAATGTGGAAACAATGGGAACCCCATGGACGCTGCAAGTCGATTAGTATTATTTGCCGATGTTATTGATAGCGGTAGCTTTAGCAAAGCAGCCAGCCGTCGTAACGTTAACCGCTCAATGGTCAGTAAACAAATAGCTCAACTTGAAGAGCACCTGGGTGTGCGTTTATTAAATCGCACGACTCGAAGCCTTAGCCTCACCGATGCAGGGCACTCTATATACCACCATGCTAATGGTTTACGTAACCAGTTATTAGAAACCGATGCTCTGGTAGCCTCGTTACGAAAAGATGTCAGTGGTGAGTTACGTGTCTCAAGTACCACTCATTTCGGTCGTTTACACGTAATGCCCGTTATAAAAGAACTGGTAGAGAGTTATCCTGAACTGAAAATTGATTTACGATTAGAAGATCGTTATGTAGATATTGTTGGCGAACGCTATGATGTCGCAATACGTATTACTTCACCGGTTGATTCATCTCTTATCGCGCGAAAACTGACTAATAATAAAGTGGTTATGGTCGCCTCCCCCGATTATCTTAAAAAACGAGGAACACCACAAAATATTGAAGATTTATCAAACCACTATTTTGTTGTATATGCAGGTGAAAATGGAATAATGAATAACTGGGCTTATTATGAAGGCTCTGAAATAAAAAATTACTCAGTAAATGTACATACCAAAGTAAATGACGGCAGCGCCTTATTAGAGACAGCAAAAAACGGTTTGGGTATTGGCCTCACACTCTTCTCAGAATGTTATAACGAGTTACAAAATGGCTCGTTGGTTCAGGTCATGCCTGAGGTAAAGTTCAAAGAGTTTTCATCTACCTACATCATGTATCCCAGTCGTAGTCACGTGCCGCAAAAAACACGTTTGTTTATCGATCGCATGATGGCTTATGTTGCACAACAGGCCTTCTATATCGAATAACCAGGCTAATATTCTTTTTTATTTCTATAACCTGGCTTACTCACAATCTCCAGATAAAATGTGCTTTTACCTTCTGCAACAGCCCAGTTAATTGACTTATCTATTTCTGCCAGATGAATCTGTTCAGCATTAGCTTCATCAACACCAAATCGGCAGTCAAAATCCAGATAATCGACACCTACTGCTAACTTCTTACTACGTTCACGTTTTATATATTTTCTAATTTCATGTTTTACGGCTTCAACCTGTCTTTCAGGCTTAATTTTCTCGTGCGTTAACTTAAATGTTTTTTTCATAATAATTTTAAAGCCTATAATTTACATATGCCTGAATCCACTATAGAAACAGGGTTAAGCAGTATACTAAATAAGCTATCTACAGGCATTAAGTATTACGCTCAGGGCTGTAAAAGAGCATTCAGGTTAACTAACAATTAAATTATAAAATAATGGGATATGACTTCTCTCAGGGTTAGTATATGAATTAACAGGTAACTGCTTTGGAACTGCTCAATCGGTAAAATGTGAATATAAACTTTATATAAAGGTATAAGTTATTACAAAAATACTCGTCACCGGTGCAACTGGCTTTGTGGGAAGCCACATCTTAGAGGCCCTGATTAAGATAAATCACCCGGATCTTCAAATAGTTGCTGCCTGTCGTACCCCTTCAAAACTAATTAGTCGGTATTCAGGCGAGGTTCGCCAGGGTGACTTACGAGACCTGGACTATCTGGATAGAGTACTTGTCGGCATAGATGTCATTTGCCATGCCGCAGGTCAAACCAGTTTTGTAAAATCAGCTGACTCTTGCTCAGAAAATTACCTTGAACCCACAATTGATTTAATTAACCGCGCTATCGAATGGCGAGTAAGTCGATTTATCAACCTGAGTAGTATTTATGCGGCTACAGCGAAAGAGAGAAACAATTCAGGCTCTATAGGTAAACCCCGCGCCTACTGGCCAATGATTAACTGTCACATTGCCGTTGAAGAGTATTTACGTAATTATCAACAACCTCGCTGTCAGTTTGTTAATTTACGCCTTGGGCTTTATTCTGGTAAGCGTCTTAATATGGGTTTAATGCCCTTATTACTAAGCCGATTAAACAATGTGAAATCACCTTATTTAATCGGCCAGATGGGGCATTTGCCTTTGTTAGACGGGCGCGATATAGGTCAGGCATTTACCCGTGCTGCACTGGGTCCTTTTGAATCGGATTATAACTGCTTAAACATTACAGGCCCTGAAACGCCCTCCCAGGCAGAAATAATGTCTTTTCTCGAACAACAGATCCAAAGCAAACCCCTCTCGTTTGGTTTGCCTCCTCTTATCGCATCTCCATTACTCTGGTGGTTAGGTAAAACACACACTAGTGATAAGCATCCCTTATTCACCAATGCCATGATTGATATGCTTAAATGCCCGCCAATTGATAATCACCAGGCCTATCAACAGATTGGATATGACCCTGAAATCAGTTGGAAAGCCAGCTTGATGGATACATTAGAAATATATAAAAATCAGAAACTTAACAAAGAAATAAAACAATCAACACGGCCTTTACACCTTTAATAGAACGTCTAAAAACCATTATATTCCTGACCTCAGCAAATCAAATGATAAGCATTACTTAATGTTCTTATTGAATCTTGTTGACTTTTATTAGTCAGACAACTATCTTAGTTTAAAGGCATTAGCAAAATCTGCCCTGATAAATGTAGCAAACCTACTAAACCCACCGGTTCACAATGTGAGCTAAGGAGCTAAAAGATGAGCGCAAATGCAGCACAGATAAATAACAACAATGAGCAAATCAGCATGACAAAAGATGAATTAAATAGCTGGTTTGATGAACGATTTGAAGCACGCCGTAAAAAAGAAGAAAACGACCATGTACCTTCTATGAGCATTATTGCCACTAAAGGCACCATGGACTGGGCCTACCCTCCCTTCATTCTTGCATCAACCGCTGCCGCTCTGGGTTGGGAAGTTTCAATGTTTTTTACATTTTACGGCCTGGACTTACTCAAGAAAGATTTAAATTTAAGTGTCAGCCCCATGGGTAACCCGGCAATGCCAATGAAGATGCCCATAGGCCCTCAGTGGTTAAAAGACATCAATATGAATATTCCAAATGCAATTATGGGCAACCTTCCTGGCTTTGAATCAATGGCAACCGCAATGATGAAAAAAACCACAGAAGTAAAAGGTATCGCGAGTATTAAGGAGTTACGTAGTTTATGCCTGGAAGCTGAAGTAAAAATGCTCGCCTGTCAGATGACGGTTGATATGTTTGGACATAATCAGGATGAATTTATGGATGAAATTGATGAGTGGGTCGGCGCTGCCAGCTTTTTACCAACTGCACAAAAATCAGATGTCACTTTATTTATTTAAACAAATTGCCAGCTATTCCCCAGTTAATCTCCCCGATTAGCCGGGGCCTTTTAAAAATTGTGAGTGTATTATTATGAAAATAGTCATTGGTCAACGAGCACCTGATTTTAACTTAACAGATATTGGTGGTGCCGAATTCAAGCTAGCGAATTTAAAAGGCAAACGTTATCTACTCACATTTTATCGTTTTGCATCCTGTCCATTTTGTAACCTGAGATTGCATAATATAATCAATGAGTATGAAAAATTCGGTGATAACTTTGAAGTGGTTGCGGTATTTGATTCGAGCTTAGAAAACCTGCAATCATATGTAACACGTCATCAGGCGACCTTTCCTGTTCTGGCTGATGAAAACAATAAAATTCATCGTTTATACCAGGTGGAACATTCTATATCAGGTGTGCTTAAAGGTATTATTTTCAGATTTCCATCTCTAATGATAAGTATGTTTAAAGGATATATTCCCTGGCGTATCAAAGGAGATATAACGGGTATGCCAGCTGATTTTTTAATAGATGAAAAAGGTATTGTTCAAGCTGCATACTATGGCAAAGATGAAGGCGCACATATTCCATTACATCAGGTTAAACAGTTTGCGCAGCGTAGAGGCGAACTAGAGACCGATTTAGTTGAGGTGTGACTTATAATAATTAGCTACTACCCTGCTTAACAGGGTGGGTTAACAGGGTGCGCTAACCGAGCGGCTTAAGTGGGTTCGGGGTCTAATTATTCGAGACCTTTAACTTAAACGCCGCTTTAGCATATTCGGGAGGCAATACTAATAGAGTTTGAATCCGTCTCCTTATAATATAAAGTTTTTTATTGAAGATTTTTTAAATCATTTTTAATACTAGTGCGAACTCTATCGATTTGATCTACCAGCTTCTGTGTTGCAAGCTCATCATCTTTAACAGACTGCCAATTATTACTCCATAAGCTTTTTAAATTTTTAGCGTCTTTTTCAACTTGCAGGCTAATCAGCGCGCTTAAGTCTTCTATCAGGCCAACTTTAACCCAGGCTTTTCTTGGGTTACCTTGCAACATATCTTTATCATAATGTGCTGCATAAATAATCTGCTCTAATTCTGATAATTCGGTTAATACTTCAAATGATGCAGTACGAATATTATTATTATCTTCGCTTAATTCCATTCGCCATGCATTATAGCTAAAACCAACAACCGCAACGACCATGCTAAAAATGGATGTTATATAAAATAATTTTAATTTTTGTTTCAGCTGCATATTTAAATTTTTTGCCAGACCAGTATTCTATTATTGGCGGGCATTTCAATATCCTTTAATAAGCTGAGCCGATTCATTTCAGCCTGCTCCTGCATACTTTCAAAATGCTTGATACAACTTAGAGGGTTACGCTGTTTTAACCACGCATCAAAATTTGCATTACTCTCAGAAGTATACTGCCCATTATAGTTAAAAGGACCATACTGAGCGAACAAGCCGCCGTTTTTTAAATAACCACCGACATGCCTGAACATTTTTTCAGCCTGAGCCTGTGACATAATGTGCGTTGTATTTGCAGTAAATACATAGTCTGTTTTAGCAATATTCAGGGAAGGCATATCAACATTAAAAATAAGGGGTGGTTTTATACGATTATGCTCAACTTCAGCCAGCCACATTTTCATACCCGCATGTTCGGCCTCTAGATCACTTAATTGCCAGATTAAATGAGGTAAGTGTTCTGTAAAAAACACCGCATGCTGCCCCGTGCCGCTACCAATTTCGAGCACTTCACCGGGTTTCGTAAAAATTGTTTTTAAAACGTCTAAAATAACCTGCTGATTTTGTTCACATGAAGGAGAATTAGGTTTGATCATTAAAGTCACTCGTTAGATTGCTAAACTCGGGGATGGACCTTGCTTTTTAAGCTCCGTCCCCTGTGGTGATGCCATCAAGAGTATTACGGTGTCGTCTACTACACTATCCACTCTAGTGGACTCAATAAGGGGCCAGAGCGCAAAAAACGCGGTCTTTCCCCGAGGGATATGTGCCACAACAGCGCACACCCTCACCAGAAAATTAAACTTAAAAACATCCACGTCGATTTAACATCTGAGTTCTATTGATAAAACTCTTTCAACACTCTGAATAAGTAATAGGCATCCCAGCGCCCGGCAAGCTCCCTTATTGAGTGCATCGCAAATGTTGGCACGCCTACATCCAGAGTTTTTACACCTGTCTCACTTGCTGTAATTGGCCCAATAGTACTACCACAACCCATATCAGTTCTTACTACAAAAGATTGAACCGGCACATCTGCTTTTTTACATAACTGTCTAAAAATAGCGCTGGTATCACTGCTCGTTGCATAACGCTGATTTGCATTGGTTTTAATAACTGGCCCCTGATTAATTTCCGGGCCGTGATTATCGTCATGTTTATCGACAAAATTAGGGTGCACCGCGTGAGCATTATCTGCTGATATCAGCATAGATTGATCAATCATTCGCACTGAATTTTCATGGCTACCAGCAATACGCTCTAATACCGATTGTAAAAATGAGCCCCGAGCCCCACAGGCAGATGTACTTCCGACTTCTTCATGATCTGTACATACCAGTAATTTACTGCCAGGATTACTGGTTTCGGTCATCGCCATTAATCCGGTATAACAACTGAGTAAGTTATCTAACCGCGCACTAGCGATAAAGTCCTGATGTAAACCAACAAAAGCAGGTTGTTGAACATCATAAAAACTCAATTCATAATCCAGTACTTCTACAGCACCTGTTTTGTCTTTAATCTTATGTAAAAGAATATCCTTAAACGAAGGTATATTCTCCTCCTCTGAAGCTGAAGGTGGCAGCTTTAGCAATACAGGTGGTATATCTGTTTGTGAATTAACACAACGACTATTATTAGCTTCTCGATCTAGATGAATGGCTAAACTTGGTATAACAGCAATTGCATCTTCAAAATTAATTAAGGTGCTCTCTAAATCGTTATCTTCATCTAAATAATTAACACGGCCCGCCAGAGATAAATCACGATCAAACCACGGGTTTAATAAAGCACCGCCATAAACTTCGACACCTAACTGGTAGTAACCTTTTGTTAACATATCCGGTTCAGGTTTTACTTTAAGACAGGGGCTATCAGTATGAGCTCCCACCATATTAATACCGTTACTTACAGGGTCTTCACCTAATTTAAATGCAATAATTGAAGAGTCATTTCTGCTAACGTAGTAACCCTGATTTTCCTTTAACTGCCAGCTATCAGCTTCATATAAACGTTGGTAACCTGCACATTCCAGTTTGTATATCATAGCTTCGACCGCATGAAACGGTGTCGGTGATAAAGCGATAAAATCCATTAAATCAAAGTTGAATTTTTCGTCGTTCATTTAATCTCCAGTTTTTAAATATTGTTACAGAGTTACTGATAATATATTTCTCTGTATACTCGGTGGCAAGTTATTTTAACCAATTCGGTAGAGCAGTTTTTCATCGTAACCGGTAATAACCGGCACCAGCCCATATAGTGCTTTATTTAATTCTTCATCCCCTGTATCGACACGCATTGGTAACCCGTTTAGTGACTTTATCTTTTCCGAGCTTGAGATAATAACAATATTATGCAAACCAATACGCCTGATTACTTCAGGGCTAATCTGTTGATTACCTCGACCAAACACATGCCCCTGCCCGCCAATTATAGTAATTATCAAACGTACATTTTTATGCTGATTGAGTAAGTCCTGAATCTGTTTTTCATCAACATCACTAGCCAAAAGCTGATGATTTATTACGGCATCAATACCCAGTAAAGTATATGGTAATTGCAACTCATCGAGTATCGCTTTAGGTGTGGTTCCAGAACCTATTAAATAAAGCACATCATCATTCATTGTTTCAACTATAAAAGCGGCAATATCTTGAAGCGTTATCTCTTTATGGGTTATTCCACCCTCTTTCATATTTTGCATAAACTGGTTTTCAGCCGGCACATTTAAGTAACCATATAATTTTGCTTTAACCCTGTCATGCCTGAATTCATCTTCATCTATATCCATTACTGACGCTTGTGTCAGTACTAAGCCCCGGCCTTTCACGATGAGACTTAACAATTCACCTGCATGTGTAGGCGTTACCGCATATACCGATGAGTGTATTTTACAACCAGCGGGCACGCCGATTACGGGGGGGGCTGTTGGTTTATTTTCTAGTGCATGAAAAATATTGCGGGCAGTGCCATCACCACCGGCAAATAACAACAGATCAATACCCTGATCTATACATAACTGAACTGTCTTCTCGGTATCATGAGCACTGGTTTGAGTATCATTTATTGGTTTAACAACCGTAACTTCAAATCCCAGTGATTTACAAAGGTTTTCACCCATGGTGTTTGCCGCAGTATAAATATGTATGTCATCTTTATATTCAAGCAACACTTGTAAAGCCTGTTGCATACGTTGTTCAGCTAAAGGAATCGCCCCACGTTGCATCGCCAGCCGTTGAATATCCTCACCATCTGAGCCTTTCAGGGCGACTCTGCCACCTATACCCGCTACCGGGTTAATAATTAAGCCTAATCTGAACAAATCGTTTTCCGCTTTACTATTTTAAAATGATACTATTATGCACTAATTTCACATCGTCTTCCCTGAATGCTTTTATCAGGAGAAAACGAGCTTAACTATTTTAAAGTCATATTAATTCCGATAAAAGATTCGGAAATAACGGGTTATCAATGAGTTATAAACATCCTTTTCTTGCAAGACGTCAATCCATTGCTGTACAGGTCGGTAATGTTACCGTGGGTGGCGATTCACCTATCGTGGTTCAGTCGATGACCAATACCGATACAGCGGATGAGGTCGCTACCGCAATTCAAATTGCCGAGCTGGCCGCCTCTGGCTCCGAAATGGTGCGTATTACGGTTAATACAGTAGAAGCCGCTGCGGCTGTACCTGGTATCAAAGCCCGCCTTAAACACATGGGTATAAATGTGCCACTGGTGGGCGACTTTCATTTCAATGGTCATAAGTTATTAACGCTTCACCCTGAATGTGCTGAAGCATTAGACAAATACCGCATAAACCCCGGTAATGTAGGTAGAGGCAAACGCCGTGATGAACAATTCGCCACCATGATTGAGATGGCGGTGAAATTTAATAAAGCGGTTCGTATCGGTGTTAACTGGGGCAGCATGGATCAGGAATTGCTGGCTAAACTTATGGATGAAAATGCCCAATTAGAGCAACCTGCAGACCCTAAACATGTGATGTTTGAAACCGTTATTCGTTCAGCTCTGGAAAGCGCTGAGACTGCAGAAAAACTCGGATTAGCAAAAGACAAAATCATACTCTCCTGCAAAATGTCTGATGTACAGGATCTGATAACCGTATACCGATCAATGGCTGAACGCTGTGATTATGCTCTGCATCTGGGATTAACAGAAGCCGGAATGGGGTCTAAAGGCATTGTTGCATCTACCGCTGCCCTGTCTATTTTATTACATGAAGGTATAGGTGATACGATTCGTATTTCACTTACACCCAAACCCGGTGCAGCGCGGACTAAGGAAGTGATTGTTGCACAGGAAATTTTACAAACTATGGGCTTACGTGCGTTTGTACCTCTAGTAACCGCTTGCCCTGGTTGCGGAAGAACTTCAAGCACTTACTTCCAGGAACTGGCCGAACAAATTCAAACTTACCTACGTGACAAAATGCCTGTTTGGGCAACTCAATATCACGGCGTAGAAACCATGTCGGTTGCGGTAATGGGTTGTGTTGTTAATGGCCCAGGTGAAAGCAAACATGCAAATATTGGTATTAGTTTACCAGGCACAGGTGAAACACCGGTTGCACCTGTATACGAGGATGGGGAAAAAACGGTGACGTTAAAAGGTGATAATATTGCCGCTGAATTTACGGATTTATTAAATCAATATATAGAACGTAGTTACGAGAAAATTTAAATCTTAAAGATTATACGAGTCAACAATATGAAAGCATTATTTGCTACTTTTTTATTATTAACTTTTCTCGCTATTACTGCCTGTTCTGATGAAAAAACTTCTCCAGAAAATGAAATAAAACAATATATAGAAAATGGAAAAATAGCTGCTGAAAAACGAAGCCATAGTGATTTAGCCGATTTAATTGATGAAAGTTACAAAGATCAACGCGGCTGGAATAGACAAGACATAGAAAAAGTTGCACGTGCGTATTTTTTTACACATAAAAATATTCATTTATTAACAAAGATAGATAGTACTGATTTTCAAAATAAAAATTCCGCTTTTGTTGTTTTACACGTCGCAATGGCTGGCAATGTAATTGCAGATTTAAATTCACTCTCCAGTCTTAGAGCAAGAATATATAAATTTGAACTACAACTTGTTAAAAATGATGTATGGTTATTACAGCAGGCAAAATGGCAAGTAGCGAATATCAAAGACATGTTGTAAATTTAAAGTTTGAATACAAGGTATGTGAGATCAATAGCTCTCTTTAGCCTGGCCAAAAGAATCATAAGCTTTTTCAGAGCTCGTCACAACAAACATGGCCACAGAGACACAGGGTGCACTGAGAAAATTTCCATAATTAACGCGCTCCTGCACTTCGCCCTTGTAGGGCACACTAACGTGCGCACAAAATATTCCCTGCATTTTAGTGTGTTTTCCCCTTCTTTTGTGTTTTCAAAAGTTTAAATAAACACCCATAATCGAACAAATTTTCGGCTCATTACAATGGCGCCCAGCATCTGAAGTAAGCCTGCTCTATCCTTCAAATCTAAATCACAGCTTACTGATATACAGACAAACCTGATCCAACGACCCATAATGGCGAAAATACAACTGTTATAATTGAAATGCCTTACAACTTTTAGATGCAGTTAAAGAAAAACGTTATCAAATAAAACTAAAATGCTAAACATGGCATTAAGTTATAAAACTAATCATCGATATTCTCGTCTGGGAGGAATTAGTAATGACTCAAATAAAAAGTATAACGAGCCAGACTAGTTTAGAAGGTGTAGAAAAATCAGGAGCTTTAACTCACAAGGAAAAAACACTGGCTGACCTAATTCTGGCATATTTATCTTCAATAAAAGCAGAATTTATTTTTGGCGTACCGGGGGGAGCGATTGAACCTCTCTATAATGCATTAGCCAGATCCAGTCGAGAACCTGAAGATGCTGATAACATATCAGTTAAGTCTATCGTTGCGCGACATGAAGGCGGAGCTGCTTTTATGGCCGATGGATATGCACGGGAAACCGGTAAATTAGGTGTTTGTTGCGCTACTACCGGCCCGGGAACAACCAACCTGATAACAGGTGTAGCATCGGCTTATGCTGATCGTGTGCCGATGCTGGTGATTACTGCTCAAACTGCACTGCCGAATTTTGGTAAACGTGGATTACAGGAATCATCCAGTGACGGCATAGATACGGTTGCCATGTTTGAAAATTTCACCAATTACAACACGCTAATTTCTCACCCGGGCCAGTTAGAAGGTAAGTTATTTACCGCATTAATATCTGCATTTCATGAACCTCGGGGGCCGGTTCATATCAGCATCCCAATGGATATTTTAAGTTCGGACTGGGATGGCAATTCAACCTTTAAACTCAATAACCTTTTACGTAATCCAGAAATAATGGATGACGATAGCATGGATGCACTCTGTGAAATGCTGATAGATGCTAAAAAAGTTGTTCTATTTCTGGGTAGTGGTAGTCAGGAAGCCATTAGCGCGATTATGGAATTTGCTGAAATGGCAAATATTCCTTTTGTCACTACTGCGGGAGGCAAAGGCTGTGTTGATGCTTACCACCCACTAAACAGAGGTGTCTTTGGGTTTGCAGGGCATGATACGGCACGAGACACATTATTAGACGATGAAGTTGATGTAGTGCTCGCCGTAGGGACCTGCTTAAGCGAAATATCGACTGGCGGTTGGGATAAGGACGCACTAATGAACCACAAACTTATTCATATTGAAGAAACTGCTGAAAATTTTGCTCGATCCCCAATGGCTCGCTTACATGTATATGGTCATTTGAATACCGTTTTTACTAACCTGATACAACTCTTTGCCGAATTAATTCATAACCTGAAAGAAGTAACACCTCAAGAAGCTGAGTTTAATGTTCGTGGTGTTCACGGCAATAATATAATCAGCTGCGCACCTAAACAAATAAAAGTCGATTGTCCTGAAGCGTATTTACAGAATAGTACTCCGCTTAAACCACAAAGATTAATGGGTGAGTTAGTAAAATCATTTCCAGATAATTCACGCTTTGTCATTGATGCTGGAAACAGTTGGGCATGGGCGACGCATTATTTACACCCCAAACAGGCAGGTAACTACCGAATCGGATTAGGTTTTGGCGCAATGGCCTGGGCTATAGGCGCTGCAATTGGCACTGCTTTTGGCGCACCTAAAACACCGGTAGTCTGTATTACAGGCGACGGCAGTTATTTAATGAGCGGACAGGAAATTACGGTCGCCCTACAACATAACTTAGCTGTTATATATGTTATTTTAAATGACAACTCATTAGGTATGGTTAAACATGGGCAGAAGTTAGGTGGTGGTGAAGCTATTGCCTTTGAGTTACCCTTAATAGATTATGCAGCCATGGCACGGGCAATGGGCGTGCAGGCATTTACCGTTAAAAAACCAGAGGATTTTTTAGCATTAGATTTTAATCTTATCTGCAGCAATAACGGCCCGACTTTAATAGATGTATATATTGATGGCGAGGAAGTGCCGCCGATGGGCTCCAGGATGAAGGTACTGGATCAGCGGCATGATTCAGATCGTAATGATGACTATCCAGAAAATACTTAATATTGATTTAAATAGAATTTAATTCTATTTACTATTCCATTTACGCTGAGCAACACCTGTATAATTAATTCGTTCACATCTAAGAGGGAAAAAACTGCCCTCTGGTTTATTGACAGCATCGATATAACAAGGGAACATCCCAGCTGAAAAGCCTAAAACCATGAATTGATAATATTCTCTTACCGTAAAACCCTGATCAGCCATTAGAGCGGCCAGGAATGAAGCAATATTCATTCGCATGCGGTACCTGCCCTTTAATAAATATTCTTCAACTTCATATACTAATTTAACATAGTCCCCATTTAACAAATCGAGCTCTTCCGCCAGATCATGCATTGGCTTTATTCTTTCATCTTTATTAATTACAGGTCGTCCAAAACCAGCAATCGATCTATTTATTTTTAACTCTTCTCTTACAACTTCACTTAACTCAATTCCCGAGTCAATTTTATCTTTTGAGCGTAACAAAAAATCAATTGATCGTATATCCGGCCCGCGTCCATATATTTTAGCTTCAGACACTGCCGTTGCAGCTCCAATAGCTAAAGCTGTTGTACTTCTTGCTGTGCCTGCAAGAGAAGCAATTCGATTGTTCCAAATCCTTGGATCGGGATAGCTACCACATAGCGTCCACATTCCATTAAACAACTTAATCTGGTCTTCTGTGTAATTTTTCCCCGTAATACCAAAAAGTAAAATTTCTATCCAGCTGGAATTTTTAAACTCTGTAAATAAATCTTTACCACGAATTACAACACGCTCACCTTGAAACCATGCCCCCATATCGGTATATAAAACATCTTCAGATGCTGTTAGATCACTATAAGCAGACATATTATTTTTCTCATTCAAATTATCCATAGAATAATTTGTGTGTTCACTTCTGAGGGTCATTACTGAGTATTATTCCATTCGGCCAGAATGGAAACTTCTTCCAGCCAATAGACTGTTGTTCTAGTGCATGAACGGCTGCACCTGGCAATCGAGACAATAAATAAAACATTTCAGCCTGCTCTGCACTAAAATCAAGTGTTTTATATGCGGCTGAAACTACAGACACCATAGAAATAGGTGCTCCTGAAATAGAATTTAACTGATTCATGTTTTGACTTAGCCAGTTTAAATATTTACTTTCAGTTTTCTCACACAATAACTCTAATAACTGGATGGTTTGAGTTTTAATAATATCAGAGTGGGGTTCGAAACCAGGACAATGAGTTGCAACAGGCCAGATATCTTCAACTGCATCATCTGCATACGATAGTATTTCGTGTTGCCACTTATCTAGTTCACATTCAGCAATATCCCATTGCTGCATACACAAAAACAGTTCTCTTCCGCCATTTAAACTACCTGCACCTACTGCCAAAGCTGCCATTAGGCTAGCTGCATTTCCTGATCCGCCTACACTTGAGCTCATAGCTGCCATTACACTATGGTCTCGGGGCCCTGGGTTAGCAAGAGCAACACATATTATTTCAAGTAGTTTACATTGATTTTCAGTGGGTGCATCGCCTTTGAAAAGCAGATATAAATACTCAATATAACTCGCGTTGGGCAACAAATCACCAAATACATCATAGCCATATAGATATGATGTTTTAGCAAGAAATGGATTATTGTCTTCCGCTTCCTCCATCCAGATTTTACTGGTAATATTTTCTTTATCTTTATTCATATTTTATTATTGAATATAATAGCGGAGCTCTAAATTTATATTGCGTTCACTTAATGGATAGTCATCAGGTATAGTACCATTACTTGGCTCAAATGCATTCTTATCAAATAAATTTTTAATTGAAACAGCGGCTTCCCAATGTTCCACCTTTTTATAACGAATGCTTAGATCAAATAGAGTATAATCTCTTATATTTTCACGTGTATCAGACTGAACGCGTTCCCTGTCCGAAACCCAGTTCGCTTGCGATGAAATTAACAACTGATGCGTAACATTCCATCGTAGATCCAGGTACAACTGTTGTTTAGGTATAAATGCTTCCTGCAAGCCCGTTGTTTTATTTTCAGTTCTCTGATTCGCATAGTTAGAAACTAATTGCCAATTAGAATCTATCGCCCAGTCTAACTCAATTTCAAAACCCTCACCTTCCAAATTCTTAGTATTAGAAGCTACATTTGTATTTGTAGAAGTACCATCATCAATAAAATCGATCATACCGTCTGTTTCATAGCTATATATATTAAGTCCCACTATTAACGATTCAATTGGAAAATATGTCAATGAAAATTCATAAGTCTCTATCTCTTCCGGATCTAATGAAGAATTGCCGACTGCAACAGGATTATTTTGTGAATATAATTCACTAAATGACGGAGCACGGAAAGCAGTACCATATAATAATTTTGTGACAAGGTTAATCGTCGGATTCCATACCAATGCGAGCCTTGGGTTGGTTGTACCACCAAAATCAGAATAATTATCGTATCTAACCCCTGCTGTTAAGGACCAATCTGGCGCTAATTGCCAGATATCCTGAACAGATAAGAAACTAATATTTCTATCTTCATCACTAATATATATTGAACTATCTATGCCAGTTACATTCGTTAATGTTCCATCAACCACAGATTGTGTACCATCAATAACTCCCACACCAAAATTTTTGGTTTCATTTGCTTCTAATTTTTCACTCTTACCACCAAAATTAAATCGAAAAAAATGATCATTTAACCCTTCGTATAAAAAAGTAAAATCTAATTGAGTACTAGTACTTTTTCTACCTGGATTACCTATGAAACCATCTGGAAAACTGACTATACATGCAGGTCCAAGACCCGCTATAACCGGACAAGATGAATTCGCCGGAACGCTAAACGAATTACCATCATTACCAATTAATAAAACTGTACCGGCCGGAAAAATATTCAACTGGTATTGTGCATCAATGACTTGATAACTAAAACCACTGGAAAATGCCCAATGATCGGAAAAATTATTATTTTCATATTCAAGTGTAAATAAATGTTGATCCGAATCAGCAAAACCATCATGATCTAACACCTGTGCCACACCTGCTACAACACCATTATCTCTCTGCACTGATCCATCAAGACCAATTTTCCAGTTATCGTTATTAACATTTAAGTTGTATGTAACAGATTCATATCTGTCATCAAGATAACCGGGAGCTAAGGATGCTGAGGTACCAAAACCACCCTCTGAAGGAGGCAAGTCTAATGTCGATTGTAAGTCAGAACTAATAATACGACTTTCATCAGCTGATTTTTTAGCATATTCTAATGAGGTTGCAATACTCCAGTTACTATTAATTTTTCCGCCATATTGTCCCCACGTATTAACAAAATCAAACGAACCCGACCTCGCTCCAACATGCGTTCCATTTAACTCATCTGCTGATTTAGTAATTATATTCACAACACCTGAAAAAGCATCAGCGCCATAAATCGCAGAACCTGGTCCACGAATAATTTCAATACGAGATATATTTTCTATTGAGGTAATCGAAGCATCAATCAAAGATCCTGACATGACATCAGCTGAAATTCTATGACCATTCATTAATATTAATACTTGAGGGGTAAATGTTGTTTTAATTCCCCTGAATACATAATTATTTGAGCCATTCTGAAGTGAAGGAGACACATGCACACCTGGCACCCTTTCAAGCACCTGATCTAATGTTGTCGCACCCATCGCTTTAATATCTTCAGCAGTAATAACGCTCGCTGTGGAAGGTGCTTTTGAAATAGGCTGAGAAAAACCTGTAGCTATACTAATCATCTCATCATCACCATAAAGAAGGTATAAATCTTCCTCTTCTGTCGCTTCTTGCGCATAAACAGAGTGAACGCATGATAATAAAAAGCTTGATATAAAAACATTAAGCAGACGGCGTTTCATTAAATATCTCCAATGACATCGCATCCATTCTTGTCAGGTGGTTTGCATTTAGCCTCTAATGGGCATTAATTATTATAATTTGTACATGATAGCGTATGTTAGTTTATCTAGAAATTAATTTAACAACTTTGTTCTTTTCTATCTCTCTTTTTCTTAGTTCTATATTAGCATCAGATAAATGATCAAGAGACTGTGGTTTTGCAATATGATACCCCTGAGCCTCATCAACGCCTAATTCTTTTAATCGCATCAATATCTCTTCATCTTCTACATATTCTGCAATTGTTTTAAGCCCCAAAACGTGACCAATATCATTTATTGACTTAACCATGGCATTATCAATTGGGTCAGTAACTATATCCTTAACAAATACCCCGTCAATTTTTAAATAATCTATAGGAAAATTCTTTAAATAAGCGAAAGAAGACATACCACTACCAAAATCATCAAGCGCTGATTTGCAACCTAGTCTTCTTAATTGATCAATCAAACCAGTTGCTTTTGAGAGGTTTGTAACAGCAGCCGTTTCTGTAATTTCAAAGCATATTTTTTCTGAAGGTACTTTTGTCTTTTCAAATTGTAACTGTATAAAATCAAATAATTTTTCATCATTTAGTGACATGCCTGATAAGTTAATTGCACAACACTTCAAATTTTCCAGCTGTATTGGATTTCTTGCCAACCAGTTAAGTGATGCACGAATCACCCAGCGATCTACTTTATGGATTAAATTATAACGCTCAGCCGCAGGTAAAAAGAAACCAGGAGGCAGTATATTACCTTCTTTATCTAACATACGAATTAAAATTTCATAGTGCTGTGTTGTTTCAGTTAAATCATCCATCGATACAATGGGTTGATAAAAGAGCTGAAACAGGTCATTTTCATATGCTTCTGTTATGCTTGATACAACATTCATTTCACCCTGTCGTTGAATTAACTCTTTATCATTTACGAGATAAGTGTGAACACGATTACGGCCTTTTTCTTTAGCCATATAACAGGAGGAATCTGCTTTACTTAAAATATCCTGGAACTCATGATTGGAGTAGTTAATTGGTACTAAGCCGATACTGATACCAATGCTAAAAGGATTATCGTTCCAGACGAAACGATAATCCTGAACGGCTTCACACATTGATTTTGCAATCTTTTCTGCTTTTTCAAGCGGGCAGTTTTCCAGTAATAGAACAAATTCATCGCCGCCTAACCTGGCTAAAGTGTCATCTGATTTTCTCACCCTATTTGCAAGCAATTTTGAAATATTCTGTAGTAACTGATCCCCTGCCATATGCCCACAGGTATCATTTATTACTTTAAACTGATCTAAATCCATATAACATAATGCATGCTCCGTATCTTCATCAACCTGGCTCAGGACAGCAGTTAAATATCGTTCGAAATCAGCTCTATTAATTAATCCTGTTAATGAATCATGGGTTGCTTGATAGCTCAACTTTTTAGCCATATTGCGTGTTTCAGTCACATTGTGAAACACCATTACCGTTCCGGTAATATTATTACTCTTGTCTCGGGTTAGCGCCACTGAGTCTTCGACGAAAATTTCATCACCTATTTTAGGTCTAAACATACAATGTTGCTCAGAATTAATGACCTGATGAAATTCCAGACATTTAAGTATTGGATTGTCTTCTCTGGTATGATTTTTTTCATCAAACATCTGAAAGATATCATCTAACCTGGTTTCATTAACCTCATTAAGTCTCCAGCCTGTTAAACGTTCAGCAACTGGGTTTAAATAAAGAACCTTACCTTCAATATCAGTTGTAATAACACCATCGGCAATCGAGTTTAAAGTTATCAGTGCCCTTTCTTTTTCTTTAAACAGTGCCTCCTTTTTTTCATCTAACACTTCCATCATGTCATTAAACACACTGGCTATATGTACGATCTCTTCCGGGCCTTCTAGTTTAGCTTTAACCTGTGCATCGCCCTTTTTAGCTTTTTGCATGGTTTGAGACAAATTATTTAACGGTCTGGTTACATGTTTAAGTACATAACTAAGAAGTAACAATATAATGGCTGTTATGATCAGCGCTATTCCTATATTCGTAATAAATATAGTTTTCTGTATTTTATTTAATGCCAACTTATCAACAACTACATAAACTGAACCTATAAATTCTTTCGTACTGGAATCGTCAATGTATAGTGGGCTATCATCATTTACCGGGCTATATACGGGTGCTGAAAAATGCCAGGCCAGGGGTGATTCACTTAATACTAGAGGTTTTTCATTTTTATAATCTTTTGGTAAAACCGCATAGGGCTCATTCTTAATATCACCTTTCGCTATGAGCGGCTTAAAATCACTATCCAGTACTTGTACAAAACTGACACTCGGAAAAAGCAGCGCAGAAGAAACGGCTTCTTCTGCATTTTCCGAACTCCCATACAGCAATGCCAACATACTTTGCGACGCAAGATTAGCGGTTACCTGAAAACCTTCATTAATAATTTGCTCACGCATTTGATTACTGGCAAACCAGGAAGACGCAATTGCTGAAATTAGTGCGAGCCCAAGCACGCTTAATGTAAAAACAGAAAATAACTGTTGTCTCAAGCTATATTGTGATGAAAATAATTCTTTAATTAAACTCACACTAAATACCCATTATCTCGCTGGAAACACAATGTCAAACTTTCGCTGCTCGCTTTTAGAAAAGCTCAAACCAAGATGCGAGGCTGTGCGAATGTTTACTGCTAACTTAAGATTAGATGTTGGTAATAATTTATGCTGGCCTTTGGCATTCACCTGCTCAACTGCAATGCTTGCAAGCTTTCTACCTACAAGTTTATGATCTGGAAACAATGCAAATAAAGTACCTTTCTTTGCATGTAATGGATTATTTGAAAATACGACAATATTTTTATCCCATGCGGTTTTTAATATCTTAGGAAGAATGGCTTTATCAGGTACAACCCGGTCTAGTGGAATCCAGATTGCATCTTTTTTGCTTTTAACTTTATTTAATATTTCAGTATACTTTTGTATACCCTGTTTCAGATTTTCAACCTTATAAGATAATAATTCTATATTACGCTTTGAGGCTGCTGACTCAGCCATTTCCACTAACCAGCCTGTATTTTTCTCACTATAAACAACATGAACGCGCTTGACATCAGGTGCTAAATTATTCAAATATTCTATAAACAGTTCTGGGTTACCATCCATACTGATACCGGCATGACCATTTGGCGTTGCGACGATAGCACCAATAGTTAATGGCAAATTATTATTAAGCTGTTTGGCAATCTTATAACTTCGCTGGCCCAGTGCGATAATTGTCTGACAATGAGTGCTATTTAACATGTTATTAACATCGGCAGCCTGTGTTTTATTAGATATTCGATGGCTGGTTACATTAATATTATCAAACTCATTAACACCTTCCAGTATATTTTTAAACACCTTTGCGTATCCGCCACTCGCTTCTGGATATAAAACGGTAAGTTCTATGGTTTCCGCACATGCATACTGAATTCTAACAATACTGAATATTATTAGAATTAAGCTAAATATTTTTAAAATGATCCGTTTAGGTCCATTTAATATATTCACTACTCACCCTGTAGGTATAAATTGACCTATGCCCCGTTTAATTGAATTAAATACAGCCTTAAGTGCCACTGGCTATTGTTTATTATGACAGGCCGATACCGAAGTATAGATCTAAATCAGCCACACTACCCCTGTAACACCCGCAAAATTTTCTTATTATGACAGGCTAAAAAACCACAAAATAACGATTGTTTGAGTTAGATAGTCAGCTGATTGCTCATTATATCTACTTTTATGAAGTTAACCCGTTATCACATACGTCGAAAAAGTTGAAAGTACACACGTATAAAGTATATATAAGAATCATATATTAGTTTTTATTTTATTAATTATTTAGTATATTCTTAATTACTGCTCACATAACACTACATCAGGTAAAAATAATCAACATATTCTACAAAACCAAAGAACAATTGCAGGTATATCGGCCGAAATCTCTTTTTCTGTAGTAACTACTCAACTACATATTGCTAGTTATAATATTATTCGACTTCTGAGTTTTAAAGAAACGATATGAATCAACACTGTAATACTAAAGGAGATACTTCAGGTTTAAAATTCTTCAGTAATTAATTTATACAGCTTACTCAGCCTCATTTCTATCCATGGTTATTTGCTTAATCTCGTGATCTATAATTATTTTGAATACCTCAAGTTTATGAGCAACCTGTAATTTATCTGCTCGACTTAAGGCTTTATAACCGCGCCCATAAGGCCAGCCATAACCCCATCTAAATGGTGTATTTAAGACCGGCGAACCACCCACTTTAACACCTGCTAACATTAACTTTGCAATATGCGGTGCACCCACATTTTTAACGCATAACTCAAGATCACCGTCTGCTGTGTTTTTCTGTTTTTCTGTGCCGCCTTTCCAGTACGCCAGATCATGCAAAAAACAGCAATTACTCCACAAAGATTGCTGTCTAAATGTACCATCTGGAAAAGCACTACAACCATCTGATGTAAAAGGTTTAATCTCTGATGCAAGAGAGGGAGTTGAGATCAAAAATAGAAGTATAAATCGCCGGTACATATTATCTCACTATTTATTTATTAACTTTAGGAATAAAACAGGACTATATATACTGGCTCTAATGACTGGTACCCGAAGATCTGCTAATTTTATTATATACGTTGTATTTACCTGATGGTTTTTTCATTGGCAACCGTTTAATCTCTTTAAAACTCCTGGCATCATAAACAATCACTTCTCCATCAATATCCCAAATACTCAATAAAGCATGTTTCCCCTGTTTATCAAATTCAACATGAGCTGCGGTTTTACCTTTTGCAGGCCTTAGGGTTTTAACAATTTCTAAAGTAGATTTATCTATTATATGAACAGCTTCTTTATTTGGACCAAAAAACACATCTACCCAGGCATAGTCAGAATTCTCATGGCTCCGCATAAAGAACCCTGGACCCAGAGTTTTAATCCGTTTAATGGTTTTCCAGCTCTGCATATCAATAATAGTTACGACACCTTCTTTTAAATTTGGCGTTGCGAGTACGGTACTCCCTTTATACTGCCAGGTAATACCAGAACTCATATGTGGCATACCTTTTAAATCAAGTGTTTTAATGGTACGTCCTAAATCAAGATCAAGTACTTTAGCTTGTTTATCCCGGGACGAACCAATAATTAATTCATATGACTGATTAAAAAAGAAGTCATCTAAATAATCTTCTGTTTTAATTTTTCGTATGGGAAACTTATCTTTTGATCTGGATAAACCTGCATTCTCACCTGAGTCTTCTCGATAATCATGCATCCATTTACCAAAACCCATAGGCGGTTCATCTTCATATGAGATTTCCCATACTTCTTTGATATCTTTTAAAGCAGCTATAAATGTTTTCCTCGGAGCTGCATCATATACTGCACTCACCCTTGAACTATCACCCGTTTCATTACGCACAGCAATAACTTTTACCGGCGATAAATCTTCTGCCGATAATATAACTAATGTATGGGGCAAGTAATTTCCGGCAATAACATGTTTACCGTCACTTGAAACCGCTACATTACGCATATTTATACCAGCCCTTATTTCCGCAACTACAGTCAGGTTATATAAATCATATTTTGTTACCCAGCCATCACGTGAACCAAAATAAACATATCTTCCATCCGGAGAATATTTAGGGCCTCCATGTAATGCAAAACGTGATGCAAAACGATGTACAGGATTAAATGTATCTCCATCTAACACCGTTACATGATGATCGCCTAATTCAACCACCAGAAATATATTCATTGGATCAGCATTCCATACGGGTTTTGCTGGTAGTTTTTTGACTTCCGGATAAACAATCTGACTGCTTAATATGTCACCCATATTCCACTTGGGTATCTCTTTCAAAGGGGTATAGATATAATCAACCAGCGACTTAATTTCGCCTGTATCGAGCTGATCTTTGAACGAAGGCATTTGTGTGGCCGCTCTACCTTCTGTAATAACTTTATGCGCCGCTTTCTGCTTAAGGCGTTTTAAGTTTTCTGGCAATAACGCAGGCCCCATAAGGCCTAATCTATTTTCACCATGACAGCTTGCACAGTGAGTTTTGAAATTTTCTTTTGTTTTTTGTATAGGTTCAGGAAGTGAACCTGCCTGAACTATATTTATTGAAAAACATATAAATATTATGACTGCTAGTTTATTCATAGAGATAGTTTATTTTTTACCAGGTTGCATAAAAGTCTAATTTAACTTTGGCATACCTGGGAAGACAGGTATGCCGTGTCTTTTGATATTAAAACCACTAGATTCCAGCTAAAGACTTGCTGGAATGACGTGCTACTTTGTCATCTAGTTATTATATACGTTGCTTATTTACGAATATGGCTTACTAAACCTGACTAATCTGAATATTTTTCAAACGTCCATCATAAGGTCTGTTTTCAACTCGCCTATCTGATGTTACAACACCAATTTCTTCATCCGTTAAATAGCAGGCTGGATCCTCTTCCCAGGGATCTCCAGTTAATTGATAAGCCCTGACCCGGGTATTACCACCGCATATGGCTTTATGTTTACAGGCAGCACAACGGCCTTTTAAAGGTCTCTGTGCCTGTTTAAAACCCGCCATCAATGGATCAGATGTATCTTGCCAAATTTCTGAGAAAGCCCGTTCTTTTACATTACCTAAATTATAATCCCACCAAAATGTATCGGGATGCACATTACCCAGATTATCTATGTTTGAAATATTCACACCCGATGAATTCCCCCCCCAGTTTTCTAAACGGGTTCTTAATTCATCTTCTTTTTGCTGATATATTTCAGGTATATTCCTTTTCGCCCACTGCATTAAAAAAACACCATCAGCATCATTATTACCTGTTACAAATTCTCGTTCTTTGCCTCTTTGAATATTGTCCCAACAGGTATCAAACAATAAATCCATAGCAGATCGCGTAATTTTATGAAAAACATCATCTTTACGATTTTTGTTACCACGTCCTGCATAGTTCAAATGAGAAAGATAGAATTTGTCTATATCCCGCTCTTCCATCAAATTCAAAATATCCGGCAATTCAGCCACTGTATCCTGAGTTAAGGTAAATCGCATGCCCACTTTTATGCCATTATCCTTGCACAAATCTATACCATGCATGGACTCTTTAAAGGCACCCTGACGTTGCCTGAACAGATCATGGGTTTTTTCCATACCATCAATACTAATTCCTACATAGTCATAACCTACATCAGCAATCTGTTTGATATTATCTTCTGTAATCAACGTTCCGTTAGTTGATAACCCCACATAAAAGCCCATTTCTTTAGCTCTATGAGAGATATCATAAATATCAGGTCTTAATAATGGCTCGCCACCAGATAAAATTAAAACAGGTACTTTAAATTCTTTTAGATCATCCATCGTTGAGAATACCTGTTCGGTACTCAACTCTCCTGGAAAATCTTTATCTGCAGAAATAGAATAACAATGCTTACAGGTTAAATTACATCGACGCACCAGATTCCATATAACAACTGGACCGGGTGGTTTGCGCGCAGCCCCTAAAGGTGTATCTTGCGCCAGTGATTTCATAAATTGTGTCATTCTGAACATTGTAATGCCTTATATTCTTAAACCTGTTTTTTTAAGGATTCTGCTACTGAATAAAATCTGGTGACCTTCATCATCGGCAGCTAGTAACTCTGATATTTTTTTAACTTTTTCATTAACTTCTTCATGGCTTGTACCATGCACCATAGCAAACAGATTATATGGCCATTCAGGTAAAAACCTCGGGCGCTGATAACAATGACTTACAAATTCCAGTGAGCCGACTTTTTTACCTAACGCTTTAATTTTATCATCTGGTACGTTCCATACACTCATACCATTAGATTTAAAACCTAATTTATAATGATTAGGTACAACACCTGTGCGTCGGATAATGCCCTGATCTGTCATATTTTGCAGGCGAGCAATAACCTCTTCAACCTTTAGTCCGATCTGCTCAGCAACATCATGATATGGGTGTAAAGTTAATGGCAACCCTGCCTGCGTAGCCGATATAACTTTTCGGTCTATATCATCAAGTTTGTAAGTTTCTTTCTGTTGTGACATCACCAACAATCTAAACCTTCGTCATGCGGGGATGACATAAAATAAAAAACATCTTCTGACTCATGGATAATGCTCATGTTTAAATTTTATACTTCAAATTTTAAATTTAAAAAGAATTCCTGCTTCTTAGGCATGTTATATACTCTAATATCTGTTTTCTTTTCAATCTCACTAATCACCTGCTGAACCTGTTCGGGTGATTCAGTGGCTATAACAAACCACATGTTTAATTCATGCTCACGCTCATAATTATGCGCAACTTCAGAAAAACTATTTACAATATCAGTCACTTCATCATAACGTGACTTATCTACTTTCATCGCAGCAAGGGTAAGTCCGCCGCCCATTTTTTCTGCATGATACATAGGCCCGAATCGACTAAGATAACCTTCAGTTTTCATACGTTCAATTCGGCTAATAATTTCTTCTGCCGGTATATTCAATGTATTTTCTAATTCATGCCACGGGTCTGCACAAAGTGGAAAACCACCCTGTAACTGATTAATAATGATTCTGTCGTGCTCATGAAGCTCCATTAAACTGCTGCTCTTTCTGTGTTTTTATCATCATTATCACAATTTATGTAAATAGCCCCTCGCTGTTTAAAACAACGCGTGCTAAATAATATTTCATGATTAACACCTGCAACATCACAGCTTTTTATCATTAACTCAAGATTACGTTTTACATCATCTCTGTCTTTACCATGAATCATACAAAATAGATTATATGGCCAGTCCGGTAAATGCCTTGGACGTCGGTAACTCAATGTAACAAAGTCAAATCGACCAAAACACTCGCCTAATGCATCTACTTTTTCTTCCGTTATGTCCCAGACCACCATCGCATTAGATTTATAACCCAGTTTACGATGCCTGACGACTAAACCAAAACGTTTTATATCGCCTTTTTCCTGCATTAATTTTATGTAATTTAAAACTTCATCTTCGCTGCTATTAATCTGTTTCGCAATTTCCGCATAGGGATGACTTACAAGCGGTAATCCCTTCTGTAAAACAGAAATGAGGCTTCTTTCATTTATCATGATTATGACCACCTTCTACTAACTTCAATGGAAAACCAAGGTCAATGTGGTAATCTTTTTCCATTGGTAATGACATTATTCTAATATCTGTTTGGGTTTGCATATCCTGCAAAACTTCATCAAGTAACATCTGGTTTTCTGCCGTCACGACAAACCATAAATTAAAATGGTGTTCTCTCTCGTAATTATGATTGACTGCAGGGTAAGCGCTAATAATTTCGGCTATTTTTTCAAGTTTATATTCTGGAACTGCCATTGCAGCCAGTGTACTCACACCTACCCTGTTAGGGCGAAACACCGGGCCCACCCTGCTTAAAATACTTGCATTATCTAATACTTTAAGCAAATCAAGCACTGTCTGCTCGTCTACACCCAGTCGCTCGGCGATTTCCGCATAAGGCGTGCTGGTAACAGGAAAATTATGCTGGTACTCATTCAGTAACTGCTGAGTTAACTCTGTATTATAAAGCCTGTCATGCTCATAGGTCTTATCTTGCGCCACGGTGTTAACGTCCTCTGAAATATTTATCATTGGACTTCAAAATTACAGTTATTAATAAAATCGGCCTTGACTTAGGACAAGTTGAAAAACTTAATCAGCAAATAACGAGAAAAATATAACTGTAACCCTTTGAAATCCCTGAAAACTATTGGGTTTATTGATATAGATCAATTTATGATCTATATCAATTTGAATTCAAGCTCGGCAACCCCAGGGTTACATGAAGCGATGCCACAAATGTATCACATCGTCTTCTCTGTATTTTCTTTATAATGATGCCTCATTATTGATTTTTCTATACGCACGACTCCCATACAAGGAAAAAGCTATACCTATAATGACAAACAATACACTCATTAATGTGAAGTCATATCCACTACTCGTAGCATATAATGCGATACCACAAATCACAGAGGCTGAAAAAACAGAGTGGGCAACCACATATTTTTTTGCATATAACGCGGTCAGGTACCCCCCGGTAGACATAATAAAAAACAAACCGAATAATACAAATAAATAATTGAAAGCTTGCCTGAACGATTCAGTAAAGGGATAACTTTTTATCAAACTGTTATACCCAATATCTACAAATAGAAATATAAGCTCAAAAATTAGACCTAAAAAGATCATCGTAACGATACTTATAAGTAGCGCTTTAATGCTTATCATTGTTTTATAGTCCTATTTTATGTGCTCGATTCGTGAAAAAGATGCCGCTGGGTTTATCAGCCGTTAAGCTCTTTACAACCTCAAAGGTTTCAGTATCTATTACATCCACTCTGTTCTCATCCCTTACTGACATCCACACATGTTCCCCTCTTGGGCTAAATTCCATATGTAATACCGCTTTGCCTGGTTTGAGCGTTTTTATAATTTCCAATGTTTCAGTATCAATGACCTGTATCGTATCATTTCTGGGGTGTGCAAAATTAACCCACATTTGCCTATGATCAGGACGCGACATTACAAAAATTGGCTGTCCGTGTACCGCTATTGCTTTTACCTGTTTCCAGTTTTTATCCATTACCAATACTTCATGATGACCTACCGCGGGTAACAACATTTTATCACCAGCCATTGCCCAGCCTTCTAAATGCGGCATTTTATAAACAGGTAATTTTTCCTTACCTTTGCCATAATGATCCATAATACGTATTACGCCTTTTTCAAGATGCCATAGATCTAACATAGCTAAACCATCTTCACCAAACAGGCCTGCTATATAATAACGTCCATCTGGTGTGACCAGGCCATCATAAGGAAATAAACCAATATCTTTGAATTTTGTTATTACGGGTTTTTCAATATTCTTCATATCAACAACCCATATTTCACTTGCATCGTATAAGCCGAACACAAATAACTGACCAGGCGCATCAATCAATCCAACCGTTTTAGATTGTTTACCATCTGCATAAACTGCAGGTATATTGACTATCAGCTCAAGCGTATCTGAATTGAATATTTTTACACCACCGGGTTTATAGTTAGAAACGGCGATGAGTTTCCCATCTTGCGATATTGCGCCTCCGATACTGTTTCCAGATTGAATAACTCGTTTAACTATTTTTTGTTGCAGCACATCAATTTTAGTTAAACCTCCATCACGACCAAACACATATCCATACCGTGCATCACGAGAGTACACAATAGAGGCATGTGACAGATCACCCAGGCCTTTTATAGTGGCAAGTGAAGTATTACCCGTATGCTCAACTAATTGAACCTGGCCAATAGCACGCTCAATAATAAGGCCAAGATCCCCCGTGCCTCGCAGATTTTGTGATGAACAGGCGCTTAATAATAATATTGATATTAGAGGGAGAATTTTTTTCATAGTTTTCTTCTAGTTAGATTATTCGTCATTGCCGATAAAATCATCAGCAATGATTTTAAACAGGCTCTATCTGACCCGTAAGGGTTGAAGGCAGGAGCCCAAAGTTATGCTTGTGAAGGGAATCTTGTGACATAAGTAATATCAGGCACGCTGGATCCCAGACACAAGCATTCGGGGGCGGCAGATTTAAAATGTTAATTTAAAAAATACAGAGTTTAATTCAAACCTTCACGCAAAATTTTAACAATTGATTTTATATCACTATCAGATAGCAGTTTTTTCCAGGCCGGCATAGGCGTACCAGGTCGGCCTTCTTTAATGGTGATAAAAAGCAGCTCATCTGGTTTATCTTTTAGTGAATCAGTAAGAAGCGCTGGACCCAGGCCGCCTTTTAAAGTCATTCCATGACAGGAACCACAATCATGTTTAAGTAAGTGCTGTAATTCTTGCTGACGATTATCTGAAGCATGTGCATAACGATTCAGTGACAATATCACAAGTAGAATAAAGCTAAGCGTCTGCAGTATATTGCCTGTTTTTAACATCTATTCCTTCTTCAAGTACATCTGTAGCGGTGGAAAACCAGTCTAACTCTTCAGCAAAGTTAACCACATTGCCGATGATAATTAAAGCCGGTGAATTAATAGACATATCTAAAACATCTGTTGGCAGCTGATCCAGAGTAGATAGACAACGTCGTTGACTGTGCTTTGTTCCATTTTCAACAGCCGCCGCAGGCGTATCAGCCGATAATCCCGCCTCAATTAACTGTTCTCTTAATTGAGCTAAACTGGCAAGCCCCATATAAAATACCAGTGTAGTATCTTTATCTGCAAGGCTTTTCCAGTTTAAATCTAATGGTTTATCAGCCCGGCAATGACCTGTTATTAATCGAACACTGGATGCAACACCACGATGTGTTAAGGGTATGCCAGCATAGGCACTACAGGCAGACGCTGCGGTTATACCTGGCACATATTCAAAATCAATATTATGTTTTACCAGGTAGCTTGCTTCTTCACTACCCCGGCCAAAAATAAAGGGGTCTCCACCTTTTAATCTAACAATTTTTCTATCTTTTTTAGCCAGCTTAACCAGTAATTCATTTATCTCGTCCTGGTTCATATGATGTTTACCAGACGCTTTACCTACGTATATTTTTTTCACTCCATGAGGTATTAATTCACGAATTTCTTCTGACACCAATCTATCATAAACAATGACATCTGCCTGTTGAATAAGTCTGTATGCTTTAAGTGTTAAAAGATCGGGATCACCAGGGCCCGCACCAACAAGTGAAACGAGAGCATTACTTTTTAACATGCACGATACCTGTCATCTCAGGGTGTGGGCCACATCTATATGGAAATGTGCCCGCCTTATCAAACTTTCTCTGATAAGACTCATCAGGAAATATATAGTCAGGCTCTACTTCATTTAACTGTTTAAACCAAACACTATGATACTGGCGTTTTTCTTTATTTGTCCATCTCACAGTTGTACCCGGTGTTACGGTTATTTCCTGTGGTTCAAATTTATATTTAATAATGTCAACTGTAACGACATTTTCCTCTGCATGCAAATAGATAGGAAAAACAAACACTAAGCCAATTATTAAGACCAGTGTTAGAAACATTTGTACTACATATATACTGTATTTCATGTTTTTCCTTTTATCTTTAACTAAGTTTATTACTTAAAAATAAATTATCTAAATACCAGGTTTATTGCTTAACCGCATTAATCTCAGCTTGAGCGTTATCAAAGCCTAATTTATAACCAATTGATACATGGTGATAACGTGCAGTTGTGTAATCATCATGTATTGCGAATCCAAAGTTATATACAGTGCCAGTATCCATATTAATATCACCCGGCTTATCAGACTTAAGTTTTCGGGTCATTTCAACTGTCCACATGCCTGAATTAAGGCTCGCAGTGAACTCAACATCCTGCCCATCATGTGGCACACGTTCGCTTAAAATATGACCATTTTCTGAAACTTTCTGGCCTGCTTTATAACGTACGAGATCCATATAACGACCCGCATCTAACTCAGCTTTTAACTCACCTTCTTCTTTTAGTTTATCCCAGCCACCAAGCGCTTTACCGCCACGGCCTTTTAACTCTATTTTGGTACGGCTTTCTGTTAGATATTTAGTCACACCATCGCTTGCATCTTTAAGTGCGGTCGCATCTATTGCTGATTGCTCTGGTGCGAACGGCATGCTTCGTAAATCAGCATGACAGGTTCCCCAGCAACCAGCTCTATCTGCATACTCAACTTCATCTGTTGCAAACATAACGGCAAGTTTAACTTTATTGTCCGGATCCATTTTTCCACCCTCAACAAAAGGTGCCGGTGTATGCTCTGCATCTGCCCATTCAAATCTCATATGCAGGTTTTCACCGTCATGAGTTGACTGAACCTTAACAGGGAAACTTCCACGTTTACCTGGAATAACAGTAGGCTCCATACCGTGTTCCTTATCTTTACCTACTTTCATGTCTTTTTCGCCAGCTGCTATTTTTGCACCCATATCAGCCAGTTCTTCTTCATGACAATCAAAACAACGATCACCCGATGTAAATGCACGTTTACCACCGTGTTGACGACCTAATACCCATTCCATCGAAGACTGACCTGGATAAAACAAAACTACTTCTCTAGCGGGTACAGCAGACCAGTTAACACTGCTTCCACCTGTAGACGAAGTTGTTGCTGCTGGTGCTGTGGCTTCTGTAGCGGCGGCAGGTGTTGCCTGTTTCTCTGCAGGCGCTATTGGTGCAACTTCGGCTGTTTCAACCGCAGGTTGTTTATCATTTTTCTGCTCTAAATATGCAACCCATTGAGCTGGCATTGGTTTGATAAAGTCAGGATTTGGCGCTTCTAATGCTTCCATCTCTTCTTCATCCATCTGGTCATGCACGCTGTTATGCGCAATACCTTTATGACAGTCGATACAGGTATTACCCGCTTCCATTGCATTGATATGTTGTTTTTTGGCTCGGCCTTTCTGTTTTTCAGGGTCCATAGTTGAGAAGTCATGACAGTTACGACATTCTCGAGAATCTGTTTCTTTCATTGTGCGCCATACGTTTTGCGCTAGATGTAATCTTTTATTATCAAACTTTTCGGGCGTATCAATTGTGCCCAGCACTTTATGTAATACTTCATTACTTGCCTGTATTTTACGAACCACTTTATGCACCCAGGGACGCGGCACATGACAATCTGAACAGGTTGCTCTTACACCCGCACGGTTTGTATAGTGAACTGTTTTATTGTATTCCTGATAAACATTCTCTTCCATTTCATGACACGATATGCAGAATTCCAGTGTATTTGTTACTTCCATTGCTGTATTAAAGCCACCCCAGAAGATCACACCAATAACCATAAAAAATAAGGCAACACCTACGGTTGTACCTAGAATTATTTTTCTGGAAAGCATTTTTGCATAAAGATTAAACATATTAATGTCCGTCAGAATTAGTAATTATTATTAACTTAATGAGGGCGGGTATTGCTACCCGCCCATCAAGTACTTCTTTTTAAGTTACGTGATGAACACGGTTGTGAACATTGAACTTACCAGTTGGTGCATAGAAACCCTTAATACGCGTTTTCTCTTTAAGAGTTTTCGCATCATAGATTACAATCTCACCATTTGGTTTCAGAGAATCCGAACGATTCCAGATCGAAACCCAAACTTCAGATCCGTCAGCATTAAATTCAAAGTGAACCGCTGCATAACCTTTCTTAGTTGTTAACTGAATAGTTTTAACAATCTCACGGGTTTTCTTATCGATAACCTGTACTGATTGCTGAATTGCTGGTTCAGGCGTTTTAGTCTGGTCAGCCCATACATAATCAGACTTGGGATGCGTTCTTAAGAATACACCCGGGCCATCCGTTTCAACTGTGTAACATTCTTTCCAGGCGGCTTTCTTATTGCCCTTAGGATCGTTACCCCAAACAGTAACCAGACCTGTACCTAAGTGAGTTGTGCCAGAAACCTGACCACATTTAGGATCTATCCAGTTTGCACCAGGACCAGGATGCGGAAGTTTATCAACATCAATCATTGCTTCTAACTTACGCTCTTTAGTATCAATGATTACCATCTTGTCAGACGCATTTGCCGCAATCTGGAAGTAACGACCGGTTGGATCGAAGAAACCATCATGCAGGAATTTAGCTGAGTCGATTTTATCGATACGCAGATTTTCTATATCAGAATAATCAACCTGCCACATCTGACCCAGTTCCTTCATAGCAACCATCCAGGTAGGCGCCATAGGCGTGTCATAAACTGCCGCTACGCGTGATTCTTCAACATAGTCACCATCAATGTTTACACCGCGAGATGAAACAACTTTCACAGGCATCATGGTTTCAGCATCAAGAATTACGAAATGTGGTGGCCAGTAAACACCGCCAATTACGTACTTACCATCACCTGATACGGCAACGTCACGTGCATCATAACCAACCTGAACTGAAGCAACCTTCATCTTGTCAGGCTTCGCCCACAGGTCTACCTTAGTCATCAAACCGTCACGACCCATGATGTACCAGAAACGACCGGGATCTTTGGACTTTAATGTATCGTGATGTTCAACTGCTTTTAATACATGTACCGCGTAACCCGTATCGATATGCGTTATGATTTCATGCTTGTCACCATCAACCACGGCAATTTTACCTGCATCACGTTCGATAACCAGGAAGAAGTTTTGCCAGTTACGATTATGCTGAGGTTTAGTTGGGTAATCTTTAGGTGCTACAAACACCTTATGGCGCTCTTTCATTAATGATAAAGGCATTTCTGGTGGTTGTGGTGGATCAATCTGAATATATGTTGCCAATAGACTGATTTCTTTCTTCGTCATAATGTCGTCGAAATTGTTCATACCACCTTCTGTTCCCAGGGTGATAATTTTTTCTAGACGTTGCTGACCTTTTTTCAAGGTTTCTTTAGGCTCAAGGCTTTTACCCGTGGCGCCTTTTCTTAATACACCATGACAACCGGCACAACGTTGAAAATAAAGTGAATCGGCCTTCTCAAAGTCTGCCTCACTCATTGTTGGCTGTTTTGCCTTAGCGAGACTAGTGGCTGGAATTACTGCCGAAGCAGTAATAGCTAATAAACTTGCTGTTACTAATTTAGATATCAATTTTTGCTGCATTTCGCTTCTCTCCTAATGGATAAAAGATTGTTATGCAGATGACTTCTGTGGGGGTGTTAATTTCTTTAATCTCTCAAAAAACCACATTATTCATCTGTACGTGAGTTAATAACCCATAAAAAACCAACATAATATCAGAATTCTCATGAATTACCTCCCTGGTGATATAGAGTAGAATCCATTAGCACTTTACTAACCTTGACTTTCGTCAAGCCGGATAATTGCATTTAAGAAAATAAGGTTATTTTGATATATGACAAGAAAAATAGGGCTCATAATTTAAAAGTCGATTAAAAAAAACGGCCTGAAGTACACGTAGGTCGATTCAAGCTCGTGTATAGAACTGGTTTTTAGACCCTGCCCCCTGTGCTGAGAACACAGAGATTATAAAGTGCAATCACAGGCAAAACAGGCAGGTTGACAACGAGAATAAAATACAGGAACTAATGCCACTTATTCAATAAAGCCCAAAAGACTACTTAAACAGACTTACATTTAATCTTAACGAAATAACAGTTTAATCAATCCTTCTACTGCACTTTACCCTTAAGATAAGGTGTATATTTCTGATCAGTGCCATTGATATGATTAACTAACCAGGTTTTTAAATACACCGCAACTTCTTCAATTGTACGTGTTTTAGATATACGATATTCATCAATGTACCCGCTTACCTGTTTAATCATACTGTCATGTTGTTTTTTATGTTCTTCAAAATCTGGATAGTTACATTCCTTCATCATCCCTTCTTCGCGCGTGAAATGATATTTTGTGTAATCTACCAGCTGATTTAAGACATCTTCAACCAGTACTTCATCTGTTTTATAGTGAGCTGCTGCCTGAAGCTGGTTAATTAACCCCAGCAATTTTTTATGATCGCTATCAATACTGTCAATTCCCACACTGTAAGAATCTTGCCATTTAACAAAACGGGTGGCGATAATTTTGTCATGAACAAGCGGAATGATAATTAATACGGCTATTAATATCCAGGGTAATGGGTGAGTGAAACCCAGCATAAAGCCCAGCACAATCATCACCAGTAAGCCTAATATCAATACTGATAAAATAAGCATACTGATACCCTTAGTAACAGTCGACATGATCTTTGACCTCAAATTTGGGTTGTGTTTGAATATTAGAGACTAACTAAAATACTGTTGACTTAAACTGATATTAGTCAAGTCAGCGCATAAACACCGACTTCAGCAAATTTTAGATAGCTTAATTTATAAATTATATTTATTCTGCAATACTTTTTTAGATACATCTAGCGTTTTTTTCAAAGCAATATCACGAGCCCACTGGTTTTAATACCCGCACATAAAACACTTTTCTAATACAGATATGATCAATAGTTACCAGTGTGACATTATTGGAAAAATGCTAACCGCCTGTCTGTAGCATATTTCATATTAGATTTTACGGCATCGTCGCCTTATATTCTTCGCAAGTCCGTTACTATATTCAGCAGAGTCATGCTCAATATATCAGCATTTAATATTACAGTTTAATTTAAGTATATGAATATTATAAGTTTACTAAGACTGCTCACAAAATTTTAAGACTCATTAATAACACCGTGCACGACTTCAAACAACCACTGATAATAGAGCCAAAAAGAGTCACTCTATCATCAGGGATGAATCCCCTCTCAGTCAACAAATGGGCCATATTGATGTATGGGTTCATTATGGGGCAGCCCAAGACACAACATAAATTCACTTTTAGCCTGCGATATCACGTGCAAACTCTGCTGATCCTCTATAAATAATGCTTTATCGTGTTTCAGTTCAATGGAATCTAAACTTAACTCACCTTCCATTAAATACAAAATACCTCTCATGTTTTTATCGAAACGTATATTATATTCGGCCTGTTTTTCTAGACAAATATGCATATAACTTACCTGTGAATTCAAGATCAGAGGAGAGCCTTCACCTACAATCACCTTCACCTTTCCACCCGGTATTACCTGCACAGGAAACTCATCATCATTCACCTGCTGATATGAAGCTGGCATTTGTTTAAGTTTTCCGGGTAAATTTATCCATAACTGAATTCCATTACTGTTACCTGTTTCTGAAGGCATTTCAGAATGAACAATACCCTTTCCCGCCGTAAAACGTTGTGCGCCGCCTGCTGTTACAAAAGACTCATTACCCAGATTGTCCTTATGATTCATTCCACCTTTAAACATATAAGTAATAGCTTCAAAACCACGATGCGGATGATCAGGAAACCCACGTCCGGGACTAACTTCAAAATGATCCCATAAAACAAACGGATCAAAGTTCATAAAACCATTTAAGGGAAATAGACGTTTTACATCAACACCATCACCTTCTGGAACAACTTTTACATCACGAATTGTATAAGACATTATTAAGCTCCAAATCTTACGTTCCTGTCATGGGGACTAGTGAAATTTAACTCAGGCCCCCTGGGCACTAGTTGTGTTGGGTTCACACTGGTATGGCTATAATAGTAATGTCGTTTTATATATTCAAAATCAACAGTTTCAGCTACACCTTCAATTTGATATAACTCTCTTACATAGTTAGACAAATTCGGATAATCTGAAATTCTTTTTAAATTACATTTAAAGTGTCCTACATATACGGCATCAAACCGAATCAGCGTAGTAAATAAACGCCAGTCAGCTTCTGTTAATTCACTGCCCAGTAAGTACCTCTGTTTTGATAAAATAACCTCAACATTTTCCAGTTCATTAAATAATCGCTCGAAAGCTTTATCATAAGCATCCTGCGACGTTGCAAATCCGCAACGGTATACCCCATTATTTATATTTTCATATATCGGCTTATTAATCTTATCTATTTCATCTCGTATTGCATCAGGATAATAGTCAGTCTTTACGTCTGTAAAATCATTAAATGCTGAATTTAACATTCTAATAATTTCTGACGACTCATTATTAACAATTGTATTTAACTTTTTATCCCAGAGTACAGGCACTGTTATTTGCCCGGTAAAGTTTTTATCCGCCCGGGTGTAAATCTCATGCATATACCTAAGCCCATAAAGCGCATCACTATACTTGCCCTGTTCTTCAAAGGTCCAGCCGTCATCAAACATATCCGCTTCAACTAAAGATAAACCAATTACCCCTTCAAGTTTTTTTAGTTTTCTGAAAATAACAGTACGATGAGCCCATGGACAGGCGTCAGAAACATATAAATGATAACGATTCGCTTCAGCTGCAAATTCTGAACTCCCGTCATTCGTTACCCAATGACGGAATGTAGACTCCATTCTTTTAAATTCACCTTCTTCTACTTCTTTTTCTAGCCAGTTATCCACCAGCTCACCATTAATTAACATGCCCATTTTATCGTCCTCTTAAAACGCCATTAAAAACTGATAACAGGCACCCAGTCAGGCGCCTGTTATCTACGAGTTATACTTTTAATTTATTATCAATACTCAATACGCCTGCGCCATGAACTGAAAGCAACAATAAACCTCCCGCTATAGTGAAATTTTTCATAAACAGAATCATCTGCATCTGATCGGCAAAATTTGCATGAAAAATAATCGCCGCCATAATCGAAAACCCGGCCAGAGCATAAGCAGCCCATTTAACTTTAAATCCGACAATCACCATTAAACCGCCAATAATTTCCAGCGCAATAACCAGAGGTAGCAGACCACCAGGCACCCCCATACTATCCATATAACCCGCCGTTCCCGCATAAGCATCTCCGATTTTAGTTATACCCGACAATAAAAAAATATGACCTAAAAACAGACGACCTACAAATTCAATTACATTGTTCACGTTTCTTCTCCTTGTATTTAGTTGGTGATCACTATATTAAGACTATTAATTAGATAAAAAAGCGAAAATTATAGCCTTTAAATATCTATTTAATAGATATATGATAAAGCAATGAATTCTCCAAAAGTAACCCTGGACCAGTGGCGCGCACTAATAGCCGTGATAGATTATGGCGGTTTTGCACAGGCCGCCAAAAAACTTAATAGAAGCCAGTCTTCAGTCAGTCACGCTGTTAATAAACTTCAGGACTTACTTGATTTTAAAATTTTACATATACAGGGGCGTAAAGCGGTATTAAGCGATGCAGGGCTAATACTACTAGAGAGAGCTCGCCAGTTACTAAACGATGCCTGCGCAATTGAACAGCAGGCTTTACACCTGGGTCAGGGCTGGGAAGCAGAAATACGTCTAGCTGTAGAAACCGCCTTTCCCACACACGTATTAATGGAGGCCCTTAAAGCATTTGAGCCCATAAGTAATAAAACACGAATCCGTTTACAGGAAGTGGTTTTGTCCGGAGCCGAAGAAGTTCTATTAGAGGGTAAAACGGACCTGCTCATTAGCCCATATGTGCCGCAGGGGTTTTTAGGCGAAGAACTAATACAGGTGAAATTCACAGCTGTTGCACACCCTGGTCACAGGTTGTTTAAGCTGGGTCATAAATTAAATACGTATGATTTAAGCCGGGAAATACAGGTTGTCGTCAGTGACTCTGGCAGCAAGGGCATTAATACCGGCTGGTTAAGTGACTCTCAGCGCTGGGCTGTAAATAGTCTGGAATCAGCTCGAAAGATCATTAGCAGCGGCCTGGGATTTGCCTGGTTACCTGTAAGCGAAATTAAACAACAACTCAATGATAATGAGTTAAAAGCACTTCCCTTAAGTGAAGGCGCCAGTTATACAGCTGTGCTTTACCTGGTTTATCCTGATTTGAGCCGTGTTGGCCCTGCAACAAAGCAATTAGCAGAGATATTAAAGTCCGTGTCAGTTTAATAAATAGTGAATTAATCTAAAGAAATGATAAACAGTCCTGTGATAGTCTTAGTACCTGTCACAATAGGCAAACAGAGAAAAACATGGGTAGATTTATTACTGCTTTACTCTTTTTAATGATTACTGCCTGTAGTAATACTAAAAATCTGGCTCCACCTGCCAGCATATCTGCTAATGATACACCGACAGTCAAAAAACTATATACACATTACAATCAATGGCGAGGTGTAAAATACCGAGAAGGCGGCATGTCTAAAAAGGGTGTCGACTGCTCTGGATTTGTGCATCTTGCTTACAAACAAAAATTACATAAAAAAATTCCCCGCTCAACAGAAATGATGTCTGAATCAGGCGAAAAAATAAAGGTTAGTAAACTCAGGCCTGGTGATGTCGTGTTCTTTAAAACTGGCTGGAAAGCAAGACACGTTGGAATTTACGTAGGAAAAGGCGAATTTATACATGCATCAAGTAGTCGCGGAGTGATGAAATCAAGACTAAATAACCCATATTGGAAAGATGCTTACTGGATGTCACGGCGATACTAAATTTTAGCTACTTAACTTAGATGTTAAACAACAGAATCGAACATTCTACATTTATACTCATCCTTCGAAATTCAACAGGTATAGCCCGATCTAAGATATTGGTATCTCGTGTTTGGCAGGCCAGCCAATCTACTACCTGAATACCAGGTGATGTTTTTTCTAGAATTATTTGTAAATGGATAGCTAAATAAAAAAGCTAACCCAATATACAAATTCACTCCACTATTCGATTTAAACCAGCGCTATCTACTGATGAGTCTGTACCCGCATACAGTCAGAACTTAAATCAGTCTCACACACTTCACGGCAAAACTCACTGGTATTCCACACAAACCGGGCGCATAATAAATGCAACAGATAAAACACTATTTGTTAAAATCCTGAATTATAAAATCTAGTTATTACCTTCAACAACGGTTAAACCTAACGACTGCCAGGCTTGCATACCGCCGCGGTAATAATATATTTTTTCAGCCGGGTAACCCAATGCCAACATGCCTCTAATTGCTCTCGGTGATTGCCCACACCATATGCCATTACACCACAACATTACGTCCTTAGCTCTGCTGAAATCCCACTTACCACTTGCAGTTTCAACATCATCTTTAAGCATACCCAGCATCTGATCGATAATTGACACATCAGAATCTGTTGTCGATTTTACTGTGACACCCAGTTTTGCAAGCGCTGATACTTTTATAAGGTTACTACTGTCTTTATCAAAGGTATTAAATGGAATATTTATTGAACTTGGAATTGTTGATTTTTCAAACCAGCTACTTGTTCTCGCATCTATTACAACACCGGTGCCTTGATTAACCTTTTTTTTAATAAACTCAAGCACCTCTAACTCACCTACTGTTGTTACATTAGGAGAAACCTGTACAGGCTGAATGCAAAATGGAGGGCATTGTCGTGAGGTTTTTGTATACCCCCCCGTTAACATATTGTTCTGGTCCTGGATTCGTTGAATTTTAATAACTTTACCATTATGCGCAGTATTTACCGTTGATAATGTTTTAGTTATATTCACATCTAAAGCATAAACTGGGAACATTAAACCCATCAACAATGGGAATAGAGTAGAATAAATATTCATCTTAAATACACGAATCATAAAACCACCTAATTAAATTTAAATATTAATATCTATTTTTTAAAATAAAGGTTGAAAAGTAATCTTGTAGCCGTAGGCATTGATAAGTTACTCTCATAATAAATATCTACAACCTGTTGTTTATCTTCTTCAGAAAGCATTCTGTAGGATGTATATGTAGCAGGGAGCCCCGTACGCAAGCTGTTTTCAAACTCCAGTTTCTTCTTTTTTGCTTCATCATCGTTTATACGCAAATCCTCTGAAGCATCAGCTTTCGCAGAATCTTTTACAGAATAACTAGATTCAGCTTCTGCATCTAAAGCATCAAGATATGGGTCTGCAACAGATACTGAAATAAAAAAACTGAAAACTATGGTTATCGAGACCAGATTAACTTTAATATCTGACAGGTATTTAAAATTCATACAACTCTACCGTTACATAACTAGCCCGTGCACTAATAGACATAAACAGGTCATTAACAACACTTTAATTAAAATAAAAGATACTTCACAGGCAACAGTTAACCGATGCCCTTGCCTACAATAATACTAGCACAAAATTTATGGTATTTTGAGAGCAATCAATAAAACTTGCAAAATCTTAAGATTCTTTACCTAATTCAGAGAGTTAGATACATTGATCGTTTTGCAGCTGAAATCATGTCATGTGCCTCAATCTGTTTATTATTGATTGATTTACATGCGCACTTTCAAACTTTACGATTTAATACTGAATAATACAGGCGTACTGACTGATACATATAAACATTCAACACAGCCAGACTAAGCCCCCATAAAACAGCACCTAAATGAAAAAAAACTGTAGGAATGAGGAACGAAGTTAAGGTTAATAGTAATGCAGATAAATGAATATAATACTGATACAACATTTTTTTACGACTAATAACTTCATTCATTGTAGGAATAGAGGACAGCCCCGTTGTTATTCGAGATCTTTCTTTATTAAGATTAAGCCACACAAGAAAGGGAACAATTTTAAATAACATTCCATTTATAACAGATATAACAAAGCCATAAAAAAACACATACCCCGTTAAAACACTTAAATCGCCCGCGTAATATCTATCGTAGTTAAATATTAAAACACATAATATTAGTGAGCCTAAGCCTGTCAACCAGAAGTACGTCCCCGCGTCCACCAGTCTTTTCTTACGCTTTAAAATAAGATTAATACTAACAAAAGAAAACGCCAGAATAGATAGACTAATAATGGCAACAATGAACTGTAAAGAATACTCAAGATAAATAAGTGACGACAACACTAAAAGACAAACAAACATAATTCTTGAGTAATATTTTTTAAACTTATCAGGATACTCCTGGGTAACCTGAAACATGGGAATCACCTGATAGGCAATGGCCACTATCATTATAGTTACCCAGCCTAAAGCAGCCCACACTACATGTATAGACGTCAGCTGCCTTAACAATGGAAACGAATCCCAGGCAGTTCCTATAGCTAGCAACACACCTAATAAAAAAGCAATCCAGAAAGAATTTATTGCCAACCGCATACCTGTCGCAGATGCAAATTCAGATTTAGCCTTGAACAAAGCATAAGTAGTTAAAATCAGAAAGCCTAACAATCCCGGAACCAGAAAAAACAACCCGGTTTTTATTACAGCATTACCTGAGATTGCCAAACCAATCGTAAATAAACCAACACCTGTAACCACAAACAAAAAAATTATTTTACTACTAATTTTTGACTTATAAATATCACAGCCGGCTAATACGGGTAAGAGTTGAAAAGTGGCACCCATCATCATCATGCTAATAAAACCAAGTGATAATAAATGCGTTACTGCTAATGTTTCAGGTAGCCACCTATTGTGAAGTACTTCAGGCCCTGCAATGAGTACCAGTATAATTGCGAAAATTGCGAAGATTGGTGCGCTAATGAAAAATCGTAATGGAGTCCATAAATCTGGTGATTGCTGCAGAGAAAGCTGAGTATAATTCATGTTCATTCTTTATATAGATTGATACTGTCATTTTAAGTTCAACGTATTTTTACAGAACACTAATATTAGATACGGGGATTTTTTTACTTGATTTAAATCTGACTTTTTACAAATTCACCTGTCTTTTTATCTTTAGCAAACCAGATATAAATATCAAACCCATATTCGCCATTTGTGACTTTATATCTAAATCCGTTATCTAATAAGACATCGTACAAAGGATGTGGCTGCATACGGTGAATCATTTTTATATACTCACCCTGGTTTAAATTATCCAGCCCTTTCATTACAACATCCATTGGTTCTGGAGGTTGCATTTCATGTACATCAATTAATATTTCTTTACACATAATTAAGCAGTACAGCTACTTTTATCACGAATGGCATTAGTTAACTGTTCTGAGTTTTCAGCGCAATCACGATCTATCATAGGATATAAAATTTGCTCTTCTTTCATATTATGCTGCTGCATGTATATCAGTAATGTTTCAGACAATCCCAGATAGCGATCCTGATTTTTACTTTCCAGAGCTTTTTCAAGCTCTGTCATAAGTGATCTCATTTGCTCGTGTTCATGACGCATCATTTCTGTCGGCCCATGACGCATACCACTTACTTCTTCAAATTCAGGAAAAAGAACCTCTTCTTCGTGCTGAAAGTGGAATAACATACAGTTTATAAATTCTTTTGCTGCACTATTTGCCTGATCCCAGTCATTTTTTGAAACATATAGTTCTGCACTAGCATAAAAGTCATCACATAACTTATGGTCTGCGGTCATTACATCGCTAATTGAAATCATAGTTCCTCCCATATAACGAATAATATACAGGCACTCACTATGTCCTCCTTAACAAATATCAATTTTAACTATATAAATCAGACTTCTGCGAAGTCTTCCATTTGCTCTCTATCAAGTATTTTAATTTCGGAGCCATCTACTGTAATCGTTTCACTATTACGTAACTGCTTGATTATTCTTGAGAATGTTTCAGGTTTGATGGAAAGGCGAGAAGCAAGCACAGATTTAGGCATGGTTAAACGCAAATGATCACTGTCCCCTGCCTGCTGCAACAGATAAGAGGCTAGACGATGTCGACCTGTCTGTACACTAAGATGATCAATTTCATGTATAAGCCCATTAATACGCTGACTCATTTTGCCCAAAAGAGCCATACATGTTTCGGGGCTTTTATGAAGCATTTGTATAAACTGTTTAGCATCAAAAGCAATCACTTCAACCTGGTTTAATGCTGATACAGAGACTGGAAAGTGTGGTTGCTCCAGAAACATCAAGGCTTCAGCAAATGTTTCACCGTCTTTTACAACTTCTATCACTTTTTCCTGACCATCTGCTGAAATACGGAATAGTTTTACCAGCCCACTAAAAACCAGATAAAAGCATTCAACCTTATCTCCCTGTGAAAACAGTGACTCTTCTTTTTGCAACTTATGCAAACAGGCATGCTCCCATATGCCCGCCAGTTGATCATCTGTGAGGTTTTCAAACAGGTGAATATTTTTAACAAATTTTTTATGTAAGGGCGTTAACAAGAGGGCTCCAGTTTATAATTTTTATACTTTAAGGAATTAAACTGATTATATCCCCTCATCAACACCAATAAAAGTGTATGTAACAGGCTTGATTAATATCAAGGTCTCTTATCAAGCAGCGTTATCTAATATGCGCACGATTATATATAACCATATATATAAATGAAAACAGCGAGGATACTACGCTATGTCTGAGGTTTTTACTAAATCAATGGCACGTAACATCTTTTATGGTGGAAGCGTGTTTTTCTTCTTACTCTTGATCGCACTCACATATCAGACTCATGAAGCCTGGCCTGAGCGTGATAACCATGAAAACCTGACCGATCAGGTTCGACATGGTAAAGAGCTATGGGAAAATAATAACTGTGTTGGTTGTCACTCATTACTAGGTGAAGGCGCATACTTTGCACCTGAATTAGGTAATGTTTATCAACGATACGGAAACAGTACTGATGCAATTAAAGCATTCATTATGAGTCGACCTAAAGATGGTATAGAAGGTCGCCGTAGCATGCCCCAGTTCAATTTCAACGATGAAGAACTGGAAGCAATTGCTCAATTCCTTAAATACGTGTCAGGAATAAATACAAACGACTGGCCACCTAATATTCAAGGTTAAGAGGTAGAGATAATATGAAATATGAATCACAGTCAGTTGCAAAACTGTACTTTATCGCTGCAATAGGTCTATTTGTTGGGCAGATCGTATTTGGTCTGATAATGGGCTTACAATATGTCATAGGAGACTTTATGTTTCCTGAGATTCCTTTTAACGTTGCCCGCATGGTGCATACCAACCTGTTAATCGTCTGGTTATTGTTTGGTTTCATGGGTGCTGCTTACTATCTGGTACCCGAAGAGGCCGAAACCGAGCTACATAGCCCGATGCTGGCTAAACTCATGTTCTGGGTATTTTTAGTTGCTGGTGCATTAACAATTCTAGGTTACCTTTTAGTACCCTATGCAACATTAGCTGAAATGACAGGCAACCATTTATTACCCACTATGGGTCGAGAATTTCTCGAACAACCCACCATTACCAAAATTGGTATTGTTATTGTCGCGTTAACATTCCTGTATAACATTGCATTTACAGTATTAAAAGGTCGTAAAACAGTTATCACACTGATACTACTACTTGGTCTGGCGGGTTTAGCTATATTCTTCCTGTTCTCATTCTATAACCCTGATAATCTGGTTAAGGATAAGTACTACTGGTGGTTTGTTGTACATCTATGGGTAGAAGGCGTGTGGGAATTAATCATGGCTTCCATTCTGGCCTTTGTATTAATCAAAACAACCGGTGTTGACCGTGAAATTATTGAGAAATGGTTATATATCATTGTCGCAATGGCTCTAATCACAGGTTTAATTGGTACAGGACATCACTTCTTCTGGATTGGTGCACCCGAGTACTGGTTATGGTGGGGTTCTATCTTCTCCGCACTCGAACCGATACCGTTCTTTATGATGACTGTATTTGCTTTCAATATGGTAAACAAACGTCGCATAAATCACCCTAATCAGCCTGCAGTTTTATGGGCACTAGGTACAGCGGTAATGGCATTCCTGGGCGCAGGTGTATGGGGTTTCATGCACACATTAGCACCGGTTAATTACTATACTCACGGTACACAGATTACAGCAGCACATGGTCATATGGCCTTCTACGGTGCTTATGTAATGATTGTTCTGGCGATTATTTCTTACGCGATGCCAATGATGCGTGGACGCAAAGCCTGTAACAGTGCTGCTTCACAAATTGTAGAAATGTGGTCTTTCTGGTTAATGACTATCGCTATGGTATTCATCACACTGTTCTTAACAGGTGCTGGAATCCTGCAGGTATGGTTACAACGATTCTCAGATGAACCTATGTCATTTATGGTCGTTCAAGATAAGATTGAATTATTCTACTGGATGCGTGAAGGCGCGGGTGTCGTATTCCTTATAGGTTTACTGCTCTATGTTTATAGCTTCTTTGTCGGAGGCGAAGAACGAACAGTAGAAAAGAAAGTCTAAAAAGAAGTAAATGGAGATCGGCTAGGTAAATCGTTCGATAACTATCTCAAGGGTTTAGAAATTCAATTCTTGCCCTTGAGATAATCGGTCTTAGCCGATGTTCTTTAGTATCCCCCGTCATAGAGATAAGTATGTATATTCAGGAATCCATCAAAACCAAATACCCACCTGGCGACCTCGCACTCTGGATTTTTATCTGCGCCGAGCTTCTGGTATTTGCCATTTTTTTTGCCGCTTACGCATTTACGCGAGCTAGCAATATCGAATTATTTAATCAGTATCAGACAACTTTAAACACCGATCTGGCACTGCTTAATACTATTGCACTACTCACTAGTAGTTACTTTGTTGTCAGTGCAATTATTTCTATAAAAGAAAACAAACAAAAACAGTCCACTCGTTTTTTGTTTTTATCCATTATTGGCGGCTTTGCATTTTTAATTATGAAAATGGCCGAATACTCTCACCATATGAGTGAAGGTATTAATTTAACAACCAACCTTTTTTATATGTTTTATTTGTCACTTACCTTTTTTCATTTTATGCATGTAATTTTAGGCATTATGGTTCTGATTATATTATGGCTAAATACACGCAAAGGTTTATATACAGCCGACAATCATGGTGGCCTGGTATCAGGTGGCGCATACTGGCATATGGTCGACCTGGTATGGCTTATTCTATTTCCATTAATTTACATTATGAGATAAATAATTAATATGAAAATAAACCTTAGATTATTTGTATTTCTTCATACCGAAGACTTAAGGTCAGCAGACTCGACGAAAGAATTACGGAGTTAAATAATGGAAAAAAGTTATCGCACAAATAATATTGTTTTTACTACATTAGTATTGCTGACTTTATTCACCTGGATCTTAGGTCAAACAGATATCATTGGCGACATATCTGAAAAAATAGACGGCAAAGAATTTTTTCTTATTTTACTTAGCATCGCTATTATAAAAGTTCATTTAATTGGTGATTTTTTTATGCACCTAAATACAGTTTCAGGTTTCTGGCGCTGGATAATCACCCTGTGGGCAATGCTTACAGGTGGTTTCATCGCCATCCCATTCTTGTTTTAAGAGGACACAATCATGACAGAAGTAGCAGCATCTATAAACTCACATGATGAAATACCCTTCTACCAACCAACTGGTAATGAGATGGAGTTATTCGAATATGCGTTTAAAAATAAATTACCTCTATTAATAAAAGGCCCGACCGGCTGTGGTAAAACACGTTTTATTCAGCATATGGCGGCTAAAATGAAGCAGCAACTTTATACCGTTGCCTGTCACGATGACTTAACCAGTGCCGACCTAACCGGTAGACACTTAATCAGTGAAACAGGCACCTACTGGAATGATGGCCCGCTCACTCGCGCTGTGCGTGAAGGTGCTATCTGTTATTTAGATGAGGTGGTGGAAGCCCGTAAAGATACCACGGTAGTATTACATCCGCTAACTGATGACAGACGCATTTTACCGCTAGATAGAACCGGTGAGACTTTACATGCTCCCGATAATTTCATGTTAATTATTTCTTACAACCCTGGTTATCAAAATTTATTAAAAGGCTTGAAACCTTCAACACGGCAACGTTTTGTTGCTATTAGTTTTGATTACCCCAACGAAGATTTAGAAACACAAATAATTATTAATGAAACAAAGATAGAAAGAGAGCACGCTGAAAAACTGGTTGCCATAGCCAGCGCACTTCGCTCACTTAAAGATCATGATTTAGATGAAGCCGCATCCACACGCTTACTCATTTATTGCGCAACGCTAATTAGCGATGGATTTCCATTCAGAGATGCCTGCACTGCAGCCATTATTGAGCCCTTAACCGATGATGATGACACATTAAAAGCATTACACGATATTGTTGATGCTTTTGTTGACTAATCTTTACCATAGAAATACAGAGGACGTAGAGTTTGTTTTTTATATTACACGCAGGCCTGATAAATAATAATGTTAGCCCCAAATACAAAAACGCAAGTATATCGAAATATCGGACAGATAGCGTTCTTCGCTCTGTTTATGTTTGCGCCTGTGTTAAATATATTTCGCCTGGATTTATATGAGGGCCACTTTATTTTACTGGGGTTTAACTGGACATTAGGTTTAACTGAATTTCAGCATGGTAATGCAACTGCTGGTGAGGCAGCTTTAAATATTTTAATCAGAGTATTCTTGCCCTTCTTTGCACTAGCCGGTGCATTTATTATAAGCAGTTTTTACTGGGGACGCCTTTATTGCGGCTGGTTATGCCCCCATTACACAGTAGTAGAAACGATTAACAAATTAATGACACTTGGCATTGGTAAGCCCTCACTCTGGGAAGACAAAAAACTCCCGGAAAAACAGGCTGATGGCTCAGTTCAAACAACAAACCCTATATATAAGACACTTACCTTTTTAGCCATTATAGGTTTTGCGTTTTTATGGGCAGTAAGTTTTCTGACGTACCTGCTGCCACCAAAAATGATTTACCATAATTTATTTACCTTTCAGCTGACTTTCAATCAGTCATTATTTATTGGCGTAGCAACTTTTCTACTAACGATTGAATTTGCTTTTGCCAGGCATTTTTTTTGTCGCTTCGCATGCGCGGTTGGTTTATTTCAAAGTTTATCCTGGATGAGTAACAATAATGCCAGAGCTATTCAGTTTGATACCAGACGTGCGAATGAATGCAAAGACTGCAACGAGGCATGTGATAATGTTTGCCCAATGCGCCTTAAAACCCGCAGTAGCAAACGCAAGAAATTCACATGCACCACCTGCCTCGCCTGTGTATCAGCCTGTGAACAGGTACAAGATGGTGATCCTTTACTCAGCTGGAATAAACCCCGGGAGGGTGCACGTAGTACTGCACCTGTCTTTGTACCGCTTAAACAGAAAAAGGATAAATAATGGAAGAGCAAATAGGCGAACTCTGGCATAAGATACTTTATAAAGTTACCGATCAAACTTTTCCGCAGTCAAAAGTTGAACTAGGTGATATTAAAGGGCGACTACTTATTTATCTAAGAGCTTTGAATAAAGATAACGGTTTATCCATAGAGCTGGCTGATAAACGTAAACATGCTAATCAGCGTAACTGGATTCAGAAAATGGCCGGTAATAACCGCTATATTACTGCATGTTGGCGAAATGAAGATTCATTACATCTACCGTCTGAAATAGCTTTTTACGAAGATATTCAACTCAACAAAGACCTATACTTCTGGCTTGCAGGATTAAGCTCTCAAATACCCGAAGATGAATTATCTAAAATTGATAGCTGGATTAGCTACAATCAGGTTCTATGTCAGCAAACATTACAACAGCACAGTGGACTTAAAGCAAAATACCACCGCCTGGTAAAAGCACATATCAAAAATCGCCCACATCTCGAAAGATTAAAAGGTAATGACCTGATAGCTGAAAAAAATATTCGTGAGGCGTTATTACATCCTGAAATAATTCAGCAACTACCAGAAACTAAATTTAAACCTGCGCATGTTCCCTTATGGTTGTATCAACCACCGGAACAGAATAAAAAATCTATAAACAGAGATAATGATAACAATAACCAGCACAGTAAAAACCAGAAAGAAGTAAAAGATATTGCGCGCAAAAAAGCCCGCGAAGTTGAATCAAGTGAAGAAACCACTGGATTAATTTCTGTAAGAATGGAAAATATTTTTTCATGGGGAGAGCATGCAGCCGTAGATCGTTCACTTGATGATGAAGACGATTTAGACAGTGCTGAAACAGCTGCAAGAGAAATGGACGAGATTGCAGTGGCTAACAATCAACGTGCTTCATCTTCACGTTTAAAATTTGATCTTGATTTACCCTCCTCTTCTGAGGATGACATTATTATAAGTGATGGCATCTTATTGCCTGAGTGGAATTATAAAAAATCAGAGTTAATTAAAGATCATTGTCGAGTTCTTGAATTACAAATAAAAAACCCTGGCAGCAGTGAGTTACCTGATCATTTAAGATCAATTGCGAAAAAATTAAAAAATCAGTTTCAGGCACTAGCCCCCGCAAGACAATGGCGCAATGGACAACAGGATGGCCAGGAAATTGATATAGAACGCTGGATACGTTTTGCGAGTGACAAAAAAGCGGGCAATGCATCTGCCGATCAATTATACAAAGAAATGCGTAACGGTAATCGTGACATGTGTTGCACGCTGTTAGCTGATTTATCTTTATCAACTGATAGCTGGTTAAACAATGACTATCGAATTATCGACGTTATCAGAGACACACTATTACTCTTTGGCGAAAGCCTGCAGGCAACGGGTGATGATTTTTCTATCTGCGGTTTTTCATCACGTAGACGCGACCCTATTCGAATTCACCAATTGAAAAACTTTGATGAAAAGTATAATGGCATAACTCGTGCAAGAATAAATGCAATTAAACCGGGCTACTATACACGCTTGGGCGCAGCCATACGTTACACCATAAAAGAACTGGCTAACCAGCCTCAGAGCAATCGATTATTGCTCATACTAACAGATGGAAAACCAAATGATCTTGATCAATATGAAGGTCGTTATGGTGTAGAAGACACAAGACAGGCCATACTGGAAGCAAGGCGTGAAGGTTTACAACCATTTTGCGTAACCATCGATACAAAAGGTAACGAGTATTTACCATACCTGTTTGGTAGCGATAGTTATGTAGTTATTAAAAACCCAATTGAATTACCAAAACGTCTACCATTATTGTATGCACAATTAACGAGTCGTTAAAGACTAATAAAGTTTACAGATGCCTGCTCAATCATAACGGGCATCTAATCAAAAAAGGATCGGCATGAAAAAATCTAAAAATTTATTACAAAAAATAACTTTTGTAAGTGGAGCTATCAGTTTCATACTTTCTATCGTCTGCATGGTATGGCTTTTTATAAGGTATCAGAGCCAGGGTTTAAACGACCCAATATCAGTGAGTATAATGGCCTCAATTTTCTTCTTTATATGTGTTGGCGGTGTAATGGTTGTTATAACAAAAACCAATATTCCAGATTTTAACATTAAGACTAACTCTCAGGAAAAAGGTTAACACCTGTTTTTAATTTATTATGCCTAAAATTCAAACACCTAAAATCTGGTTTTATCTTTCGATTTTACCTAACTTTGTAGTTTTACTGGGTTTAACGCTCGTATTTCTTGCAAGCACTTTTCAATGGGGTATAGAAAACGAAATACCTGTCTCTATGTTATTAGCCCTGTTCTTTTCTGAATTCAGTATGGTTATTGCTGGACTAGGTTTTGTCGGCTTTATTAAAACCCGACCTAAGTCGAGAGTGGTAACATTTATAGGTATATGGAATGTGTTATTACTGGTCACTGCCTGTGTTATTGGTTATAACATTTTCATGACCTTATAAATAATCTGATAAATATCACATAACACAGCAACATTAGATTACAAAATCATGAACATCACCATAAACGATGATATTTCCAAAAAATCTAAAACGCCGCATAATATTTTTTTGTTAAATCTCACACTCATTCACCTATTAATGACACCAGCAACATTAATACTAAAAATGGGTATATCAGGCTTGCTAATTCCACTAGCCTTTTCACTGTTAATTATGCTTTACAGTCTAATTAAAATGAAAAGCATAGATACAACTGAACACTGGTTTGTCTATGCCCACTGGAGGTTAGCATTAAACCGTTATCGTCTATTGTTAATATCTTACGGCGTAACCTTAGCTCTTTTAATTATTGGCTGGTTAATATCAAGAATCTCACCTGACCCAAACATGCAGGATATAATATATACCGTGTTTATCAGAATATCCGTTATGCCTACTCTGCTAATGGTACTAGTGAATTTTTTTCTGGAGTCTAGCGCTTTGAGCATGGCAGCCAGGGGTGAAATAGCAGATACCATAGTTAATCAACTACCTGAAAATATCAGGCAAAAAATATCTACATAAAACCAATCATCTCAATAAATAATTACTTCAATAATGTATCTAATGAATTATTAACTGCAACCCAGAACAATAAAACAATTTCTCCAATTTTTTTAAACTGGACACCCATTTTTTACCCATTTTTTAAACTAGACACCCACCTTTGGATACCCACCTTTGGATAACAAAAGTAATTCTGGAACAATTAGAAACCACCAGCACATGATCTCACCCTAATCACACTCGAATATCTATAAAACAACACTAAATATTAGAAACCAGCCTCTTCCCTTATCAACTATATTCTTAATTACCACAGAAAAACTTCAACTAAGGTTTTAGCTGAATATTTAATTGACTGGAATATGTTAGTTATGAAAAATACAACAAACAGCGTTGTAAGTTTAACGTACGTTTGTAACCGAGTCTTTCACAGGCCTGTTTTACTTTATAGGCGGCTCCAACCAGGCCCTTAAATTTACTTTCAAAGTGTTGTGTGAGGTATAACCAGTTTGCAGGGTTTTGATTAAGTCGTTGCAATATCTCCGGGGTATTATTTCGAATATATCCACGTTTATCCTGACGTTGTATTCTGCCCGTCCAGTCGATAAGTTCCAGGTAGTCATTGAGTTTAAACGGCAAGCCATCTGGCATCTGTCTGCGTGTATTACCCACGAAGGGGTGTAAAGTTTTAGCTGAGCTTGTGTCATTTATACGCAAGTTTATGCTGGTGTGTTCTGATGTTTCCGGAGTTTCAGATATTAGGGCGCGCATGGGGTTGAGGTCGACATAAGCCATGCATGCTAAAAGTGCGGTTTCATCCAGTAAGGCCTGAGTTTTATACCTGCCTTCCCAGAACCTTCCACTACAATCATCTTCTCTATTGGCACGGCGTGCGATTGTTTCATTGAGGACTCGCATAAACCAGCTGATATCCATCAGGCGCTTACGCCAGAGGCTGGTTATTTTTTCCAGGCTTTCAAGTTCTGATTTACCGAGTATATGATTTCCAATGTATCTCTGTGACAATACATTGCCTTTAAACATTTTATGCCAGTGTTTTATTACCTCCTCCATTGACCAGCTATTAGCAACCACCTTGTTTATATGTAAAACAATATGGTAATGGTTTGACATCACAGCATATGCACAGACATCTAACGCAAAGATTTCGGCCAGCTCAAGGATTTTACTTTCTACCCAGTCTTTTCGATGTTCAAAGGATTGTCCGGTATAACTGTCAGTTCCACATAAAAATGCTCGACGCACACAACGTGAGACGCAGTGGTAATATGGGGTGGCTTCAAGTGATATCTGGGTATAACGAGGTTTTGGCATAATCAGCTCCGTGATTTACAAATAACATCCTGCTGCTGTACACACTACTCCTTGCGGTTTTTAGTTGTCAAATTTATGATGGGTGTCCATAAAAAAGATTATAAACAGTTAAACATAACCCGGGCATGGGCGATAAGTATCACAGCGGAACGAAAATGTTAATGGAACACCTGGCACAAATTCTTCTTCTTCTGGCTGTTGCGATCGGTATCGTGGTGACATTCCAGCGTTTGCATATTCCAACCAGCCTGGGTTATTTGCTGGTGGGCGTGGTGCTTGGCCCTTATACGATGGGGCCTGTGGTCTCCATGCCTGAGCTGCAAACACTTGCTGAGTTCGGGGTTGTGTTTCTGTTATTCACCATCGGACTTAATTACTCCATACCCGAATTAAATGCGCTGCGAAATCAGATTCTTGGTCTTGGTACCGGACAGGTCGCGCTCACAACACTGGTGGCCGGTACCGTGGTGTGGCTGGCGGGGTTGCCGGTGCCGGCAGCGTTTGTATTCGGTGCTGTTTTTGCGCAGTCGTCTACAACCATTATTTCCAGCCTGCTGACCGAACAGGGTGAAGAAAACAGCCGCCATGGACGACTCGGGCTGGCCATGTCGGTTTTTCAGGATGTAACGGCAGTACCATTTCTGGTGATTATTCCCGTGCTCGGTATGTCGGTGGCGGCGGATGTGTTGACAATAACGCTCGTATGGGCCCTCGCGAAAGCCGTTTTTGCCTTTGTGCTGGTGTTTTTCGCGGGGCGCTGGTTGCTCGGACCGTTATTTCATCTGGTTTCCAGAAGCAAATCCCAGGAGACGTTCACCCTGGCGATCCTGCTGGTCGCCTTGCTCTCCGCCTGGACCACCAATAGCCTGGGCCTGTCGCTGGCATTTGGAGGTTTTCTCGCCGGTATGATGCTGGGGGAAACCGAGTTCCGTCACCAGGTTGAATCCAGTGTGAGCCCTTTTCGAGATGTATTGCTGGGATTATTCTTCATTGGTATTGGTATGCGTTTCGACCCGGCATCGATTCTTCCCATATGGGAGTGGGCACTGCTGGGCGCGTTACTCATTCTGCTAAGCAAAATCCTTATAGTGGCGCTGATGGTACACCGAGTCACAGCAGATAAACATGTAGCATGGCGTACCGGCCTGATGCTGAGTGTAGGTGGTGAGTTCGGCCTGGCCCTCATAGCCATCGCACTTGATTCTGCGGTACTGGATATACAGCTCGGCCAGGTCGCCATAACCTCGGTTTTGCTTTCCATGGTCGCTGGCGCCGTCCTTATCCGTTTCAACGGCCCTATCGTGAACCGCCTGGTGAAAAAACCCGGTACCGATGATGAGACACAATCATCTGAAGGTTTGAAGGACACACCCGAACAACAGGTGGTAATTGGTGGTTATGGGCGCGTGGGCCATACCATCGCAGTGCTACTGCACTCACGTGGGATTCCCTTCGTGGCTGTAGATACCGATCCGCTGCGGGTGGCTCAGGGGCGCGCGGATGGACATCAGGTGTTTTTCGGCGACATTACGGATCCGGGTTTGCTCGCCGTGCTTCATGTAGAGCGGGCATCCCTGCTGGTGATCACGATTGACAGGGACGAGGCCGCTTTGAGCACCTTATCGTATATGCGCAGAGCCTGCCCACAGGTGCCGGTGATCGCTCGTGCACGGGACCTCGAGTCCAGCACACGCCTGCTTAATGCCGGTGCAATTCACGCATACCCGGAAACAATCGAAGCCAGCCTGCGTCTTGGGGCCAGCGCGTTGCAGATGCTTAACGTATCGAATGACGATATTGACGAGATGGTTCAGGGGGTGAGAGACTGGGGTTATCGCCCGGTTCTGGAAAAGGGTACGAATAAATCCCGGGAATGAATCTCAGGCAAAGAACCATAAGCATGCAGGGTTGGCCGGACTGCATCGATGGCAGGATAAAATACTGGCTCTACAACAAGGTGAATAACCAGAATGAGTTTACTCAGTAATATTCTTTACATGGCCGAAACGGGGCCCGACCAGGCATCGTCACTCGAGCGGGCCGTGACCATGGCGGAAAATAATCAGGCCAGGCTGACGGTGATTGATGTGGTTCCGGAAATTACAGCGAGAATCGGTCTTCCCACCGGTGGGGCCTTATTAAAAAAACGCCAGGCAAGCGTGGTTGATTATCGCCATGAAGAACTGAATACTCTGGTCGAGCCCTACCGAAAACGGCTCGATATCACGACGGATGTGTTGATCGGTAAACGTTTCATTCAAGTTATCCGGGCTATTCTGCGAAACCAGTACGACATATTGATCAAGCCAGTTGAAAACCCTGATTTCATACAACGCCTGTTCGGCAGTGACGATATGCAACTGCTGCGTAACTGCCCCTGCCCGCTCTGGCTGGCACGCGCAGGAGAAAAGCCGAATTACGAGAACATACTTGCGGCGGTTGATTTTGACCTGGATATTCCAGATACCGTGGACCAGGATCTCAATCAGAAGATTCTGGACCTCTCCATTTCTCTGGCCTTGTCAAACCATTCAGCAGTGCACCTGGCGCATGTATGGGATGCCCCGGGTGAGATGTTAGTGCGCGTGTGGGACAATGACCCTGAGCGGGCTAGTATGGCCTATATTAATGATATGCGTCTCAGGCACGAGGCGGCTATGGCGGATCTGCGCACGCAGTTAAAGGCCCGGATCGGCGAGGAAACCTATGATTACCTTGCTCCCAAAACTCATCTGCAGCAGGGTACAGCCGCAAAGGTTATACCGGAAATAGCGAAACGGGTGCATGCCGACCTGGTGGTAATGGGCACGGTTGCCCGGACGGGTATCGTCGGATGGATTATAGGTAATACAGCGGAGGCAATCCTGGAGCAGCTGCAATGCTCGGTTCTGGCGATCAAGCCTGACGGATTCGTTTCTCCGGTCACCCTGCCCAAAGAGTAGGTAGCGGACAACCAGATCGTAGTAACCAGCTAACTGATATTCCTCTACATATATACCGAATTACATGCATAAAATTGCTAAACGGGAAAGGATAAGTAATCAGCTCTGCTGGTTTTGATTTAGACAGCTCACCGTTTTCATCAACAATGGCGTGGTACTGGTATTCACCAGACCCGTGCCTAAAGTAATACTCTTAATCCACAACATCAATACCTTCTTAACTCAGCGGCATGAACTCGGCAGTGGCGCATTATTGGCACTGTTTAATTGCTATTCTTTTAATAAATACTATATAGGGTTTAAAGGAAATAAAAAAACATTGCATTCGCATTTAAAAATACACACTTTCAGGGGGCAAGTAATTTTCATGCCGATCCAAGTATGACGAAAACAAATCGTTCCTTGTTAAAAATCAGACTATTCCTTGGTGTTATTGTCACAATAACGCTTATTTTGCTTGGTAACCTATTCGAAGCTTATACTCTGGTTTCCGGTATCAGCATTCTCGCTATATTGTCAGGCGCAATCGTTACAGATCGGGTGTTCTCCAGAAAGGATCGACATATCGATTTTCTTGAAAACATGGAAACAGTCAACAAGGCAATTAATAACGCTGAATGTGTCGAAGACATGTTGTTTAATGTGCTTTCGGTTGTGCAGGACATTCTAAAAACGGATCGAGCCTGGTTACTCTATCCTTGCGATCCTCATGCAGCCTCATGGAAAGTCCCCATGGAGGTCACCCGCCCTGAATACCCCGGCGCTATGACCAGCAATGGAGATGTCGCAATGAGCGAAGAAGCCGCGCAGCTTTTTCAGGCTGCCCTCGAAGAGAAAAATGCTATTTTCTTTGATTACAGAGATCCAGATAGCCCAAAGGAAACCGTTGAAAAGTTTGCGGTTTTAACTCAGATTCATATCGCACTTTTTCCAAAAACAGGCTCCCCCTGGCTGTTTGGCGTGCACCAGTGCTCCCACCCGAAAGTCTGGAACAAAGATGAAATTCAACTGTTTACCGAAATTAGCCGGCGTATAGGTGATGGACTAACCAGTTTATTATATTTACGCGATCTTTCTGAAAGTGAGCAGCAAAATCGTACTATCCTCGATAGTACGGCAGAAGCTATTTATGGACTCGACACGGACGGGAATTGCACTTTTTGCAATGCAGCCTGCTTGCGAATTCTAGACTTAGGCGAAGCAGATGAGTTAATTGGCAAAAATATGCACCAGCTCATTCACCATACCCGTTCAGATGGGTCTGACTATGAACCGAAAGATTGCCCTATCAATCAGACAATTCTAAAAAATAAAAAATGTCATGTTGATTCTGAAATTTTATTTAGACCCAATGGCAGTTGTTTCCCGGCAGAATATTGGGCTCACCCGATCATCGAAAATGGAAAAGTAAATGGTTGTGTCGTAACGTTTATGGATATCACAGATCGACGTCAAAGAGAAGACGAATTGAGCTATCAGGCTAGCCATGATTCATTAACCGGGTTATTAAACCGCCTCGAATTTGAGAAGCGTCTTGCGGAGTCTCTCAAACCGCAAAATATCAAAAACAACCAACACGCCATGCTCTTTTTAGATCTCGATCAGTTTAAGGTGATTAATGATACTTGCGGGCATGCTGCTGGTGACGAGCTTTTACGGCAAATCTGCGAGGTATTAAACAGCTCAATCCGGCACAATGACATTCTAGCCAGAATTGGCGGGGACGAATTTGCGATATTGATGCAAAGTTGTACCCTGGAACAGGCAAACAGGGTCGCCAGTATTATTTTAGATGCTGTCAATAAGTTTCAATTTGTGTGGGAAGACAATATTTTCCGCATACAGGTAAGCATTGGTTTAATCCCAATCAGGGCTGAAACTCAATCTATCTCTGAACTGTTTATTCAGGCAGATGCAGCCTGTTATCTTGCCAAAGACGCCGGACGTAATCGGATCCACGTTTATCATCCTGACGATTCTGATATGGCGCAGCGACACGGCGAGATGCAATGGGTAACAAAAATTTACAGTGCGCTGGAAGAAAATCGTTTTTTATTATATGCACAACCGATAGTTTCAATAAAGAAACAGGCTAAACATCACTTTGAATTACTGCTAAGGATGAAAGATTCTTCTTCAAGGATTATTGCACCGGGTGCTTTCTTACCGGCCGCAGAGCGTTATGATATTATCGAGAAGCTGGATCATTGGGTTATTGAAAATAGCTTTAGGGTTTTATCTGAGTCAGCGGATTTTCTTGAAAATATCAATTTTGTTTCAATCAATTTGTCTGGTAAATCTTTGACTAGTGAATGTTTACTTGAAACTATAATCAACAATCTTGAAGCGAGTAATATTCCTGCTAACAAAATATGCTTTGAAATAACTGAAACGGCGGCCATCGCCAACTTCAACCAGGCACTCAAATTCATTAATCAGCTCAAACTTAAAGGCTTTCGATTTGCACTGGATGATTTTGGAACCGGATTATCCTCATTTGGTTACCTGAAGAAGATGCCCGTCGACTTTTTAAAAATAGATGGCCTGTTCATCAAAGAAATCACCGAAAACCCGATTGACTATGAATTTGTTAAATCTATAAATGGCATTGGACATGTCATGGGCATGAAAACAATTGCTGAATTTGTTGAAAATGATGAAATACTGGAAACGCTATCCGAGATAGGTGTTGACTACGCGCAGGGATACGCTCTCGGTAAACCCGTTCCATTAGAATCCTTGATTCAATCTACCGGCATAACTACTCGAAAGTTAACAAGTAACACAAAAATATAACAGCCCTTTTAATTTTTCAAAGCAAAAAGAAAAAGCAAATACACACTATAAAATTAGAAAGCATTTAATTTATCGATTAGTTAATAGGTCTGTGTATTTAAAAACTTGCGCGTAATTAAGTGCCATTGGTCTATAACACCTGTTAACTCTCGAGTACAGTAACAGGTACGTAGCCTATCGAAGTTTACAAACAGTTATTGACGAAATCAGTAAGCATTGAAAATAATAAAAATCAGGAATATTATCCCGGAATATCAACCAGGAACATCACCATGAGTTATAAAGAGTACACACCACCTAAAGTCTGGACATGGGACAGTGAAAGCGGCGGCAAATGGGCTAGCACCAACCGACCGATCGCGGGTTCAACGCATGAGAAAGTTCTGCCCGTTGGAGATAAACCATTACAACTGTATTCGTTAGGCACACCCAATGGACTCAAAATCACGATCATGCTGGAAGAACTACTGGCAATGGGAAAAACAGACGCAGCCTACGACCTGCATATCATCGATATTGGTGAAGGAGAACAATTCGGTTCCGACTTTGTGAAACTCAATCCAAATTCGAAAATTCCCGTATTACTTGATCAATCGAAATCACCCCCACAATCCGTTTTTGAGTCCTGCGCGATCCTGTATTATCTGGCAGAAAAATACGCAGCCCTGCTTCCGCAAGATAGTGTTGAACACACACAATGCCTGTCCTGGTTGTTTTGGCAGGAGAGTAGCGCATCATTTCTCGGCGGAGGTTTTGGGCATTTCTATAGCTATGCCCCCTATCCAATGGAATATCCGATTAACCGTTATGCCATGGAATCCAAACGACAGCTGGATGTACTGGATCGCCATCTGGCTGAGCGTGAATATATGTGTAACAGCGGTTATTCCATAGCGGATATCGCGATTTGGCCCTGGTACGGCCGCCTGGCAATGGGTGAAATTTACGATGCCGCTGAATTCCTGGATACAGCTGCGTACAAACATGTTCTGCGATGGGCGAAAACGATTCAACAGAGAGACAGCGTGCAAAAAGGGCTCGCAACCTCTCTATAACTCAGATGCTCACTGCGGACTTATTAATGGTTATTAAATTAGCAATGAGGTAATTGATTTGTGATTAGCTCTAGTGATTAGCTCTAGTAATCAGGCTCTGTAGTAGCCAGGGTCAATGTGAACGCTGACCCTGGCTATCGATTGAATCCTGAATTTAACTGTTATCAACAATAATTTTTAAGGCTTTTTCTTTACTGGCATTACCGAACACCTCATAGGCCTGCATAAAATCGCTAAACGCGAAACGATGAGTAATCAGCTCTGCCGGTTTTAATTTACCCGACACAAGTGTTTTCATCAGCATTGGCGTGGTATTGGTATTCACTAAACCCGTGGTTAAGGTGATATTTTTAATCCACAGTTCCTGTAGCTGCAAATCCACACTGGTACCGTGCACGCCCACATTAGCAATATGCCCGCCTGGACGAACTACGCTCTGGCAAATATCGAAGGTTTGCGGGATACCCACTGCTTCAATAACAACATCAACGCCGTCTTTGGTCATCGCCATCAACTCGGCAACGGCATCACTTTTGGCACTGTTAATCACATCTGTTGCGCCAAATTTTTTCGCCATGGCGAGGCGCGAATCATCCACGTCCACCATCACCAGGCGAGCAGGAGAGTAAAACTGCGCCGTTAACAACGCTGCCATTCCGATAGGACCTGAGCCAATAATTGCCACGGTATCGCCCGGCTTTACTGAACCATACAGCACGCCGATTTCAAAACCCGTCGGTAAAATATCACTGAGCATCACCAGGGCTTCCTCATCCGTACCTTCAGGTACATGATGCAGGCTGTTATCAGCATGTGGGGTGCGTACATATTCTGCCTGGGTGCCATCAATTAAATGACCCAGAATCCAGCCACCATCTTCACAATGTGAAAACATCTGCTGTTTACAATAATCACATTTACCGCAGGATGTGACGCAGGAAATCAGCACACGGTCACCTTTTTTAAAGCGACTCACTGCGCTACCAACGTCTTCAACAATACCGACACCTTCGTGACCTAAAATACGTCCCGCGGTGACCGCCGGGACATCGCCTTTAAGAATATGCAAATCTGTTCCACAAATAGTGGTTTTAACGATTTTTACTACTGCGTCTGTTGGCTGCAAAATTTTTGGCGTGTCCACGCTTTCCAACGATTTAACACCCGGGCCACCGTAAACAATGGCTTGCATTTGCTTTGGTATAGTCATGCTGAATCTCCTGATTGTAGGCGTTCAAAAATAACACTCATCATAGTGCCCGATACATCTACAATAGACAATGATCTGCATCAGATGTTCATCTTATCTTTAGGTTATTTGTCTTATCATCAATATCACACTTTATTATTTTCTCTGCTGCAGGCTGGAACTGTCTTTAGAGATCATGATCTTTTAGATATGTGATTTTCATTTCTTATGTATAAGGCTAGATAAGCGTAAAAAATGTGTAGCAGGAGCGTTTTCTTAGCTGTTTTTTATAGAATTGGTTGTTATTCAAGCCCTTCCGCATCGCTGTTTCTTTTTATTTTCTAAACAACCACTTAAAAAATTTTGTCATAACAGGAAAGCGACGAGTTATAAGCTCATCCATTTCTGGACTTAGCTCTGACTTAAAAATATTAACGTTCTCTGGTAACTCAATTAAAGGGTTAGCTTTTTTTAGCGCCTCATAAAGATTTTTTCTAGAATAACCATAGTTCTTACATATCTGAAATTTATCACCATTGTTCATAATCATATCAATGTTTGTCATTTCACTAGAAACACTATAACGATGCTTTATACTTTTTATATCCTTCGGGTTTACAGCAAAACACCACTCTTTAAAAGTCGGATGCATGCTATAAAACTCATTTTCTGTAACGTAAAGTTCAAATTTTTGTTTACTCATTAAGAACCATAACATCACGCCAGCCAAAACTATGCCAATCGCAAACATTAACTGTTTTGCAATAACATATATTTCTTCAAAATTACTTTGATCTTTTGCAATAAGCGAGAATACGTATAGAAGAACGGGTAATAACAAGATATTGATTGCCAGCGACAGAGCCTGCCTTTTTCTTGTTCTCATGTAATGAAATAACATACCTGATCCTTTTCAATCATAAGGTTTTTATAACCGGCCTATCAACCAGTATGTTAGCTAAAAATGTGATTTTATTTATAATTATGTAAGACTCGAAATAAATCTCACCTGAATAATATCAGTGAGCGTTTTCAGTTTCCGGCAACCATTTTCGCATTATATGCTCAAGACTTTCAATACTAAATGGTTTGGGTACAAAATCATTCATACCGGCCTGTCTACAACGCTCCTGGTCTGATGGTAAAACATTAGCTGTCATTGCTACGACAATTTTCTGCCTGATAGATTCAGATGTATGATGACGAATTTTTTCAGTTGCTTCGAAACCTCCCATCACGGGCATCTGTACATCCATGAACACCAGGTCATAATGTTTCTCTTCAAGTTTCTGTATTGCCTCAAGTCCATTATTTGCAATATCTACTTTAAGTCCCAGCTTCTCGCATAAACCTTTTGCAACTAACTGGTTAGTTATATTATCTTCAACAATAAGAACCTTAGCCTCAAAACTGACACTACCTTTATTTACCTCTACAGATTCATCTGCACCTGCCAATTCACCCGTCACTACTTCAAGCAGGCTATTAAATAACTCTGACTGGCAAACTGGTTTGCGTACGTGGGAATGATAGTGATTTGCAAAACCTGTTTTCAGGTAAGGATAAAGCTTCTGTGAAGCAAGTAACACAAGACGCACAGCAGATAAATCCGCGCACTGCTCTATCTTTTCTGCAAGTGCATGTTCTCTAGAGACCTCATATGACTGATCAATTATGACAACATCAAACGCAGTATTATTTTTTTGTGCATCAAGCAGGGTGTCAATTAATATATCTGCATCATGTATGACCCGGGGTTGCATTTTCCATATATCAAGCACCTGCTCTAACAGTTTACTAGTGCCACTCTGTGGACATAATAGCAATATTCTTTTACTCTGCAGCTCAGCCGATGTCTGTTTTGATGCTTTTTTACTGCTCTTCTGTAATGTAATATCAAACCAGAATGTCGAGCCTTTACCGATTTCACTATCGACCTTAAGCTGGCCACCCATCAACTCTATTATTTGCTTTGTAATTGCAAGACCAAGTCCGGTGCCACCATACTTGCGCGTAGTTGATGAGTCAGCCTGGGTAAATCGATCAAACAGGTTTAACTGCTGATTTTTGCTCAAACCGATACCGGTGTCTTTTACACTACATCGAATAGAAACCTTGTTTTCAGCCTCATACTTTACCACCACATATACGGAAACTTCACCGCGCTCTGTAAACTTAATCGCATTACCAACCAGGTTAGTCAAAACCTGGCGTATTCTTACCACATCCCCCACGAGCCATTGATGCTCAATATGATTTGCCGGACATATTAGCTCCAGCCCCTTATCTTCTGCTGATAGCGAATAAATTGTGGCGATTTCACTCAACAGCACATACAGGTCAAAGTCATTTTCCTCCAGGTTTATCACACCAGATTCTATCTTCGAGAAATCGAGTATGTCATTAATAATCGCCAACAGCGCTTTACCACTGCTTTTGATAGTTTTAGTTAAATGAAGCTGTTCAGGACTTAGCTCTGTATTAAGTAATAGATCAGTAATACCAAGTACACCATTCATCGGTGTTCGAATTTCATGACTCATATTAGCGAGAAAATCTGTTTTTGCCTGTGCAGCCAGCAGTAATTCTTCTTCTGCCATTTTCTGCATTGTGATGTCACGGCAGGTACCAACCATCTTTAGTGCATTATTAGAAAACTCACTCATCATAACGGCATCTAGCTTAATATAATGCACCTCAAGTTCACGTGTTAAGGGAAATTCGACCGACATTGGCTCACCACTGGAAGCAGAGTCATTAATTCTCTCGATTATACGTTTAACATCCTCTTCAGAGACAACACCCTTTATCACCTCTAAAGGTTGCTTATTGCTGTCCGCCTCCATAAACAGTTTATACATCATTTCGTCCCATATCAGATGCTCCGTCCTAAGATCCAGCTCCCAGGTACCAATGCCCGATACTTCATTCACAAGATTTAAACGTCTGCCAATTATGTAAGCATTCTCTCTGGCATTTCTACCCTGCGACTGAACCTTGATAATCCAGGCTGTCGTCAAAAACAAAAGAAAAATAAGAACAAGCACCGTCAAGATAAGCGTGTCTCTGAGCCCCGCTATATCAGCGGCCTCGTCATCAAAACCCTGAAAGTAAATCATATACCAGGTGCGAGCTTCATCATTCAGACTGGATATTTGAGTCTTTTGAGTCTCTATATTTTTACTGCCTGTTCCTTTTGTTACCTGTACTGCCCTGTACCCCCAGAACCCGTTATCATCTCGGATAAAACCATGTGACTGCTGTTTTATTTTTTGCCATACACCCGGATAACGCACTGAGAAACGCACAGCTGTATTGCCAAACATAAACCCCCATTCATCTTCTGAACGCTCTGCCAGCAACCAGTCACCTTGTGTATTTAACATCCATACCCCACGCTGCTCACCGGATCGCCTTAGATCACCCAGGATATTTTCCCCCAGGTAGTTCAGCACAATAACGCCTCGGCGCTGCCCTGTAGAATCAAATACAGGCGAGGCAAACCTGATAACAGGTTTAAATGGTTTTTCAATTACATCATTTTCAATATTTAGATCAAAGCGGGATGTGTAAATCTCTCCGGACTGCATCTGCATGGATGACTTGAAGTAATACCTCTGTGATTTATCCTGTAAGCTAGCCTGCTCTGTCCTGGAGGCCTGACCATCTCGATAATTGACTCTTAGCCGTTCCAGGCCTTTTTCATCTATCCACCTGAGCTGATCAAAATACTGTTTGCTGTGAGCGAAGGCCGACCAGTTTCCAGCCAGATTATCCAGTGCCCCTTCACTTACATCAGAGGAAAGAACTCGCTGCAAATTGGGGCTAGAAACCAGATAACGCAGATCGGTTGATATTGATTCAGTATGCACACTCAGTTTACGGAAACCACTTTCCAGTTGCTGTATAGACGCGGCCTCAAGGCGAGCCGTGACAGTCTGTGTCTCAGATTTATAGTAGGTAACGGCTAATAAAATAATAAAAAGTGTAGAAGGTATAGATATAACGAGAAAACGCCGTAACGCAAGCATGTCTATATGATTCATGTAAATCCTGATTTTATTCGTCCAATCTCCACCAAGAACAGTCTTGTGAATCTGATCTGTATATACATAAAAAGCATAGCACAAGATTCTAATTTAACATTTACCCCTACTGTTTAATTTATTATTAAACACAAAAGAAAACCTTCAACTAAGGTTTTAGCTGATTGTTTGATCCGGAATGTGAAATTAAACTGGACCCCCACCTTAACTACTACGCTTGCGCCTCAGTGACACAACTGCCTACATGCGCGATGGCGCTATAAAACAAACTAACGGTATGATGGGGATGACATCTTCATCGGACGGTGGGTATTATACTGACCAGAAAACATAAACAAACATATGCACAACTGTGTTCTTATTATAAAAATCACATATCTTTCGCACATTATTTGGACAATAAGCAAGTATTTAAATTTGCAAGTTGTTTGTGATGTTATAACTATACAAGTTTCATATTATTCATCACACGCATGATAAACTTTACTATTATTGTAAATCAACATCATTTTGAACCAGCTCTAATGGAGCATACTGCAATTTTTTGGATTCAGGACAGGCTTGACATACTGAGTAATAAAAACGGCTTACGGGATTAAATTTTTCTGCATGTAAGCGTATCGAACAGATTTGATTATTGGTATGACATTCATAAATACTATCAACTACTTCAACAGGCTCCTTAACTTTAAAAAAGGCTTTTCCCCACTGTTGCCAGCTGGTATTTAAATATTCAATTTCATCTGTATATTCAATTCTGATCACCCAATCATCCCTAAGATGATTATCAATAACCTTTGTAACATCAGTTATAATTTGATGGGACAAATGTGGATAATTCCGATTAGGCATTAACATAAATATTCCCTCTTCTTATTTATTATTCAGGACACTTCGTTTAATCAAACACTGTGTACAGGTTCTTTTACATTATTATCTGTTAGTGATTTTCCTGTATTTTTTTCACTAATACGTTCTAACACAAGTTCTCTGCCCACACCTATATTTTCATCAGGTATATTTTTAAGAACATCCAGTTTACCCAGTCGTTGTAAAGCTTGCTCTTTAGTAGTAACGATATAAACTGAACCTCCGGCATTACTCATTTCAAGAATAGATTCTTCAAGTGCTAAAGCAGCCGAAACACCCAGGTGTTTTACATCAGTTATATCAACAACAAGCGTATGACACCCACCAAACTGTGAATTCTTACGTGTAATCGCCCTTGAGCTACCAAAAATCATCGAACCACGTAAATATAACAACATGATCTTGCCTTTAGCATCTCTTAATATTTCTTTTTCGCGTGGTGATAACTTCAGATCTGTATTATCAGGATCAGTCACCGCTTTAACATCATTCTCCTGTAACTCAGATAGTTTTGTAATTGTCATAACATTGGCAACAAATAATCCAATACCGACAGCTGCAATCAGATCAACAAAAACTGTCAGCAGTATTACGCCGTATGTAATCAATGCGCCTTTGCCAGAAATATAATGGGCTCGTTTCAGGAAGCTCCAGTCAATAATATCTATACCCACTTTTAAGGCGATAGCGGCGAGTACGGCCAGGGGTATTACGGAGGTTAAGTCTGCCGCCCACAGGATAACTACGAGTAATATTGCAGCTCTTATAAGACCTGCTAAAGCAGTTCGCGCCCCAGCCTGGATACTTACAACGGTTCCCATGGTTGCACCAGCACCCGGTAAACCACCAAATAGTCCAGACATGATATTACCAATACCCTGGCCTATTAACTCCTTGTCAGAATTATGGCGTTTGCGAGTAATGCTATCGGCCACAACAGATGTAAGTAAAGCATCAATACATCCCAACATACCTAATACAACGGAGTCTATTAACATCGTTTGCCACTGCTCAGCATTAAATACAGGCAGTTGCAAAGCCGGTAAGCCTGTTGGTATTTCACCAATGCGTCGTATATCTGTCGTACCTAAAAATATCACTGATAACAACGTACAAACGACCAGAGCAACCAGTGGCGGAGGAAGGTATTGTTTAAGTTTCTTTGGTATTAAAAAAAGGATAGCCAGTGTAAATATTGCCAAAACAGTTTCATCTGTTTGTATGCCTGAAATTAGTGATGGCAAATTTTGTAATACTGCAATAACACCCCCACCTGGCGCAGGCTGTCCAAGTAATGGGCCGAGCTGTAAGATAATTAGAATAATACCAATACCTGACATAAACCCGGATACAACGGTATAAGGCATCAAGGTTACATATTTGCCTAGCTTCAGTATGCCAAACAGAATTTGAAACAGGCCAGCCATAATAACAACAGTAAAAGCCATTGCCATTCCATTTACAGGATCTGAAGCGATAAGTTTTGCTATAACAGCGGTAAACACAACCGTCATTGGACCGGTCGGCTCAGAGATTAGTGTTGGCGAGCCACCAAACAAAGCTGCAAAGAAACCGACAAGGATTGCACCATAAAGACCCGCTTCAGCACCAGCACCTGAGGCAACACCAAAAGCTAGCGCCATAGGCAATGCAATCACAGCGGCTGTAACACCACCAAAAATATCACCGCGTTTATGTTTTAAACTTATTTCGTTAAACACCTGCATATATTAACGCCCTCAGAAAGTAAAATTGCTCTAATAAATACTAGAGTAAATCCAGTTAATATTATGTATCCGGGTAAAAGAAATTACTCATTGATATTAGTGATAGGTGCTATAGCTAGCTGCCAATAGGAAGGTTTTTAACTTGAATATTTTATAACGATCTATTTCTTGCTATTATCTTTAAATAACAACTAAATAAGATAAGTTTACTGTTTGATATTATTTAGTTGCGCTATAGACGGACACCAATAAAAATTGCTTCAATTTATATTACTATATTAGTAAATAAAGAAATAGACCGATTGGAAAAATAAGCTTCAGGTTACTTTTTGGCTGCTTTTTTCTGGCTTACTTGTTGCTTCGCAGGCGTATTATATTGAGCTTCTTTTAAAACATTTTCTAATTTAGGCCACATCTTTTCCATGCGTTCTCTGATCTTTGCCTCAGAACCGATTACAAAATCCAGAAATGTTTGCGCGACCATAGATAATTCTTTTCCTTTCGGATAAACGATATACCAGTTACGTAAAATAGGAAATCCTTCTACATCAAGAAGCGCTACGGGACCATCAACACCTTCAAGTGACAATGTATGAAGTGATAAGACTGACAATCCCAGACCACCCGCAACAGCATGTTTGATTGCTTCATTATTACCTATTTCCATGCGCACTTCAGGGCGCACCCCTACTGCATCAAAGGCTTTAAACATGGCATCACGAATACCCGAACCAGGTTCGCGAATAATAAATGGTTCTTTTGCAATCTCTTGCAGACTAATATTCTTCTTAGACACTAGCGGATGATCTCTCGGTGCCATCATAACCAGTGGATTAGGCGCAAAGGGAAACGCTTCAACCTCAATATCCCCTTTAGGTGCCTGACCCATGATGTACAGATCATCTTCGTTAGCACGTATACGACGAAGTATACTGTCGCGATTGGTAACCTTTAAGGATAGATCGATCCCTGGATATATATGGCTAAACTCACCTAACATTTCAGGTGCCAGATATTTTGCGGTCGTAATAACCCCCATACGCAAGCGACCACGCTTCAAACCTTTCATATCAGAGATTTTCATTTCCAGATTTGACAGTGTTTCAAACATACCGCGGCAGGCAGCATATACCTGCATACCAGCTTCTGTTGGTTCGACATTTCGACCCACATGCTCAAATAATGGTAAGCCGATTGCCTCTGCTAATTTTTTGACCTGCATTGAAACTGTTGGTTGAGTAAGAAAGAGTTCTTCGGCTGCGCGGGTAAAACTACCCAGACGATAGATAGCCTCAAACACCTGAAACTGGCGAAATGTCGCATAACGAATGAGATGCTCCGGCATTGCTGCCGGCGGAGTATAACTATTATCGGTAGATGTTGGCATATGGCCCACCAGTCTTGTCTTTCATTTAAGGTAACGTTCGAGTATATTTTTACAATCAGCATGCGCATCGGGGTTTTCTCTGCACGCTTGAATGCGCTCTACTGAATCTACTATTTGCTTATATTCCAGGAACTGCAAATTCACTGACAGTAAAGAAAAGATTAACTCTAATATTTTACTGTTAGCTCTCACGTACTGTAACAAGTATGCCTTAAAAACACATTCATTAAAGCAAATAAGATAATACACTATACATAGACTATTGTCTATATATAGTGTATTCAACTACCTAAGTCAAGCCATAATAAATCGATGGTTGTTAAGCGACATATGTTTATGCCAGATTAAGATAAATCTAATATTGAAGTTTCTGATGGATAAGGGCTCTATACCAATCAATGTCTTAGACACTATTGATTTGTAATCATCAATGAATAACTAACTTCAATCAGGCCACACACGTGACACACTCTGAAAAGGGTCCGCGGATGTTTTTTGAGAATCTTTTGATATTTTTTTACTTATGGTGTTCTTCTTTTTTTTCTTTATAGGTGTTTCATCCTGAGGTGTTTTATTTTGCCTTGTATCAGCAGCTTCCTCAACTTTCTTATTCGTCCCCTCTTTAGTCATACGCATAGATTCCATTAGTTTTTCTTTTGCTTTGTCATTGTTACTCATATCTTAATCACCTCATGGATAAGTTCATCTATTTCGCCCGCAGCTTGAAGACCACGACGTCCCATTTCAAAAACGTTCTTGCCTTCTAGTGCACTATTTCTAAAAATTGCCCTTCTACGTAAAGCCGTATTTGCTACTGGCAGCCCAATTTCAGAAAGCGCATCACGAACCAGGCGAGATAATGTGGTACGTGGTTCCAGTTGATTGATAACCAGAAGTGCACGTAAACCTTCATTAGATTGACGAGCATGTTGAACTGCTTTTTCAGTGTGCACTGTCGCCCATAAATCCACAGGAGATGGCTGAACAGGAATCAATGCTAAATCACAGATCTCTAATACCCTGGTCGTTTGTGATGCATGCACTGATGGTGGACAATCTACAACGACATAATCGTATTCTTGAGAAAGCTTGGCTAGTTGATTTCCCAGTTCACCTGACTCATCACTGGCTTTAAGCACTGGCATCGACATATTGGTGCCAGTGAAAACATTCCATTGTATAGCCGAACCCTGCGGGTCAGCATCAACAACAACAACACTTGTCTGTTTTGCAAGCCCTGCAGCAAGATTAATAGACAATGTTGTCTTACCAGCACCACCCTTGTTGCCTACCAACGCAATAACAGGCATCGTTAACCTCAGTCTTCTTTCAGGTTAAATAACTTATCGAGCTCTTGTGCAAAATGATGATGAGCATCACTAAGTTCTTCACTACCTTCGTCAGCGTAAATGGTGATATTGGCATAATCTTTACCAAAGCCCATGTCTGGAAATAAATCTTCACGCTCTGACAATTCAGCTGCAAGTTCAAGGAAATCACGAAGTGTGCTGTACTCATCAAATAAGTAACGTCGTTCAAGTCGCGCAGGTTTATTACGTTCTTGCCATTGATCACTCATTTCAAATTTCCATTAATAAGTCATTTTTTGATGGATGTTTGTTTTAATTCCTGAAGCCATAATGATAAATCAGCAGCATGTGCTTTTTCTTCATTAAGAAGCGCCTCAAAAAATAGCCGGTTATCATAATCAGCAATACTTGCACAATAATTTGTTGCATTATCATATAAACTAATCATTTCATTTTCAAACGCATAATTATGCTGTAATAATTCTTGCAGGTTTTGTCCAAGTTTAACCGGACGCAACTGTGAAGCATTGGGTGCTACACCAAGTGCTAACATTCGACTAATAATTCGTTCAGCATGCTCCATTTCTTCACGTGACTCTTCACGAAATTTATCGGCAACACCGGTCAAACCCCAGGAGGTAACAAGCATTGACTGAGTACTATAAAGCTGTACTGCAGAGAGCTCAAGACTCAGGGCTCGACCCAGGTAGCCTAATACGCGTTCATCACTGTTGATGTGAAACATGTGTACGTCGTCTTATTAGTCAACTAACAGTTATTAACTGCCTGAGGCAGTTTTACCTGTTATGTCAATCACACTTTCAACTTCATTGTGAGGACGAGCAATAATGTGCGCTGCTACCAGACCGTCACCAACACGTTCACATGCATCAGCACCCGCACGAACTGCCGCGTTAACCGCACCCGTTTCTCCACGAACTAATACTGTCACATAACCGCCGCCAACAAATTCACGTCCTACAAGATGAACTTCTGCCGCTTTCGTCATAGCATCAGCTGCTTCAATGGCAGGAACTAACCCGCGTGTTTCAATCATTCCAAGCGCGATACCGTACTTATCTTTGGCCATGGTCTGTTTCTCCTAAAATTTTAACTGCATAATAAAACTAATTTAGGCTGTTTTACCAGTTGGTAAAACAGGCTCAACTTCTTTGTGTGGACGCGCAATAATGTGAGCAGCCACCAGGCCATCACCTACACGTTCACATGCATCAG
>JAPHSS010000004.1 GCA_026195255.1 Gammaproteobacteria bacterium | reverse complement strand
GCGACTCACTTTTTTGCCTGCAGCTGCAAAATAGTAAGCAAAAAATAGCCGCCCTTTATTCGCTAGTTCTCATCAAAAAACGATGAGAATACCCAAAAATCTAATGTTAATAAAAGTTATTATTCTATGCTGTGTGATTTCTACTCTGTTCCCGGGTCGTTCAGATGCGCCATCCAGGCTTACAGAACTTCCAGAGTAATATAAATATGGTACATCCCTGAATTTTACCCCTCGATGGAAATATTTTTTGGCTAGCTCCAGAGGGGATAAAAGTCAAAACCTATAAGAACTGATATTTCAAAGCAATACCATAATCTAATAATTCGCTTTGGCCTCTATTTTCCATTAACAGGCTGATGAGTGAGTGATTTATATAACTCGTTCCCTCGCAGGACCATGTAACGTGTTAACTATAATTCATCAATTTATTTAGTTTATTAAGTCGGCGATCTGCTAAACAGCTTTACCCTGCTAAGGCACGTCTCCACCGGGGAAAGACCGCCGCCCACTTTCAATCGACATGGGGCGCTCTGTCCCCTTAACCCAGCCCAGCAGAAGATGTTCGGTGTAGCAACATCAGTCTAGTTAAACAACCTGAAAAGTTAAAAGCAAAAGAAACCGCAAATGAACGCAAATATTAAATTGATGAGCCTTACTATATATCTCGTTCCTACGCGGGAGTATGGGAACGAGATATATTAATATTTAATGATAATTCAGATGGTTTTTTAAGTCTGCGATCTGTCTCCTTAACCCAGCCCAGCGGAAATTGTTCTGGTGTAGTAACATCAGTCCAGTTAAACAACCTGCAAAGTTAAAAGCAAAAACAACAATACTCTATGTATATAGTGTCCAGGAGACGCCCATTACTTTTTTAAAAAAATAACATCTACGACCGCAATATTAATTAAACTTATTTATTTTTTTTAATATGCACTAATAACAGTGAAATGGCTGCTGGTGTAATGCCCGATATACGTCCTGCGTGTCCCAGGGTGGCCGGCCGATGATCGATCAGTTTCTGACGTACTTCATTTGATAATCCTTTAACCTGATCATATTCAATTTTCTCCGGAATATTTTTTTCTTCATAACGCCGTGCTTTTTCAATTTCTTCCTGTTGGCGGTTTAGATAACCTTCATATTTTGTTTGTATTTCAACTTGTTCCGCTACCCGTACATCACTCACAGCTGGACCAATTTCTGCTATCTGAGTCAGTTTTTTATAATCCATTTCAGGACGTTTTAATAAGTCCAGTGCACGGCATTCTTTACTTAAAGGTTTTTGCAAAACTGACTCTAACGCTTTACCCACTGAAGATGTGGGTTGAACCCAAATATCTTTTAAACGCTGTTTTTCAGACTCAATCGATTCACGCTTTTCAGAAAATAACCGCCACTGCAGTTCAGTTAATAACCCCATATCATGAGCTAGTTCTGACAACCGTAAATCAGCATTATCTTCCCGTAAAAATAAACGATACTCTGCACGTGAAGTGAACATACGATACGGCTCCTGCGTACCATTGGTAATCAGGTCATCAACTAATACACCAATATATGCCTGATCCCTTCCTGGCGACCAGGCTTCTTTCTGCTGAATCTGCAGGCTCGCATTTATAGCCGCTAACATACCTTGTGCTGCGGCTTCCTCGTATCCTGTGGTGCCGTTTATCTGCCCGGCAAAATAAAGACCTTTAATAAATCGAGTTTCCAGGCTGGGTTTTAAATCACGGGGATCAAAATAGTCATACTCAATGGCGTAACCGGGACGTGTAATAAATGCATTTTCAAAGCCTTTAATAGAGCGCACCAGGTCATACTGCACATCAAAGGGTAAACTGGTAGAAATACCATTAGGGTAAATTTCAAAACTATTAAGGCCTTCGGGTTCAATAAAGATTTGATGTGAATCTTTATCTGCAAAACGCACTATTTTATCTTCAATTGAAGGACAATATCGCGGCCCCACGCCTTCGATAACACCTGAATACATAGGTGAACGATCAAGCCCTCCATGAATAATTTCATGTGTTCTGGCATTGGTATAAGTGATGTGACAGGAAATCTGCTGAGGATGATCTTCCACTGAACCGGTAATTGAGAAGACCGGCGTGGGTGTATCACCGGGCTGTTCTTTTAATTCAGAATAATCAATAGAACGGGTATCTATACGCGGAGGCGTACCGGTTTTTAATCGATCCACACGAAATGGTAATTCTCGTAATCGTTTTGACAAAGCAGTAGAAGGTGGATCACCTGCTCTACCACCGGAATGATTACTTTCACCTATATGAATCAAACCACCCAGAAATGTACCTACAGTTAATATAGCTGTTTCACATTTAAACTTCAGGCCCATTTGGGTAACAACACCCACCACCTGATCATTTTCAATAATTAAATCATCTACAGCCTGTTGAAAAATAGATAAATTAGGCTGAGTTTCCAGGGCAATACGAATAGCCTGACGATAAAGTTGTCGGTCAGCCTGCGCACGGGTCGCGCGAACCGCGGGACCTTTACTGCTGTTTAAGGTGCGAAACTGTATACCGCCTTTATCCGCGGCTCTGGCCATAATGCCACCCATGGCATCAATTTCTTTAACGATATGCCCTTTACCTATGCCACCAATAGCAGGATTACAGCTCATCATGCCCAGAGTTTCGATATTATGAGTGAGTAACAGGGTTTTTGAGCCCATGCGCGCTGCCGCTAATGCCGCCTCGGTACCCGCATGACCACCACCAATCACTATTACATCGTAGGATTCGTTATAAAACATCGTTTTCAGACTTATTGGTTAATAATTCAGCAATTTTACCGCGAAAAAGGCAAGGAAGGGGGTATTTTTGTAAAAAGGAGTCTCAGGGTGTCAATTTCAACTCCCAGGGGGCTTTTTACATTTGATTACTATAAAAACCTGAACAACTTTTTACCATTAATATAGCAGCGGTTTTCTTTTAAATAATTAATCATTTAAAGAATTTCATCGAGCACTTTTCGGTTAGCCATGCTTATTTATTTTTGTTTAATATACCGCTGCTGAGATTGGGTCTTTTAATATAACGAATTTTTCAAAAAGAGTTTCACTTATTACAACAGCATTATTATGTTATATCCGCTAACTCTTGCAGGGTTAATCTAATTTTGTTATCGACTAAAACAACTTAGGCATAATTCAAACTAAAGAATATGATTTTTTCGTTTTATTATCATTTTTATCTAGCGACCTAAATAGTCTTCAATTAATAATGCCAATTTATCATGTAAATGGCCTTCAAACTCATCTAGATCTTTATTAAACAAAGACAGGTATTTTTCCGCTTTATCATGTGTCAATTTTTTACTGGCTAATTTGTATTCCATTTCTGGTAATTCTTTATCATCCCTGGGTGTAATTTCCCAATGAACAAAATCAGCATCAATATTATCAACTGCCTTCTGTGCTGTTAAACAGAAATCAACCACATGCTCTGCACCTTCAGGTCCAAGACAACCTGGTTCAACTCGAAATATAACCTGTAATTTCCTATTCTGATCTAAGGGTAGTTTAATTTTCATATTGATAATCCCTTATATTTCTGTGTTTCATAAATCATCATCAATGCCGTATTGATTAAGTCCCCAGGCAAATAAATGGCTACTTCTATCATTTGACTGACGAATGTTACTGGCTAAGCGTTGTAACCAGTATTTAAACAATTTATAAGACTCTTGTGGATGCTTATCCATATAATCTAATAATATCCTTCTATTTATACGGGTTAACTCTACTTCATCACATGCTACTACCGACGCACTACGGGGCGAGCCATCAAATAAATTTAATTCTCCAAATGTGTCGCCAGAAGCTAAGTCACAAAATCCTGACTGAATATGCCTGCCATCTTGTAAAACAACTCGTTTATTAATCCGTACATGTCCCTTTTCAATATAATATACATCGAAGCTTTCTTCGCCTTCCATTAATATACATTCGCCCATTTTATAATTAACACGCTCACAGGCATGTGCTTGCTGAAACTCATCTGCTTCTAAAAATTTTTTTAAAATCGTCGACATAAACTTATTTCTTATAATTCAGCAACACTATCGTGTTTTGGTGGGTTAGATGGTCTTGTTAATATAAACCATGCACCATATATCATTAATATTGCAATAATCACTTTTAATATTATTCCAACAGGTGAAAAAAACATCATATAAACGAAACTAATACTCATAAAACTAACTGACATAATTTTCGCGGCCAAAGGAATCACTCTATATTTGTTCCACATTTGTAATGGTGGTCCAAAAAAACGATGCTTATATAACCAGTCATGGAAACGTTCCGAGCTTCGAGCAAAAGCCCACAGTGCCAATAACATAAAGGGTGTTGTTGGAACGACGGGTAAAAGCACACCGATCGCGCCAAGTGCAAAAAATACCCATCCTAAAATAAAGTATATAATTCTCATAAATATTGAATATTAATCTATATAAGCCACTGAATATCAACGTTTATCTTAACATGTTGAATTGATCAGCGTTCATTTACTCATACATACTTGATATCCTCATCTATGACCATATATAGCAGAGTATGGATATAGAATCACTCAAGGCAATGTTAGACAATGATCAGGATAGCCTGATACTGCGTTTCGGTCTGGGGCAGGCACTTTTAAAGCAAAAAGACTATTCTGCTGCAATAGAACATCTGCTTAAAGCACTCGAATTCGATAACCAGTATTCAGCGGCATATAAGTTACTGGGTAAAGCCTATACTCTCTCTGATCAGAATCAGCTCGCTATTGCAACGTATGAAAATGGGATTTCAATCGCGGAAAATAAAGGGGATATTCAAGCGGCTAAGGAAATGCAGGTATTTCTTAAAAGATTAAAACAATAAGACCTATTTTTCCCCTTAATAATTCGTCTTTGCTGATTATCTCAAAACTGCCCACAATACCAAACATCAGCGTATAATTAGTACTCTAATACTTGTTGCATCATTAAAAGCTGTTCTTATGGATCTTCCGCAAATAGATGACTACCGTACATTATTTTTAAATAATACGGCCTTACTCGATGTACGAGCACCAATAGAATTTAATCAGGGCGCTTTTCCTTTTAGCGAAAATTATCCTCTCATTAATGACAATGAAAGAGATATCATCGGTAAAAAGTATAAAGATATGGGGCAGGATGAAGCTATTGAGTTAGGTCATCAACTAGTACAGGGTGATACAAAATTAGCACGCATCAATAAATGGCAATCTTATATAAAACAGCATCCGGAAGGCGTATTATATTGTTTTCGTGGTGGCATGCGTTCTAAAATTTCTCAACAATGGATTTATGAACATACCGGCATCGTATATCCAAGAGTCAAAGGTGGCTATAAAGCTATGCGTCGGTATTTACTCGATGAGCTGGAAACATCTGTAAATGATATTCAACCCGTTGTTTTAGGTGGACGAACAGGCATTGGAAAAACAATATTACTAGACAAGCTAAAACAAAAAACTGATCTTGAAAATTTATTCCATCACCGAGGCTCAGTTTTTGGCAAACATGTAACACCTCAACCAACACAAATTACTATTGAAAATACACTTTCAATTAATTTATTAAATCATCGTAATCAAAATACTTCTCATATCGTTTTCGAAGATGAAGCACCTAATATTGGCTCAAGAAGAATTCCTGAAATCTTATTCAATAAAATGCAACAATCACCCATTATTCAATTAGAAACCAGTGTAGATTCCCGTATCGATATTACCTTTCAGGAATACATAATTGAAGCACTGGATGAACATCAAAGTTTTTATGGGATTGATTCCGGGTTTAATAAATGGTCTTCTCAACTGAATGAAGCAATCGACAAAATTCAACGTCGCTTAGGTGGTGTTCGATATAAAGAACTTAAATCTATATTAAATGAGGCGCTAACTGAACATCAGTCTACTGGTAATATGCAATTACATCGTGAATGGATTAAATCACTATTGGTTGATTATTATGATCCGATGTATGACTATCAATTTAGCAAAAAAGCAGATCGAGTAATTTTTAAAGGCTCACATGATGAAGTACTTGACTATTTACTGAGTAAATATCAGCTTTCATAAATATTTTTTTAGTTAGTACTCTGCTGCTAAATCTTTCTTTATTTGATTAAATATCTTGCTACCTTTTTTTATATTCATTTGTTTTAAAGTATACACCCAGCCTTTTTGTTTATTTTTCGAATACACTCCAGCAATATTCTGCAACGGCTCACCACTTACGTCGGCTATAGAAATACTCATTAAAACATCTGCTGAGTTGAATTCATAAATATTAAATAACTCTTCTACTCTACCTACAGGCACCTGAAAGTCATCAGCGACTTTATCTACAAAATGACTTAATTTAGTTTTGCTTTTGCGATTTATATTTTTGTGAATTAATAATAATGAGTTATCAAGTTCTGCATCACCACTGTTCGGTATATACTGATCATCTGCAAAAACCTGCGTGTTAAATAATAACAGTAAAACTATATAACTCAGCAATCTCTTCATCATTATTTTCCTATACAAAAACTTGAAAAAATCTTACCTAGTAAGTCATCCGATGTAAATTCACCCGTTATTTCATTAAGCTGTTCCTGCGCGCAGCGTAGTTCTTCCGCTACTAATTCACCTGCTTTTAATTCAATCAGATTATATCGTGCACTCTGTAAATGTTGATCTGCATTTTCTAGTGCATCAATATGACGTCTTCTTGCCATAAATCGACCCTCATTTGCTTGCTCATATCCCATGCACTGTTTTAAATGTGTTTTAAGAATATCCATTCCTGCGCCTGTTTTTGCACTTAATAAGATATCGGTCTCTGTTTCAGTTTTTATCAGATCAGGCTTTCTGCCAGAATTATCAATTTTATTAAACACACGGGTAAGCCCAATATGTTTTGGTAACTGGTCTTCTATTTGCAGATGCTCTTCATCCCGATGTGTATCATCTACTAATAATAATATTCTATCGGCCTGATTAATCTCCTGCCAGGCACGGCGCACGCCCTCCTGCTCTATCGGATCATCACTTTCTCTTAAGCCTGCCGTATCTATGACATGTAAAGGTAAACCATCTATTTGAATATGCTCACGTAATACATCTCGTGTTGTGCCGGGTATATTGGTGACAATCGCAGACTCACGACCAGCCAATTGATTTAATAAGCTCGATTTTCCTGCATTAGGTCTTCCTGCTATAACCAGTGTCATGCCTTCTCTTAATAAACAACCCTGACGAGCAGATTTAAATACGTCAATTAAAGACGTTTCTATTAATTGTAATTTCGCCTCAACTTTTCCATCACTCAGAAAATCAATTTCTTCTTCTGGAAAGTCTAGTGATGCTTCTACATATAAACGTAACTCTATTAAATTATTAACTAATTCATGAATAGTCTTTGAAAAATCTCCCTGTAAAGATCTGACTGCTGCTTTAGCAGCTTCTGCTGACTCTGCTTCTATTAAATCAGCAACAGCTTCTGCCTGTGCCAGATCCATTTTATCATTGAGAAAAGCCTGTTCAGTAAATTCACCCGCTCTTGCGGGGCGAGCGCCTAATTCAAGTGTGCGTTTAAGAATCATATCAAGAACAACAGGGCCTCCGTGTGCCTGAAGTTCTAATACATCTTCACCTGTAAACGAGTTTGGATTTTGAAATAATAATGCTATTCCCGTATCAATGACCTGAGAATCAGCATCATTAAATTTTAAATACTCAGCTTTTCTTATTTCTGGTATTTTTCCTAGAATTTTATCAGCTATATCGAAGCTTTTTGGACCAGACACCCTTACGATACCCACACCACCTCTACCGGGAGCTGTGGCAATGGCTGCAATTGTGTCTTTGTTTGATTTTGTCATGAAGTGAGTTTACGTCGTGCGATGTAAGATTGAAATTGATTTTATCAAGCTGTTACAGCACTTCTCCCTCGGGGAAAGGTCGCTGCTTTCGGCGCCCTTTCCCCTTAACCCATACCACCAAGAGATGACGGAGTAATAAACGACTCCGTAAATCTCTTGGTGGTATTACAACAGGGGACAGGGCTCAAAAAACGAGACCTTTCCCCGAGGAAGAGGCACTGTAAGTTTATTCGTTATTACTTACTTTTCTTCTTCTATACGTTTAGTAATGATCCATTGCTGAATGATTGAAAGCGTATTATTTACTACCCAGTAAAGTACAAGACCTGCCGGGAAGAACAGGAAGAACACGGTAAATACCAGCGGCATAAACTGGAAAACTTTTTGCTGCACCGGGTCAACAGGTGCCGGATTCAGTTTTTGCTGAATATACATAGTGGCACCCATTAATATTGGCAAGATAAAATATGGATCTTGCTCAGACAAATTCTGAATCCATAATGCAAAAGGTGCATTACGCATTTCTACTGACTCGAGCAACACCCAATATAATGCAATAAATACGGGGATCTGTATCAAAATTGGAAAACAGCCTCCGAGTGGATTAATTTTCTCTTCTTTATACATTTTCATCATTTCAGCTGACATACGCTGACGATCATCACCATAACGCTCTTTTAATGTTTTCATGCGTGGACCAATCTTTCGCATGCGGGCCATTGAGCGATAACCTTTTGCTGATAACCAGTAAAAAGCGATTTTTACCGTGATGGTTAAAAAGATAATGGCCCAGCCCCAGTTATTAAACTGAGAATGATAAAACTTAAGTAGCCAGAATAAAGGTTTTGCTAAAATCGTTAATACACCGTAATCAACTGTTAGTTCCAGTCCCGGTGCTATTGTTTCTAACCTACCCTGTAATTTGGGCCCAACCACTAACTGACTTTTGAAATGTGCCGGTGTTTGAGCATTAGCGACTACAGCTGGAGATCGCATACCTAAAATATATCGATTACTCGTTGGATGTGATGTGTAGGTGAAATTATTCTGTTTTTGGTCAGGAACCCATGCAGCAAGAAAATAATGCTGAATCATAGCAATCCAGCCACCTTTCATATCTGAGTTAAAACTCTGATCTTCAATATCGTCAAAATCAACTTTTTCGTATTTAATATCATCATTAAACACCACACCACCTACATACGTAGGGATCATAGTAGATTCTCGTTCCTGTAATGAACGCACTAATTGACGGTATTCTGATCCACTCCAGTCATTTGCCGAAACTACATGTTCAATATCTATAACGTAACTATCACGTTTAAATGTAAATATTTTACTAACCTGTACACCTTCTTTTTGCCAGAAGAGAGTTACTTTTAATTCATCTGTACCTTCTTGCAGGCGATACTCTGATTTTTCAGCTTGATAAATATCTTTATGATTCGGCGCTGCATGTGCTGCTGACACCAGGCCTGATTGAGCCGTGTGATATATACTTTCTTTGGTAGAAAATAAACGGAAAGGTTTATCTTTTTGCACAGCATCAAACTGATAATTACGCAAATCGAGCTGATAGATAGTTCCACCCTGTGTATCAATCTTTAAATCAAGTACATCAGTGACAACATGAACTGCCTGGCGTTTAATATTTTCTTCTGAGGCCGCTGGAGAAGTCGTTGTACTTTGTTTATCTGTAGGAATACCCGCTGCAGGAAGAGAGTTAATTTCTGCATCTGTAATACCGCCAGATATAGAAGAAACCTGTTCTGTATCTGTTACCGCAGGTTGTGGACCATAGGTTTTCTGCCATTCCTGATAAAGTAAAAATAGAGTAAAAAAGAAGGCGAGGTAAAGAATGGTGCGTTGGTTTTCCATTGATATCCTGATAACTTTTTATTAATTAGTGTTTACATTCAGTTTTTTGCGGATCTTCGGGTACTGGATCATACCCACCATCATGCCAGGGATGACAGCGTCCAATACGACGTAATGCCTTCCATCCACCGCGCAATATACCAAAACGGCCAATTGCTTCAACTGCATATGTTGAACAAGTGGGTGTATATCGACAATGAGGTGGTAAATACGGACTTATAGCGTATTGATAAAAATGGATGAGTCCGATGAATAACTTGCGCATAGCTATTGTTTAAAGCTTTCAGCTAACTTATTCCAGTGTTGTGTTAGAGATTGGAATATTTGTTGATTTTCTGCGTGTTTAGTAACTGGTTTCGCCATTATCACAAGATCGATTGCGGGTAACATTTGCAAATTTTGTCGAAAGCTTTCACGTATTAGTCGTTTTATACGATTTCGATCTACGGCCCGTTTAGCATTTTTTTTTGATATGGCTAAACCTAATCGAGGAGTCAAAACCAGATCGCTACTTTCTGATGCTGAATTTTCACGCATAACAGCAAGTATTGTTAAATATCGATCACTAGAGCGAACCGGGTTTTTAAATACCCGGCTATACTCATCTGGTTTAAGCAGACGGAATTGTCTTGAAAAACATTCCGTTTTATCTGACATTAACCAATAACTACTAAATTTGCCTGGGTGGTTTAGCTTTTGCCAAACTTATGCAGACAGACGTGCCCTACCTTTTGCACGGCGTGCTTTTAATACTTTGCGGCCACCAACAGTGCGGCTGCGAGCACGAAAACCATGAGTACGTGCACGTTTAATACGGCTTGGTTGAAAGGTTCTTTTCATTGGTACGGACCTAAATAATCTTGAAAAATTGGGGCGTGTATTCTAATCTTAGCGGAGGCCTTAGTCAAAGCAATATTAGAATATATTTAAAAAACATATAATAACTCGGGAACATTGATATTCTCTAACATTTCCATAGATTTATAAATAGTTAGTATTTGTAATTTGAAACATTAATTTATGGGTATTTTTTATATGGCATAAATAGTAGTTCCACGATGATACTTTGCGGGTTAAAATCAAACGTTCAGCTTTTATCTGCCCATCATCTTATTTTAGGTATTCATATATCTGGGCAAAAATGAATACTCTGGGGATTATATTTCGTGTCGAGCACTTTGTGGGTTCAGTGTCTACAACGACTGGAACAAGAATTATCAGATCAACAATTAAATACCTGGATCCGACCTCTACAGTCTGAGGAATCGAATAATCAGTTATCTCTGTTCGCCCCAAATAGTTTCGTTATGGATTGGGTTAAACAACATTTTTTACAACAAATAACCACAATTTGTAAAGATATCGATACAAATCGTGATATTTCTGTATCTCTCGATATCGGCAGTAAAAACCCTGCACCGCAATTTAAAGCACAACCAAATCAAACCCGAAATACACCTGATAATGTTCCTGTTCAGCCATCTATCATCGCTAAACCCTCAAATGAAAAGCTCGAAAACCATCTTAATATAGGCTTTACTTTTGATAATTTTGTTGAAGGTAAGAGTAACCAGTTAGCCAAAGCAGCTTCCATACAGGTCGTTGAAAATCCCGGTGGTTCATACAACCCTTTATTTCTTTATGGTGGTGTTGGTTTAGGTAAAACGCACTTAATGCATGCTGTTGGTAACCAGATATTACAAAATAACCCTCAGGCTAGAATCGTTTATCTGCATTCAGAACGTTTTGTAACAAACATGATTAAAGCACTACAGCACAATACAATGGATGATTTTAAGAATTTTTATCGTTCTCTTGATGTATTGCTGGTTGATGATATTCAATTTTTTGCTGGTAAAGAACGCTCACAGGAAGAATTTTTTCATACTTTCAATGCTCTATTAGAAGGTGGAAGGCAAATTATTCTAACTTGTGATCGATATCCAAAAGAAATTGATGGACTTGAAGAACGTTTAAAATCACGTTTTGGATGGGGTTTGCCTGTCTGTATCGAACCACCCGAACTTGAAACAAGAGTCGCAATCCTGCAAAAGAAAGCTGAAGAATTTGGTATAGAGTTACCTAATGAAGTCGCCTTTTTTATCGCCAAACGAATTCGATCTAATATAAGGGAGCTAGAAGGTTCTTTAAGACGAGTGATGGCGACTGCTAATTTTACTGGAAAACCTGTAACATTAGAGTTTGCTAAAGATACACTACGTGACTTAATCGCTCTACATGATCGTTTAATTACCATTGAAAACATACAAAAAACAGTGGCAGAATACTATAAAATCCGTATTTCTGATTTGCATTCAAATAGCCGTAGTCGATCAATAACAAGACCTCGACAGGTAGCTATGGCTTTATCTAAGGAATTAACAAATCATAGTTTACCAGAAATAGGTAATGCATTTGGTGGTCGTGACCATACAACCATCTTACATGGTTGTCGAAAAATCATAGAATTACGAGATTCTGATAGCAAAATTGATGAGGATTACACAAATTTATTACGTATTCTTAGCAATTAAAAATGACATTTAAGGCTCACAACAAGTTGTGGATAAGTATTGTATAGTTATGTGAACAAGTTTACAGAAGTGAGTTATCCACAATCTGTCTACAGTTTACAACAACCATACACAGCGTTTGTTAGACCTATAATAACGATATAAGCTATTGATATAGCTACATATTTTTAAGTTATCCACAGAACCATGGGGACTTAATTATAATAACTAAATATATAAATATATATAATAATTAGGAATACCAATGAAGATCAAAATCCAGCGAGATGATTTATTAATTCCATTGCAACAAGTCATAGGTGCAGTTGAAAAAAGACAAACTCTACCAGCTTTAGCAAATGTATTAATCAAGTCAAATGATAATCATTTCACTTTAACAACGACTGATTTAGAAATTGAATTAGTCTCAAAGGTTAATCAATTAATGGATGAAGCAGGTGAAATCACTTTACCCGCTAAAAAGCTTTTAGATATTTGTAAAGCATTGCCTAATGATTCTGAATTAACTATTGAAGTCAATGGAGATAAAGCTTTAATAAAATCAGGACGAAGTCGTTTTAGTTTAACAACACTACCCGCTTCTGATTTTCCTTCCCTGGAGGAAATTAGTAGTGTCTATGAATTTAATGTTCCACAAACTTTACTTAAAACACTTATTGATAAAACATCATTTGCTATGGCACAGCAGGATGTACGTTATTATCTTAACGGGCTGATGTTAGAAGTTGCTTCTGGAATTATCAGGTGTGTAGCGACAGATGGTCATAGATTATCATTTTGTGAAAAAAATATAGATGCAGATTTAACGGATAATAAACAGGTAATAATACCTCGCAAAGGCGTAAGTGAATTACAACGTTTATTATCAGATTCAGATGAAGATGTTAAAATTGTGTTAGGTAATAATCACATTCAATGTAATTTAGCCAACCAGAGATTTACTTCTAAATTAATTGATGGTCGCTTCCCTGACTATAAACGCGTTATGCCTGAAGCGTCAGGCAATAATATGGTATTAAATAGAGATGGCCTTAAGCAGGCATTAGTTCGTGCTTCAATTCTTTCCAATGAAAAATATCGTGGTATCAGGATGATACTTGAAAATAATTTGCTAAAACTCCAGGCACAGAATCCTGATCAGGAAGAAGCTGATGTTGAATTAGAAATTAGCTACGAAGGTAATCCAATTGAGATGGGTATAAACGTTAATTATATGATTGATGTGCTAAACACTTCTAACCAGGAAACCGTTCAGGGGTTTATTAAAGATGCCAATAGTAGTTGTCTTTTAATGTTTCCAGATGAAGATGAAGCTAAATACGTTATTATGCCAATGCGTCTATAAGCTCTAAGTAGATATAAAAAATGGGCCTTAAAAGCCTTGAAATATCAGGATTCAGAAATCTTCAACAGGTTAAACTTGTAGCCAATGAAGATTTGAATTTAATTATCGGATCCAATGCAGCTGGTAAAACCAGTTTACTTGAGTCCATTTTTTATCTTAGTTATGGTCGTTCCTTTCGAAATTCACAGATAAAAGATTTAATATCCTATGATCATGATTTTTTCCGGCTTATTACAGATCTTGATACCCAGGGGTCACGCATAGGTATTGAGAGAAGCCTAAAAGATCAGACTATTCGTATTAACAGGCAAGCTGTTACACGTACCTCTGCTTTAGCTACACTGCTTCCCGTTCTTGTTTTACATCCAGATAGTCATCAATTAATAACTGCCGGTCCCGACAATAGACGTCAATATATGGATTGGGGAGTGTTCCACGTGGAACATAATTTCATAAACAGTTGGAAAATGTATAAAAAGGCACTAAACCAACGTAATGCATCTTTACGTTTAAGGCAGTCAGATAAACTATGCGAAATGTGGAATAAAGAATTAGTTCAACATGCTTTGATAATAGAAAATCTGAGAAATGAATATTTGAAACAAATTAGAGTTATTGTTAATAATTTATCAGTTGAACTTTTCCCAGGCCATATAATAAATTTAGAGCATAAAAGAGGCTGGCCAGAAGAATTAACTTTTTCTGATAACCTTTCACGTAATTTAATTAAAGATCGTGAGAAAGGATTTACTCAGTCTGGCCCACATCGAGCTGATATTAAAATAACCGTAGACGGTAAGTCAGCACAAACCTCGATTTCACGTGGTCAACAGAAAAAACTCGTATCCCTGTTGAAAATCGCTCAATTAACGTTATTCTCAGAGTTGTCTGAGCAAAAATGTATTCTTTTATATGACGACCTGCCTGCCGAATTAGATAAACTAAACCAGAATAAAATAATGAATATAATTTCCGGTTTAAATATACAATTATTTATTACTGCGATTAGTGATGATTTAGTCGATTATAAAACATGGAAAAGTTACAAAGTGTTCCACGTGGAACATGGTAATGTCACTGAACAGGTTAATAAGAGTTAAAAGTTTATATGTCATATGAATAGCCTTTTGAGACTAATTTACCTGTCGAAATAGAAATCAAAATAGATATAAAATTATGAGTATAAATACCCATTGTAGAAGGCTTTTAAGTTATAATGTGGGATCTTATTTAAGGGGGTTTATATGACCGAGACAGCGGCTTACGATTCATCGAGTATCAAGGTCTTAAAAGGGCTTGACGCAGTTAGAAAACGACCTGGTATGTATATTGGTGACACAGATGATGGCACTGGTTTACATCATATGGTGTTTGAGGTTGTAGATAACTCAATTGATGAAGCATTAGCAGGCCACTGTACAGAAATAAATGTCAAGATACACAGTGATAAATCTATATCAGTCAGTGACAATGGTCGAGGAATACCTGTAGATATTCATGAAGAAGGTGTTTCAGCTGCAGAAGTTATAATGACCGTTTTACATGCAGGCGGTAAATTTGATGATAATTCTTATAAGGTTTCAGGTGGTTTACACGGTGTAGGTGTGTCTGTGGTTAATGCCCTGTCTGAAAAGCTTTTATTAACGATAAATCGCCAGGGAAATATTTACCAGCAGGAATATCAATTAGGTGAGCCCAAAAATCCGATCACGGTTATAGGTGAAACAAAAACAACCGGTACAGAGTTACGTTTCTGGGCATCTGAAGATATATTTACTAATATTGAATATCATTATGATATTTTAGCAAAACGACTTCGAGAATTATCTTTTCTTAATTCAGGTGTACGTATTGTCTTAACAGACAAACGTATCGATGATAAGCAGGACGTTTTTGAGTATGAAGGTGGCATAAGTTCATTTGTAGAGCATTTAAACAAAAATAAAACACCGTTACATGAGCAGGTACTTCATTTTAACTGGTCTAATGATGAAGGTCTGGGTGTTGAAGTAGCTATGCAATGGAATGATTCATACCAGGAAAATATATTTTGTTTCACCAATAATATTCCTCAAAGGGATGGCGGAACCCATATGGCTGGCTTCAGGGCATCACTTACCCGAAGTTTAAATCAGTATATGGAAAAGGAAGGTGTTGCGAAAAAAAATAAAGTCAGCACAACAGGTGATGATGCACGAGAAGGTTTAACAGCTGTACTTTCCGTTAAAGTGCCTGATCCAAAATTTTCATCTCAAACTAAAGATAAATTAGTCTCTTCAGAAGTTAAAACTGCAGTTGAAGCTGCAATGAATGAAAAATTTCAGGAATTTCTCATTGAAAGACCTGCTGATGCAAGAGCTATTACTCAGAAGATTGTAGAAGCAGCCCGTGCCAGGGAAGCTGCACGTAAAGCGCGTGAGATGACACGCAGAAAAGGCGCCTTAGATATCGCAGGATTACCTGGTAAATTAGCAGATTGCCAGGAAAAGGATCCTGCCCTTTCAGAATTATATTTAGTGGAAGGGGACTCTGCAGGGGGCTCTGCAAAACAAGGTCGTGATCGAAAAACTCAGGCGATATTACCGTTAAAAGGTAAAATACTGAATGTTGAAAAAGCGCGTTTTGATAAAATGTTGCAATCTGCTGAAGTGGGCACACTAATAACAGCATTGGGTTGTGGTATAGGTAAAGACGAATATAATCCGGATAAAATGAGATATCACCGAGTTATAATAATGACCGATGCTGATGTTGATGGATCTCATATTAGAACTTTGTTATTAACATTTTTCTATCGTCAGGTACCAGAATTGATAGAGCGTGGTTATATTTATATAGCTCAGCCGCCTTTGTATAAAGTAAAGAAAGGTAAACAGGAGCGTTATGTAAAAGATGATCAGGAATTAACAAGTCACCTGTTAACGCTGGCCTTATCAAATGCGCAGTTACATGTACAAAAAGATACACCTGCTATATCTGATACTGCACTTGAAGAAATTATTAAATCTTATTTATCTGTACAGAGTGTTATTGGGCGGCTATCAAGAAAATACGATGAAAGCATATTAAAGCAAATGCAAGATCTACCCGCATTAAGCAAAGAAGATATCAAAGATGAGCTTAAAACAGATGAATATCTAAGTAACTTATTGATTTTATTGAATAAATATAAACCATCCGGGGTTGAGTATAAAGTTAATAGTCGTTTATTAGAAGATACTGACTACCCACAGTTAGAAATAACGAAAATTGTTCATGGTTTAGATCACAACACAGTATTTACTGCAGAATTTTTTGATAGCCCGGAATATGAATTAATATCAAATCTGTATGAAAAACTAAATGGCTTATTCACTGAAGGTTCATATATTAAACGAGGTGAAAAAACCCAACTGGTAAAAAATATATCAGAAGTAAAAGACTGGTTATTCGAAGAAGCTCGTAAAGGATTAAATATCCAGCGTTATAAAGGTCTGGGTGAGATGAACCCAGAACAACTATGGGAAACTACAATGAACCCTGAAACGAGAAGGATGCTGCAGGTGCGTATAGAAGACGCAATAGCCGCTGATGAGGTGTTTACTACATTAATGGGTGACCAGGTAGAACCCAGACGTGAATTTATTGAAGCTAATGCCCTGTCAGCAATGAATATAGATACCTGATACCTGGCTGATCAGGTAATTAATATTAAACATGCTAACAGAAGCATTTTACCTGTAAGCTGCTCAGATCGATAAATCAAAACAGTCTATAAATAATACAGGTAAGAACATATATGTACTTACCTGTATTAAATTAAACTTCTGCTGAGCATGCCACCTTAGCAAAAGCCTCATCGAGAGGTGTTTTAGCAATATGATTAGTAAAATTACTTAGCGTTTGCTTAGCAACAACTGCAAGAATATCAAGCATCTTTATTTCGTTATAACCTGGATGCAGAAATACCTGAGTATCCTTCTCATTATCCCAGCCGCGTTTTTCAATTAATAGTTTAGTAAAAACCCGTAAAACCTCGAGTTTTAGACCTGAATTGCCTGATTATCACGAATCGAATGAACAATAGATGAATCTACCTGTTTCATGTCTGTAATAGCGGTATGTGCTGGCATACAATAACAGCACTCATGATAGTAACTCACTGTTAATAAGACGATTTGTTGTTAAGTTGGAGTGAAGGTTGATTTAGCAAAAATACCTGCAATCGTTAAACAGGCTTCTGTCAATGAAGGTGAGCTAGCCATGATATCAATTAAATTTGGAATGAAACCAAAATTTTAAGCAGTCTGTTTAAGTAAATTAATAGATCCAGAAGGCGTGTTATCAAGGGTTAACACAGGGAATTAATCATTATATTTTCAATTATTGAATAAACGTTCAATAATAGTAATAATTATTGAGCGACTATTCAATAATTGTTACCATGATAAATAAAGATGATAGGAGTTAATATGGCGAGGCCACAGACATTTAATAAAGAAATGGTACTAGATAGTGCTATGCAATTATTTTGGCTAAAGGGTTTTGCTAATACTTCGGTTAAAGATTTAACTAAAGTTACAAAGTTACAGCCAGGCAGTATTTATGGAGCATTCAAAAATAAGAGAAATCTATTTTTAATGTCATTAGATTACTATTTTGAAAATCTATATTCATCAGTTAATTGTATATTACAATCTTCAGAACCCCCGTTAAAACGAATTCGTTTATTTTTTGATCATTTATTAAGTCAAAAAGATGAAGATAAAGCATTAAAAAGCTGCTTATTAGTAAATACGTTACTAGAAATACCGCCTGATGATAGTGAAATTAACTCTCGTATTAGTTATATGTTTACGAAGATAGAAAATGAATTTTGTAGTGTTTTAAAATTAGCTCAACAGGAAGGTACTTTATCGACCGGTGGCAGGCCAGAAACATTAGCTAAAATGCTTATGAGCGGGATATTTGGATTACAGGTGTATAATCGAATGAAACCAGATCATGACGCCCTGCTTCAAATTGTTAATAATTTATTGGCTAATTTAGAGAAATAACAAAAAATAACTAAAGATTATAGCGTAATGAATTTAGTACCCTTTATATAAGCAAAATATGATATAAAACACTGATAACTATTAAAGAATATTTAAAATATGAACAATGCATTATTGAACATAAAGACATTACCACAATTTACAGAAATTGAAGTTAGTAAAATAGATAGAACTATTAGTGGAATAATTAAAGAGAATGTAGAAAACTTAAATAATTATCTAGATTCGAATGATCAATATACATGGTTTTCATTAATTAAAGAACTTGAAAAGATGGATAACAGCTTATCTAGAGCCTGGTCTCCTGTTAGTCACCTTAATTCTGTTATGAATACAGATGAATTAAGGATAGAACATGATAAGTGTGTACCTAAATTAAGTGCCTTTTACACTGATATGTCTCAGAATAGTAAATTATATAAGGCATATAATGACATTAGGAAAAGCAAAGAATATGGGACATTAGATAATGCTAATCAAAAAGTTATTGAAAATGCTTTGTTAAACTTCAAATTAAATGGAGTAGCGTTATCAGATGAAAAGAAAAAGCAATTTAAAAAACTAAAAACAGATTTATCAAGTTTAAAATCAAAATTTGAACAAAATGTGATGGATGCAACCCAGGCATTCAATATCCATATTGAAGAAAAGTCTGAGCTTGCCGGTCTACCGGATTTTGTAATAGATATGGCAAAGCAGGCAGCTGAAGAAGAGGAATTAAAGGGCTGGTTATTCACACTTGATGCACCATCATATATTGCTGTAATGACCTATTCAGATATTAGAAAGTTCAGAGAAGAGATGTATACAGCATTTACGACTAGAGCATCAGCAAAAGGGCCAAATAACGGTAAGTTCGATAATACAAAAATAATGCAGGAAATAGTAGGCGCAAGACAGGAATTGGCTAAAATTCTGGACTATAAAAACTATTCTGAATTATCTATAGCCGATAAAATGGCAGAAACAACTGATGATGTATTAACTTTTTTAGAGAATTTAGTTGAAAAGTCAAAACCACAGGCAATAAAAGAGTTTGATACGTTAAAAAAATATGCCAGAAAAGAATGTAATATAATTAGTATTGAAGCATGGGATGTGATGTATGTTTCTGAAAAACTAAAACAAAAAGAATATGGTATTAGTCAGGAAGAGTTAAAGCCATATTTTCCCGCTCCAAAAGTAATCAGTGGTTTGTTTGAAATTGTTAAAAGACTCTATGCTATAAAAATTAAAGAGATTAAAAACATTAATATATGGCATAAAGACGTAAAATTTTATCAAATTGAAGATGAGTCAGGGAATGTTAGAGGTCAATTTTATCTAGATTTATACGCCAGGAGTAATAAACGTGGTGGAGCCTGGATGGATGAGTGTATCAGAAGAATGGTGTGCGACGAAGAGGTGCAACTACCAGTTGCATATTTAACATGTAACTTGACAGCACCTGTCGGGAATAAACCAGCATTATTAAATCATGATGAAGTGACAACATTATTTCATGAGTTTGGGCATGGTTTACAACATATGTTAACAAAAGTTAATCCATTATTTGTATCAGGTATAAATGGTGTTGAGTGGGATGCTGTTGAGCTGCCAAGCCAGTTTATGGAAAACTGGTGTTGGCAAAAAGAAGGTCTGGAACTAATAACATCACATATAGATACAGGTGAAGTACTGCCTGAAAATTTATATAAGAAACTTATTAAGGCAAAGAATTTTCAATCAGCAATGCAGATGTTAAGACAATTAGAGTTTTCAATATTTGATTTTAGACTACATATGGAATTTGATTCTGAAGAATTTATAAGTATACAAAGTTTACTAGATGAAGTGAGGAATAAAGTAGCGGTGATAATTCCGCCAGCTATAAATCAATTTCAACATGGTTTTTCACATATTTTTGCAGGCGGATATGCAGCAGGATATTATAGTTATAAGTGGGCTGAGGTTTTATCCGCAGATGCATTTTCCAAGTTTGAAGAAAAAGGTATATTTAACCAGGAAACAGGAAAAGAGTTTCTTGAATGTATACTCGAAACAGGAGGCTCTGAACGAGCAGTAGATTTATTTATTCGTTTCAGAGGAAGAGAACCAAAAATTGATGCACTACTAAGTCATAGTGGATTGCAATAAAAAATTATATTTAAATTTTAATAGTTAAAAGAATAAAATATTTAAAAAATGAAACTAAAATTAATTTTACTTCTAATTATAATATCTAGCAGTCAGTTTTTAACTGGCTGCTCACTCTCTATTAGTAATTTCTCAGAAAACATCACTAAAGCAGTAAAATCCAATAATGATATAGAAACGGTAAAGCAGGCATTACCGGCTTATCTGATATTATTAGATGGATTAATAGAAGATGACCCGAAAGATGAAGATTTATTATTAGCATCATCTAATTTAATGAATGCTTACGCGAGTCTGATATCTGCAGATATTGAAATGCTTGTAAATGAAAATGATAAAAATTTATATTATAAGAAAAAACTTATAAGGCAACAAAAAAACCTGACGTATAAATCATTACAAAGGGTTTCGAAAGCAATTTGTATTTATGATGAAAATCTATGTGATTTAACAAGTCTTAAATACGATGATTTTTATGAAAAAATTAAAAGTATAGATGAAGAAGATATGAATATCTTATATATGCTTGGTACGTCGTGGGCAGCCTGGCTCCAGGCAAATACTGATGACTGGAATGCTATGGCTCAATTACCACAGATAAATTTAATTATGGAAACGGTAATTTCATATGATGAAAGCTGGGACAATGGTGGTGCACATATGTATCTAGGCGTATTAAATAGTTTTATTCCTGCAACATTAGGGGGCAAACCTGAATTAGGTAAGAGTTATTTTGAAACAGCAATAAAATTAACCAACGATAAAAATCAAATGGTCAAAGTATTATATGCTGAATATTATGCCAGATTGACGTTTGATGAAGAATTACATGAAAAATTAATAAGTGAGGTGTTAAGTTTTCAAAACTCACCACCTGAATATATTTTAATCAATACAATTGCGTTACAGAAAGCTAATGCTTTACTGGCAACATCAAAAGAATATTTTTAAAGCGATTATAAATAAATGAATAAAATAATTTTGATATCAATAATATACACATTAAGTTGCATGAATGTTTTACAAGCTAAAACATTTAAAATTGCCACTTCTGCTCCAGACGGTACCTATTGGATGAAACAAATGCGAAAGGGTGCACAGGAGATAAAAGAAAAAACTGAAGGCCGGGTTATATTTAAATATTATCCAGGTGGTGTAATGGGCTCGGAAGAAATCACATTAAAAAAAATTCGTATTCGACAATTGCAGGGAGCAGCAGTATCAAATGGAGTACTAACAAGCTTTTATGCGGATAGTCAAATTTATTCACTTCCTATGATTTTTAAATCATTTGAAGAAGTAGATTATGTTCGTCAAATAATAGATAAGAAAATTATTAAAGGCCTGGATGAAGGAGGTATGATTAGTTTTGGCTTATCAGAAGGTGGTTTTGCGTATGCAATGTCTACAAGCCCAATAAATAAGATTGAAGATTTAAATACACGTAAAATATGGACACCAACAAATAATAAACAGGCTGAAGTTACATTAAGATCTTTTGGATTGACACCTATACCATTAAATATTGGCGATGTTTTAACTGGTCTACAGACAAATTTAATAGATACGGTCGCGATATCACCTATTGTTGCGATTGCACTTCAATGGCATACACAGATAAAGTTTATAACCGATGTACCTTTAACGTACCTATATGCAACATTATTAATTGATAAAAAATCGTTTAATCAAATAAGCAGTCAAGATAAAATCACGGTTAAAACTATAATGTCTAAGATATTTATAAATATAGATGAACAAAATAGAAAAGATAATGTTGCTGCATTTTCAGCTCTCTCAAAACAGGGAATAAAGGTAATATCACCAAATAGTGAAACATTTAATTTATGGAATAAGAAAGGAAAATTAGCCAGAGAGACTATTCGGTCAGATGGAATTCTTTCTAATGCTTCATATGATGAGATAAATAATTTATTAATTCAGTTTAGAAACAAACAAGAGACTCTAGGTGTTTCTAAATAATACAAATAAAATAATAAATGTTTTACACATATTAGAAGATGTGATTGTTAGTTTAATACTAATAACGATGATCTTGTTTTCGCTATACCAGATATTTATGCGTAATTTTATGGATAGTGGTTTTATCTGGGGAGATCATTTTCTAAGAATACTGGTTTTATGGTTAGGGCTTGTAGGGGCTATACTAGCTAGTAGAAAAGGCAAACAAATAAGCATTGATGTATTATCTCAATTTATACCTTCACCATATAAAAGTTATATAAAAAAGTTTAACTTACTTTTTTCTGCCGTTATATGCCTGTTAATAAGTTACTATAGTTACCAGTTCGTATATCTTGAATATAAGGATGCAACGATAGCATTTGAATCTATCCCGGCATGGTTAACGCAAGCGATAATTCCTGTTGGCTTTTTTATTATGAGTTTGAAGTATATAGCTCAGATTCTGAATAAAAAGATAGAATGATGACTATAACTGTAGTGCTGGTTTTAATAATTCTGGCACTATTAGGTGCTCCTCTTTTTACAATCATAGCAGCTGGCGCTATATATGGTTTTTATATAGCGGATATTGATTTGATGGTAATAGGCATTGAATTATATCGTATTGCCGAAACACCACTTTTAATTGCCTTACCTTTATTTACATTCACTGGTTATATATTAAGTGAAAGTAAAACATCTCAGAGAACACTAAATCTTATTCAAGCAATAATTGGCTGGATGCCCGGTGGACTCGTTATATTTGCATTTTTATCTAGTGCTTTATTTACTGCGTTTACTGGAGCATCTGGTGTTACGATTGTGGCATTAGGAGCATTACTCTACCCCGCCCTCATAAAATCTGGATACACTGAAAAATTTAGTTTAGGTATGGTAACAACGTCAGGAAGTTTAGGATTATTACTTGCACCGTCTTTGCCTTTAATTTTATATGGTGTAATTGCCCAACAAATGGATCTAGAAGAAAGATTTACAATTAATGATTTATTTATTGCAGGCTTGATACCGACAGCATTAATGGTAATTGCATTATCAATCTATGCTGTAGTAAAGAATCGCGAATTTAATATTGCCACGGTTGCTTTTGATAAAACGCAGCTAAAAAAATCAATTTGGGATATGCGCTGGGAATTACCTATGCCGCTATTATTAATATTAGGCATATATTCAGGTTATTTTGCAATCTCAGAAGCAGCAGCGGTAGTAGCTATTTATATATTAATTATCGAAACATTGGTTTATAAAGAGATTTCACTTAGGAAGTTAATTGATATAATTCGAGATTCCATGGCAATGGTAGGCAGTATTTTGTTAATACTTGCCGTTTCTCTGGCTTTAACTAATGTATTTATTGATGCTGAAGTGCCATCGAAATTATTTAAAATTATTCAAAATAATGTCGATAGCAAACTTGGTTTTTTAATACTATTAAACATATTTTTACTATTTGTAGGTGCAATATTAGATATATTTTCAGCACTTGTAATTATAGTGCCTCTCATCTTGCCCGTTGCAGCTAGTTTTGGTATTCATCCAGTTCATCTTGGAATAATATTTCTGGCGAATATGCAGATTGGTTATATGACACCACCTGTTGGTATAAATTTGTTTATATCGAGTTATAGATTCAAAAAACCAATAGCAGATGTGTATAGGGCTAGTCTCCCATTTGTGCTGGTATTACTCTTTGTTCTAATTGTAATTACATATGTTCCATCTTTAAGTCTATTTTTTATGTAATTGACTATAACGAAAGAAGTCAAAAACTATAAAATGACTATGTTATAAACTTTATTGTTAATTTAACACTCGAATCACATCAGGTTTTTTATTCTTATAAGCGGGCATAGTCATTCCTGCGTCTGCATTTATATAGGTAGGGTCCGTAACAACAAATCGTTTACCATTGAAAGTAATTGAGTCACCACTAACGTTTTCATTAAAGTGAACGGCTGCAGCAATATGACCCGGAAAATCTAGCCCGACAACTTGTAAACCAAGAAGATTATGAACTATCCAGGCAAAGAAAACAGATCGATCTTCACAGTCTGAGTAGGGATAATGTAATGTCTCTTCTGGAAATAAGTAATTTTCAATACCAAACTGCTGTTCATCGGTTTTATATTTAAAAGCCGTTTGCACAAAGCGTAGAATTAAGTTAACAGCATCTTCCTCAGATTTACCTTCTACTAGTGGTTTTAATTGCTTAAGTAAGGGATTTGCTGTTGCCTGATTAAGTTCAGAATTAAAGTATAAGGTGATATCCATCTGTGGATATGTCTTAAGGTAACGTACAGTTTCACTATCATAGGCGACATTAATACGATGTGTTTTACCTTGATAAGTGAATTTTAGAAAGCGATCTTTCTGTTGTCGGCCAGTGTTAAAAGCACGGCTTAAGCTCATATCTAGTCGTTGATTTGCACCAGGGTAATGTCCATCATAAGTATATATTTTGCCGGGTTTCTGTTTAATCCCATCAAAACTTAAGGCGTAATATCTAATTTTATCAAATGTAAAATACGGAGCACCAAATAGTTGCTGGCGAGATGGCATGAGTAAATAGATATAGTTACGATCATATGCGATACGTGCCTGATACCCCGCTTTGGTCATGAGATACCAGGTAAAAATAGATTGATCATTTTTACTTGCCGGGTGTATTTTTTGAGCAATTGCATTGGTTAATAATGCGTAACCCCAGTCATTAAGTATTAACGGCTTACGTTGTGCATTGATTTGTTTCAATAAACCTTCATAGTCTGCTTTACTCATTTCAGACCAGATATTACTCATAGATTTTTCGTTATAGGGTTTCTGTAAGCTTATTTTGAGTTTTGGGTCATAGTAGAAATCAAGCTTCTGACCATAAAATATTATATGTATATGCCTGCCAGTCGGCTTCTTAATAACGGGTGCAGGTAATACAACGACAGGTGCCGGTACAGGTTTTATTTCAGGTACTTTTACTATGGCTGGTTTTGGTACTATTGAAGGAGTCTTTTCTGGTAACTTACTAATAGGTTCAGCAACAGGATCAGGTTGCTGTACGGGAACAGCGGGTTTTTTGGGAGCCTTCGGTATATTTAAAGGTTTAGGTGTTTTATCACGTACTAAACCCTGGAAAGTTTGCATCTCTTTCCATTGGTTTTTTAGGAATCCGGTGAATTCTTTATCACGCTTATCACGGTAGTCCTGGAAGCTGCTTGTTTCCTGCTTCATCCATTGCTCAAATTCTGCACGATTGCTCGCATTAGTAGAATATGTGACAAAGGAGAATGTAAATAAGATGACGATCAGAGAGGATCGTTTTTGCATGGTTAGTCCCTTAAATGATTGATATTATAGTATAAATTGCCTTCACTTCCCTGTGAGGCCCTGACTACTTGATGTATAAGTTGTCGTAACATCCTTGAATTTTAAGGTGTATTAGTTACTGCCATCCATTTTAGAAATTTCAGCGGCTAATTCATCCTGGCTTTTCTGAGCTTTAAACTGTTGCCACAGTGCTCTTTCATTCTTCATGCTAGTTTTAACAGCATTTTTAGCCGCTTTTTCAACACTTGCTTCATCCATACCTACAAGTACATATAGATTACCAGTTGGACTAGTGCGTGTTTTATAGATTTTAGTACCCACTAAAGTTTCATTAGTGATCTGCTTGGTAACGGATGTCATTACTTTATCTACAGTTTCTGAATCAGCTGCACCGGTGGTCTCGATATATTGCTTAACCATATTACGAACTTGAACCTGCATATTTTGAGCTAATTGTACGCGTGCAGAAGTTGACGCCATTTGTTTCATGAAATCATGTCCGGCACCCGATTTCTGCGCAGAACCCACTGCAGAGACTTCAACACCTTCAACAGGCTCATCACATACCCAGCCAGGTGCTGCTGTGCCTGGTGCATCAGGGAACACACAGTCAGCAACGTCCTGCTTTTTCTCTTCACCACATCCTGCCAGTATTGCTGACATTGCGACACCTGCTATTAGGTAACCGGCTTTATTCATGTTGTTCTTCTCCATAATATAGTTATTTAGATTCGTTATATTAATATGCGAATACTTTAGTCCTATAAACATAGCCGAGATGTGCTTATTTAGCAATATTAAATAAGCCATTTACGTGTAGGAATAATGGGTAGATTTAATGAAATATAGTAGTTTTAACGAGCATTCACCTAAAGCATGCACTAATGTTAATAAGCTTGCTTTATCTTATCTGGCAGTGGATTGTAAGCCTAAATACTAAAAATCGTAAAAAATTACTCAATTAACATTGCATAAGAGGTAAATATGCGAATTAAACAACTACTGGCTTTAATTTTTATAACATTTTTGCTTTTTGCCTGTAATCAGCAAAAAATTCAGACAAAACCAGAATGGTTAACAGATCCAGGTGACGGTGCAGTCGGTTCATGTAAAACACATGTAAAAGGCAGGCATTATCAGGAAGAACTAGCTGTGGCGAGGGCTCGTGAGCGATTAGCTGCTAGATATGGTGTAGAAGTTAGCAGTGTTCAGACTATTAAAGAAAAAATAGTTAATGACAAGGCATATGTTAGATCAGATAAAGAGATTCTACAGACAGTTAATAAGACCATAGTCAAAGCGCATGTTAGAGAAACATGGATTGATAAACAATATGATGAAGTGTGGGTATGGGTATATCCTGTTTCGAATTGATTAGAAATTATCATCGTTGTCCGATAAATTGTGTTGAAATTAAGTAATAAGTTGAGTTATTGCGTAATCGCTCAGTCTAGCTATGAAAATTAATAACAACAAAATGATCACCTGTGAAGAGACCTCCCTGAGAAATCATTAACATACGGAGTATGATAGTAAGGTGAAAATCAGGAGTCTGGTGTAATGCTTGCGTGTGATCAACAACATTATTTTTGCTAACAGGATAGAATATACAAATTAAATAATGATAATTTAAGGTACGTTTAGCGATAAAAATAAAAGTCTAATTCATTTGTTTTAATTTTTAGCTGAAAGTGAAATAATTACCATACTTAAAGCATATTCAAAAATAGAATGATCATTTATCAGGCGAGACTGATCATTTTTCAATTCAGTAATAAAAGTGTCGAGGTTTTTTTCGATCACTTTATTACCAAGATAATCAACAAAAATTAATTTTTTGTTATGCTGCAAGATGGTTGATAGTTTTAAACGTCTTACAGGATGCTTATGATCAGTAAATACTTCGAACCAGTTATCAGGTTCAATTAAGTCAGGCACACTATGCATAGTTAAATTCGAATCTTCAGTTTGTTGATCCAGTGGGCTGGGCTCTAGATCTGAAGTATAGTTTTCATATAAATTATCAAATAAAACAAACTCGTTTTCTTCGGCGTTAGAATTTTTATGTTGAGTTGAAAAGTATTCTGATTCATTGATTTTTGTGAAATAATAATTATTAAGATTGCTGGTAGCGATAAATATTTTTTCTTTATTTTGTCTTGTATTAGTAAGGCAGGATCTAACGCTATTAACAATTCCTTTATAAATGCTTCTTAATGCAATCCAGTCATCTTTGTCATCTATCGGAGAAAATGACTTTGCCAACAAACGCAAAATTCCTACAGCCTCACGCCATTCCACACTATCTTTTCCATAACTTATAAACCGATGAAACATTAGAGTGGACCAGTGGCTTAATATTAAAGGATGTAAATTATCTGGTATTTCAACGTTTGTCGTATAGTGTTTTAACTCCTTTAATACTAATTGTTGAGTATATTCAATAGCAATAAGATGTTGAGTTTGTTTTTCAGTTTTTGTAAATTTATTTTTTTGAATCTCAGACAGTCTATCTAAAGACGTTTTGGCGGTTATAAAGGGAAGTATATTTTTATCAAAACTATGAAGCAATTGATCAATTATATAGTCGATAGTCTGGTATAAAGTGTTATCTTTATTTTCTATACCGATACCAAGGTGAGCAATACTATTTAAAACATACCTTGCAGGATGGTTGTTATTATTAAAAAACTTTGAGTCTGTTAACGATATCTTTAAAATGGGTATCTGTAATAATAGAAGTAAACTTTTAATATTGTCAGATATATTTGTATCCCTGATAAAGGCACCAAAAATCATTTCAACAAAATCAATAGTTCTACTGTCAATCTGGTTCATGGTTTTTGGTATAGCTGTTTTCTCAAGCCTGGCCATACTTTCCATTAATGCTAGCTTGAATTCATCAGTATTTATATTAACATTTTTTCCTGCAACGTAATTTGGTTTAAAAGTAAGTTGTATATTGGTAAGAGCAGTAATAATGTTTTGTCTATTATACTGCTGACTACGTGCAGCCGATGCATCTGCTGATATGCGTAATTCATTTTTATCTTTATTTTGTATGAAGTGATTAATAACCCTGGAAATGTATTCAGGATCAGAAAGATTCCCAGTTTTATTGTCTGGCAAGGATTTAGAAAGATCTGCGATTGTGTTTTTTTTATTCATATCAATTAATCAGACAGGCAGGAAGCGACCACACATTGATTGCGGCCATTTTCTTTTGCTTTATACAGGGCTTTGTCTGCACGCTCGAAGACCTGGCTTAGTGAATCATTTTCATTAAAGCTGCTAACACCACAAGAGATGGTTATTTTTACTGACTCCCCATGGTAATGAAATCCGCAGTCTTCAACCTGTTTACGTAATTTATTAACGAGTCGTAGTGTTTCTTCCTGTTTAGTTCCAGGTAGAAGCATGACAAACTCTTCACCGCCATAACGAGCTAAAAAATCTGTTTCTCGTATGCTTTTAATTAGTAATTGTGCAACAGTTTTTAAAACTTTATCTCCTGCTTTATGGCCATAAGTGTCATTAACCTTTTTAAATAAATCAATATCCCAAATTGCAAGGCTCAATGGGTTTGAAAAGCGTTTCCATCTAGCGATTTCTTCTGCTGCTTTCTTTTCATAAGATAAACGATTGGGTATTCCAGTAAGTGTATCGAACATTGCCTGTTTATTTTTTTCAATTACAACTTTTTTTAGTTTCCTGGCTTCAGATTCAAGAGCCTGCATTTTAGAATGCATAGCTTCTACTTCTTTCTGTGAATTTTCAAAACGTATTTTTTCTGACTCGCGATATAGTTTTATGTGTCCAGAAATAGTATCTAATTTTGAATTTACATTGTCTTTGAGACTAGAAATTTCTGTGGCCGTGTTTATGTCTTGTCTTATTTCTTCTACACTAATATCTACTGTTTTATCAAATTCCTGACCCTGGTTTTCTGCTTTTATAATATTTGATGTTTCATTTTGCAGAAAATGATCCATTGCCTTAAGTCGATCGGTAACCTGTTGTAAGAAGTCTTCAAATTCATGTTTTTCTTTTTGCAAGCGACTTCTTATTGAATTAATAAGCTGCGCAACATCTTTTAATAGTTGTTTCCAGTTAGTTGGGTCTGTTTCCTGCTCTAACCGATGTTTCATTTTATCGGCTTCGTCCTGAAGATCAGCAGGAACAATAAGTTGTTCTAAAAGGCGTATTAAAAGTTCTTGAATTGACGGTTGTAAAGCAGGGTCGATTTCAACTTTATGAATAGTTTCTGTAATATCATCCAGATGATTATCGGTTTTAGAATGCGCCTGTAAAATAATTGAGAGCTGATCAGATAATTTATCCAGTTCATTTTTATGTTGTGCGCCACGAGCACTAATTTTTAAAGCTGCTAGTTTACCGCTTGGTGAATTAGCATTATCTAGTTTGTTCAATAACTCAATTAGGCAGTTTTTATAGGTATCAAGTTGTTGCTCGTCAGTATTTTCTTTTATCGGTGGCGATTTAGAAGCAAGATTTTCTGTGTTTGAAGGGGTTGAGCTAAATAAGCGTCCTATTAAACCAGGTTTTTCAGTTTCAAGCGTTTCAGTTTTAATCACAGAAATTAATAATTTTAACGTTTCATTTATTAAATCATCACGTTTTGAGTCATCTGCTTTAGAGAGTTTTTTTAATAATTTAGTACGTATTTTGTCAGCATCTTTTGGTAATGATATTTTGTTTAACAAAAGCTCAAGTGTATTTATAGAATTACGATTTGAGCCGCTAGACGTTTCTTCAAGTTTAGTAAGTACTCGTGATATATCATCAACTACCGAGTCCAGCCTTTGTCGATTAATATTGTTTTTAATGGCTGTGCGAAGTTCGCCGATATGACGATCAAGGCTTGCATGTTGCCCTTCAGCAGCTAGGCTGAGTCTGCCGATTGTACGTTTTAATGTTGATTCCAGTTGTTCCCAGTCATGTTCCTTTTTTTCCAGACGATCAAGCTCATCATAGTATTTCTGTTTCCATTGTTCTAGTTCCATATTGCAGTTTCCATGATCAGGTACTCTTTGACTATTGGATATAAAAAAAGGAGCCGTAGGCTCCCTTTAAATATAGTCTTCAATATGTGACTAAACAAGTTTAAGTGTTAATTACAGCGCCAATGGCAGCTTGAAAATAACATATGCGATAGAAATTATTTAGATTCCTGTTTAATTAGATGGTTAGTTACCTTTACCATGCCAGCGTAACTGCCAGCCTGTGAACCAGAAACTGTATATTTTCCATTTACAGCTAACATGGGTACACCACTAACATTATATTTTTGGCCTAATTGCATGGCTTGTTTAGCGCGCATTTCTACAGCAAATGAGTCGAAAGTCGCGAGAAAGGTTTCTTTATTTACACCCTGTTCGGCAAGAAAATCAGCTATTGCGCTTTTGCTATTCAGTTTCTGTTTTTTGACGTGCATATGAGCAAATATAGCTTCATGGTATTTTTCACCCTCACCCATTATCTCTAATGTATAAAAGGTCTTTGTATGTACCATCCAGCTTGGATTTAATGGGGCAGGAACGCGTATAAATGTTACATTTGCAGGTTTGCTTTGTTTCCATTTCTTTAAAGTAGGTTCAAAGCTAAAACAGTGGGGGCAGCCATACCAGAAGAACTCCAGTACTTCTATTTTATCAGCAGTTTGTGTGGCAACGGTTTGTGGAAGTTTTGAATAAGATTTACCCTCGGTATAATTTTCTGCCTGCGATAATGCAGGTAGTAGAAATATTAAAGCTAATAAGCTGATTTTTTTGATGAAATGCATTTTATATCCCCGGATATATTTTAATTATTTTAGTGTATGACAGGCTGAAAGCCATAAAATTTCAACTATTATGCCATAGCTTACAACTATTCATAAAATTCACACATAAAAAAGGCTGCAAGAGCAGCCTTTTTAAATAAATAAGTAGAAGTTTCTTATTTCATTTGTGCAAGGTAGTTAGCTACAGCTTCAATCTCAGCCACAGTCATTTTATTAGCTACATTACGCATCATTTTATTACTATCATTAGCCCGCTTGCCATCACGGAAAGCATTTAACTGGGTGATAGTGTATGTTGCATGCTGGCCTGCTAATGATGGGTATTTAGCCGTTGGGTTTCCAGAACCATTTACACCATGGCAGCCCATGCAAGCTGGTAAGTTTGTAGTCGTGTTGCCACCACGGTATATGGCTTTACCTAAAGCTACTTTAGAGTCATCTGCTGTGGCAGCGGTAACGTCTTTACTAGCAAAAAAAGCAGCTACATTTGCGATATCTGCATCTGTTGCCAGTGTTGCCACCATACCTGTCATTGTTTCATCCTGACGAGCACCGCTTTTATAATCATTTAGCTGTTTAGTGATATATTGAGCATGTTGTCCGCCTAATTTAGGGAAAATATCAACTACGCTGTTACCATCTGGCATATGACAAGCGGCACAGATAGCTCCAGCGGTTGCTTCACCAGCAGCCAGGTCAACAGCCTGGTCAGCAGCGTGTGCCGTAACATTTAGGCCAACCGTCAGGCCAAAGATTGCAAGCAGAGATTTAAAATTCATTGTTTGTTTTCTCCAAACGATTATACGTCTCGTTATGTTGACGCTAGAAATAATAAGGGCTGCCATTATGGCCTGTAAATTGAACCACGGCAAAAAGTGGCGCAATATTACACCAGATCAGCTATTTCAGCAATTTTGACTGGCTGTTTAAGCTGAATTTAGATAGAAAATTCGCTGTATGCCGGTAACATTGGTAATATCCGCCAGAATTATTATATGAAAAGAGTAATCCATGGTTAATTACTATCGTACAGCCACCTTTTTAACCAGTGCTAGCAAATCCAGCCAGTTTCCTGAACACGATATGTTAGAAGTCGGTTTTGCAGGCCGATCAAATGCAGGCAAGTCGAGTGCTATTAATACTCTATGTGACCAGAAATCACTCGCACGTATTAGTAAAACCCCCGGGCGCACTCAGTTAATTAACTTTTTTCCTTTTAATGAGCAATGTTGCCTGGTTGATCTGCCGGGTTACGGTTATGCGAAAGTACCCGAGGCAATGCGCCGCGAGTGGCAGAACTTGATGGAGGCGTATCTGGGCGAGAGAAAACAGCTACGGGGCCTGGTCGTTATTATGGATATACGTCATCCTTTAAAAGATTATGACCTGCAGATGCTGCAATGGTGTGCTGAGATGAAGACACCTGCACACATCGTTTTAACCAAAGCGGATAAACTTAAGAAAGGGGCTGCGAGTAAGCAGTTATTAGGCGTCAGAAAAGCTTTAAAAGATGAAGGAATAGAGGCAACGGTACAAATGTTTTCATCATTGAAGAAAAGCGGAGTAGAAGAGTTACAGAATATCTTAAATGTCTGGTTTGAGCTGACGTAATGAAGCGTTTATAAATAAAAAAACCCTGACCACCAGGGAAGTGGTCAGGGGTAACATAGAGGCCGGCTTGGGGAGGCTGGCCTCAATTTTGCCCGCTTAAGGGAGGCAAGCGAGCTCACGCTGGGCTTTAGCGTAATTCGAAAAACTGCCTGGCTTCCTGTTATTAAGTAAAGTTCAAATTAGTCACAAGTCAAAATGAAGGCGACGAGTGGTGAGCGCTATTTAGGAAAAAACACAGCCTGATTTTGAAGTATTTTTAATTAACTCTTAAGAAATAATTAAACAAGTTTCTCTATATATTTGTTATTACTAATAGTTTTAAAAAACTTTTTAATGGGCTTCATCCCAGTTAGCGCCAACACCGATATCAACCAGTAAGGGTACATTCAGATCAGCGGCACCTTCCATTTCTTTATGAAGTAAGACACTTAATTCATCCACATGATCTTTTGCGACTTCAAATACCAGTTCATCGTGAACCTGCATAATGATCAGAGCAGATATTTTTGAGTTTTGAAGGCTGTTATACACATTTATCATGGCGTGTTTAATGATATCTGCAGCGCTTCCCTGCATCGGTGCATTGATAGCTGTACGCTCCGCATACTGTCTACGCGTAGCATTACGAGAATTGATTTCAGGTAAATATAAACGACGTCCAAATAAAGTTTTTACATAACCTGTTTCATGCGCCTGCTCTCGGGTATTGTCCATATATTCTTTTACTCCAGGGTAGCGCTCGAAATAAAGATCAATGTAATCCTGAGCCTGATAACGGCTTACTTTTAATTGTTTGGCAAGGCCAAAAGCAGACATTCCATAAATTAAACCAAAGTTTATCGCTTTAGCTGCGCGCCGCTGTTCCGTTTCAACGGCATCCAGTGGAACATCAAAAACTTCAGCAGCTGTAGCACGGTGAATGTCCAGTCCCTCTTTAAATGCTTTTAACAGGCTTTTATCAGCGGACAGGTGAGCCATAATGCGTAACTCAATTTGCGAGTAATCAGCGGCCAGAATACAGTTACCCTCATCGGCTATAAATGCCTGTCTAATACGTCGTCCCTCTTCAGAACGAACCGGAATATTCTGTAGGTTAGGGTCACTGGAGGACATTCTACCGGTTGCGGCACCCGTCTGGTGGTAACTGGTGTGTACCCGCCCGGTATTAACATTAATCAGTTTAGGTAGTTTATCGGTATAGGTGGATTTGAGTTTACTCAAACCACGGTGTTCCAGAATGAGCCTGGGTAGCTCAAACTCCTCGGCCAGTTCCTGTAAAACATCTTCAGCAGTAGATGGCTGCCCCTTCGGGGTTTTTCGTATAACAGGTAATTCAAGTTTTTCAAAAAAGATAGCCTGAATCTGTTTAGGTGAAGCCAGATTAAACTCTTCGCCGGCAACTTCATAAGACTGCTGTTCAATTTGTGCCATACGTTCAGCGAGTTGCTGGCTTTGGGTGGCTAACATGTCAGCATCAATTTTTACCCCATTACGTTCAATATGTTGAATGATGGGCATCAAAGGTAGTTCGATTTCTTTATAAACCTTGAGTAATTCAGGTATTTCTTCTAACTGAGCATGAATACTCTGGTGTAAACGAAGTGTTATATCGGCATCTTCAGCAGCATAAGGGCCTGCCTTATCCAGCTCAACCTGGTTAAAGGTTAGTTGTTTTGCACCTTTACCGGCAATATCCTCAAAGTGAATAGTATTATGATTAAGAAAACGACTGGCCATACTGTCCATATCATGACGTTTTGTTGAATCGAGCACAAAAGACTCAAGCAGTGTGTCATTACTGATACCTTGCATATAAATGCCATGATTCTGTAATACGTGTGCATCATATTTAAGGTTTTGCCCAAGTTTTGCTTTATTCGGGTCTTCTAGTAATGGTTTTAAAGCACCCAGTACAATGTCTTCAGTTAATTGTTCGGGTGCGCCTTCATAATCATGTGCAAAGGGCACATATGCCGCTTTTCCAGGCTCAATACAGAACGACACCCCAACCACTTTAGCCTGCATATAATTAAGGCTGGTGGTTTCCGTATCAAATGCAAACATGTCAGCTTTTTTGAGTTGTTTTAACCAGTTTTCAAATGCCTGCTGTTTTAATACTGTCTGATAATCTACTTGTATACCAGGTTTAGGGCAGTCTGCACCTGTTGATTCATCATCCAGCTCAGTTAGCCAGCTTTTAAACTCATATTCGGTATACAGTTTTTTAAGACTTTGTGTGTCAGCAGGCTGAAGTTGTAGGTCTTCAGGTTTCACGTCCAGTTTTACATCACATACAATGGTGGCTAACTGGTACGAGAGAGGCAGTTGTTCAAGGCCTTCGCGCAGGTACTCGCCTACTTTGCCTTTAAACTCATCTGCGTGTTTTATAATGTTTTCAACTGAATCATATTGTGCGAGCCATTTTACTGCAGTTTTAGGGCCTACTTTATTGATGCCGGGAATGTTATCAGAGGTATCACCGATTAATGCCAGGTAATCGATTATTTGTTGCGTAGGTACGCCAAATTTTTGCATAACCGATTCAGGTGTACTGATGTGGTTAGTCATAGTATTAATAAGCGTAATTTTATCGGTGACTAATTGAGCAAGGTCTTTATCACCGGTTGAAATAAGCACATCATGACCATCGGCTTCTGCCTGTTGTGCCAGTGTGCCTATTACATCATCAGCTTCAACTTTAGGCACGATAATTCTAGGATATCCCAGAGCATCAACTAATTGATGTATCGGCTCGATTTGTGTACGCAGATCATCAGGCATGGGAGGGCGATGTGCTTTATATTCCGTATAAAGATCACTACGAAATGTTTTACCCTTAGCATCAAATACAACCGCCATGTATTCTGGTTTATAGTCAGATACCAGTTTCTTAAGCATATTTATAACGCCGTATATAGCACCGGTAGGTTGCCCTTTAGAGTTTTCCAGGGGCGGTAGTGCATGAAAGGCTCTAAATAAATAAGAAGAGCCATCAACTAAAATAAAAGGAGGTTTTTTTGCCATAATAGAATCATTGTGCATGTAAAAATATTGAGCGTATTATGACATTAATAATTAACAGATGGTAAAACGGATGATAAAAAAAAATTCAACAGACAGGCGTGACCCTTACAAAGAGTTAAATCGTGAATCCTGGCGGGTATTTAAAATCATGTCAGAGTTTGTCGATGGTTTTGAGCAGCTGTCACATATTAAACCAGCAGTAAGCATATTTGGCTCAGCCAGAGCGAATGAGAGTTCAGAGGATTATAAAAAAGCCAGAGAAGTTGCACGTTTATTATCTGATGCGGGTTTTTCAATCATTTCTGGTGGTGGACCGGGAATAATGGAAGCGGCAAACAGAGGTGGCTCTGAAGGAAAATCGGTGAGTGTGGGTTTAAATATTGAGCTGCCAAAAGAGCAGACGCCTAACCCATATCAAGACTTAAGCTTAAATTTTAGTCATTTTTTTCCCCGTAAAGTTATGTTTGTTAAATATGCAGCAGCATATGTAGTGTGCCCTGGAGGTTTTGGCACATTAGATGAAATGGCAGAAATGTTTACCCTGACACAAACGGGTAAAACACCTGAAATTCCGGTTATATTAATGAACAGGCAGTTCTGGCAACCATTATTAGACTGGTTTGAAAACACTCTATGTCATCAGAATATGATTACTAAAGAGGATTTAGAAATGTTTTGTGTGGTTGATGAACCGCAACAGGCAGTAGATGAAATACTGGAGTTCTATAAAGATCGTGGTGTGCATTCAACTAGAGAAGAACTCGATAAACTTTTACATTTATAGATATGAGGCTGATGACAAATTTAATTATTTTTAGCGATTATTTATTTGTTTAGTTGCACTGCATTAAATGTATTACAGGACAAACTGATATTTTTTCCACCACAAGCTGTTGACGGGGTTTATCAATCAGTGAATAAAATGAAATTGAATTTTCGGTTAATAATGACGTTTTAATGGCTGGAATATTGACTTAAACGCGGACAATAATAAGACGATTTTTACTTTGGTGGTAACGTAGAAGATGTGGTTTATTTAAATCATGAAGCAAAAGAATTTAATATCCGACGGAGTGTTGCTTTTAATCATCCAGGTTATGGGTAAAGTGCCGGTAAACCTTCACAGCTTGGTTTATATAACAATGCATTAGTAATTTATAATTTGGTTGTAAAAAATATCAACTATCAGCTGATGATATTATTGTAGTGGCTAGAAGCCCTGGTTCATCGGTGGTAACTTATCTTGCGGAAAATACAGAAGTAGCCGAACTTATTATTAAAACGGCCTTTTTATATGGTTGATTAGATAAGTAGAGTTAAATATCCGGAATTAATGTTAGCAGCTTATGAAGATGAAACACTAGGGATGAAAATTTAAGAAAAATACCAGGTAAACAAAACAGGTTTATTCAATATCCACATGTTGGGAATACAACACAAATGCATGAGAGTTATTATAAAGAAATAAATAATTTTATAGGGGGTTTATAAACAAAGGGAGTTTTAAACAAACAGAGAAACAGGTTATAGTCGCTCAAAACTCCCAGGGGCATATAAAAAAGTATGCCCTTCTAGTATTTGAATAAAAATAACATTTAACAAAAAGTTATTTTTCTTTGTTAACTTTTTCTATCTGTTTCTGGTGTTTCCATAAGTCATAACATTCAAGACCGCAGAAATAAGCGATATATTCTTCAGCTTCAGATATTTGTGACTCAGACAAAGGGACAGACTCCAGACAGGTTTTACAACTGATTAGTTGTTCGTCATCTGGTAAAGGTGAGTGTTTAAGTGCAGCATTTAACATGATTACACTCCTGTAACTTATGACTTAGGGGTTAATTATATCATTAGTGATGCTAAGATCCTTATAGAAAGATTTTATAAAGAGTTGTTAAAGAGGATTTTTTTTATTGAGCTCAGGCACATCTCCTTCGGGGACTGGGCGACAAAAGAAGGCGTTCTTTCCCCGAAGGAGATGTGCACTGAGCGTAAGTGCTCTGAAAGGCTACTAAAATTATTGAAATTGAAACAGGCCACACCAGCGAATATTTTCACCGGCACAAACTACTTTGTGCAGATTCTCCTGTATTTGAATATTATTTAAACACTGCGAAGAAAAACGTTTTTCGAGACGTTTGACACTATTATGCTGACTAATATGTAGCTGGTTTTCTTTATTATATAATTTGATGGTGTCTTTGTGTTCTTCAATTAATGACTCAAATTGATCAATAAGTTGATTATAGTTCTCATTATTACTATGGTCACTCCTCTGGTCTAATTTGTGAATTAACTGACGGCGGTTTTTAATTTCATTTTGCAGGTAATTAACCTTTGCTTTTAAATGCGCTTTATTTGTTTCTGTGCTAATCATCTGTTTACTAGCGCGACTCATTTCTTTATTTTGCTGGATACAGTTCAGGGCATGTTGTTTGGTAATAAACTCACCACTATCAATATTGACTGAGTTATTAGCATACAGAAGTGATGTGGAGAACAGGTAGCTGAGTGTAAGAAAGGTTTTATTCATTATTTTTTCATTAATTATAGTTTTTATTCAATTATCTTAACAATTATATGAAATACCTTAAAATTCAATGTATAACCGACAAACTGTTACCTATAAGGGATAACTGTGTAAAATGCGCCGATGAATTCTAAATTACAAGATTATTTTAAAGTTACGGCAGATAAACTTGAACAGTTTATCGACTGGACAGGTCGCTCAGTATCCTGGTTAGTACTAATTATGGTGTTAGTAACATTTGCGGTTGTGCTTTTGCGTTATGTCTTTGATACAGGCTGGATAGCTCTACAGGAGTCTATTTCCTATTTCCATTCAATCGTTTTTTTACTGGGGGCGGCTTATACACTGAAGCAGAATGCACATGTAAGAGTTGATATTTTTTACACTAAATTAGATATAAAAGCCAAGGCATGGGTTGATTTAGCGGGCCATCTTTTAATATTAATGCCGGTAATGATATTTATAATATGGGTGAGTATGCCCTATATTATAGACTCCTGGACGGTCACAGAAAGCTCCCGTGAGGCAGGTGGTTTACCGGGTGTATATCTACTTAAAAGCCTGATAGTCGTTATGGCCGCATTACTCATGTTACAGGGGCTGGCTATGATATTAAAAGCGGTTCTCACGATCTCCGGTTATGTTGACCCTCAATCCGGCCAAAAGCCACTAAAGGTAGACTCTCTCTAATGGAATATATGGCTATCTGGTTATTTGTCTGTGTTTTTGTTCTGTTATTAAGTGGTTACCCGGTGGCGTTTACGCTGGCGGGTACAGCTTTGTTATTTGCGGGTATTGGCAATTATTTAGAGGTTTTTGATAGTGCTTTTCTAGAGGCCTTACCGAATCGCTTATTCGGCATTATGATGAATCAGGTATTACTGGCTGTACCCTTATTTGTCTTTATGGGGGTCATGTTAGAGCGCTCAAAAATAGCAGAAAACTTGCTGGAGACCATGGCGCAGCTGTTTGGATCTGTTCGTGGGGGTATAGGCATATCGGTTACGCTAGTCGGTATGTTGCTTGCCGCCAGCACCGGCATAGTCGGCGCGACCGTGGTGACGATGGGCCTGTTATCTTTGCCAACTATGTTAAAAAGGGGTTACGATCCACGGATCGCCTGCGGTACTATCTGTGCTTCTGGTACATTAGGGCAAATTATCCCGCCCTCTATAGTGCTGGTTTTATTAGGTGATGTTCTTTCCTCTGCCTATCAGCAAGCTCAGCTTGATATGGGCATATTTAGCCCGGAAACTCTCTCAGTAGGCGATTTATTTATAGGCGCACTCATACCAGGGCTGTTATTGGTAGCACTTTATATTACATACTTATTGATTGTGGCTAAGTTAAAGCCACAGTCTATGCCTGCTTTACCAGCCGCTGAATTACAGAATCGAAGCCAGCTAGGTAAACAGGTGCTGATAGAGTTAGTGCCTCCCCTGTTTTTAATCCTCATAGTTTTAGGTTCAATTATTGGTGGTTTAGCAACGCCTACTGAGGCCGCTGCAGTCGGGGCGATGGGGGCAATTGTGCTAGCCGCTTACAGAAAGCAACTTTCAGTGAATATTTTGCGTGAAGTCATGCAGGAAACAACGCGTATTAGCAGCATGGTATTTATGATCTTGATCGGAGCGTCTATTTTCTCACTGGTTTTTAGAGGTTTTGAAGGTGATGAACTAATTAAATCATTTTTAAGTGACTTACCCGGCGGTGTATATGGCGCCTTATTTCTTGTAATGTTGGTGATGTTTTTATTAGGGTTTGTGCTTGACTTCATCGAAATTACTTTTGTGGTTATTCCTATTGTGGGGCCGATATTATTGGCTATGGGCATAGATCCCATATGGTTAGGAATACTAATAGCGATAAATCTTCAAACCTCATTTTTAACACCGCCATTTGGTTTTGCATTGTTTTATCTAAGAGGAGTAGCGCCTGTAGAAATACATACGACGGATATTTACAAAGGGGTTACGCCCTTTATATTGATACAGTTAGTTGTAATGGCTTTAATCGCCTGGTGGCCTGAAATTGCGACGTGGTTGCCTTCTAGTCTTGACAGTGCGTAGTAGATGGCCTTTACTGATACAAGACAATATAAAAAATCAAATGCTTATGAAATTTATTAAATCAATTATAAAAACTATTTTTCTGCTTCTAATGCTTACAACTCTGTTTGGATGTGGAGATGAAGAATCAGAATCAAATACAGTATCAATTGAATTCGTATCAGCAGTACCATCCTCAATTACATTACAGGGCACAGGTGGATCAGGTTTGTCTGAAACATCTAATATACAATTCAGAGTTAAGGATCCACTAGGTAATGTGTTAACTGAGCAAACAGTTAATTTTAGTCTCAGCACAAGTGTCGGAGGTATAACATTAAACCCAGCCACAGCTATTTCTGATGAAAACGGATTTGTTAATACGATTGTACAATCGGGAGCGATACCTACGGCGGTTAGAGTTATTGCCAATATTCCTGGAACTGATATTACAAGCTTATCCGGTCAATTAGCTATTACTGCGGGTATACCCGATCAGGATAGTATGACAGTAGCCGCTACAGTGCTTAATCCAGAGGGTTTAAATTTTACAGGAGAAGAGTCAACGATAGTGGTTCATCTTGGCGATATATTTAATAACTTTGTGCCTGAAGGAACGACCGTATCTTTTAAGACTGAAGGTGGTTCAATAGAGGGCTCTTGCATCAGCTCAGTTTTAAGTGACTGTAATGTTATATGGCGTAGTCAGGATCCAACCCCTGTTGATGGTCGAGTAACGATAGTAGCTACTGCTTTAGGTCAGGAAAGTTTTGTTGATGAAAATGGAAATGGCATCTTTGATCAGGGAGATACCTTTACTGATATGCCGGAAGCATTTCGTGATGATAATGAAAATGGCATACGCGATGTGGGAGAGGAATTTCTTGATTTAAATAATAATGGTATATATTCCGCCGCTGACGGCTTATATAATGGAAGCTCATGCCTTCCAGGTTATGCTTTATGCTCCGCACAGAAAAATATACACGTTCGTGATTCTATCATTATCGTTATGTCAGGTAGTTCGGCAGTAATAACAGGGTTACCTGCCACAATTACTCTTGGTGCAAATCCGTTAGCTTTTTCAATTGTTTTAGCTGATATTAATAATAATTCTTTACCTGGTGGGACAAGCATTACTATTGAAACAACAAATGGAACTATCGATTCGTTATCATCGTTTACTGTCCCTAATCGTCTGACGCCAATAACGATACCAATTACTATAACAGGTGATGATACTCCTGATTCAGGTGTACTAGAGGTAGTAATAACAACACCGAATAACCAAGTCACATCATTTACGAGTGTGGTTTATGATTAGCGAACATATAAAGTGACAAGATAATAGAGTCGACAGTCGAGTCAGCTATTTACAAAATTAAGCTAACGGGATTTCAAGTAAGCCAACTCAGATATATCACTCCATTTTTTGACTTTGTCACGATAAGATCTAAAAGATTCAAAAACCTTTTTAGTCATTTTATCGGTTGACGCAACTTCATTTATAACTTCATCAGACAGAGTTTGAAGTCTCTTTAATACTTCGTCGGGCAATTTAGAAACTTTTACTTTATGTTTATTAACCAGCGTATCTAAAGCCTGTTGATTACGAGTTGTATATTCAGAAATCATATCCAGATTCACAACTTTGCATGCGTTTAGTACGATACTCTGTAAATCAGCCGGTAATTTTTCCAGGGCTTGTTTATTTATTAAAGCCTCAAGTGTTGTACCCGGTTCATGCCAACCAGGATAATAATAAAATTTTGCCGCTTTATGCAGGCCAAAGGCCATGTCGTTATAAGGCCCAACCCATTCAGTTGCATCAATTGCGCCTGTTTTCAATGAAGAAAATATTTCACCACCGGGTAAATTAACGGGTGTGCCACCTGCTCGTTTTAGAACTTCACCCCCAAGCCCGGGAATACGCATTTTTAAACCCTTTAAATCTTCGATAGATTTAATTTCCTTATTAAACCAGCCGGCCATTTGCACACCAGTATTTCCGGCTGCTGCGGGAATGATGCCAAAAGGTTCATAGGTTTCATGCCAGAGTTTCAGGCCGCCACCATGATATAACCAGCCATTCATTTCCTGTGCGGTTAAACCAAACGGTACAGCGGCAAAAAATTGAGCAGCAGCTGTTTTTCCCTTCCAGTAATATGCGGCCCCATGGCCCATTTGTGCGGTACCACGAGAAACCGCATCAAAAACCTCAAATGGAGGCACCAGTTCTTTTGCACCGTAAACTTTAACCTTTAAACGGCCACCTGACATTTGCGTGATTAATTTAGCGAGATTATTCGCGCCAGTACCCAGCCCGGGAAAGTTTTTAGGCCAGGTAGTTACCATTTTCCATTTTATAGTAGCAGTAGATTTGGCTAAGGCAGTAGTTGATGTTAGAGATGTAGAGGTTATCAGGCCAGTTGAGGCAGCGGCTTTAATAAAGTGTCGTCTTTTCATAATAGTCTTATAAGGTTTATTAAATTTAAGAAAGTTTAGTGAAATGATCATAATAATATTTCACTACAGTGTATATCAGTATCGATTAATTACATTAGCATTTAGAAATCCTGTTGATATATTTTGTAACATAATCGGCAGTAAGAGGTTCACTAAATAAATGTCCCTGCATATGATTAATACCGAATGAGCTCAGGTAATCACGATCTTTTTCCTCTTCAATACCCTCAGCAATAATTTGTATGTTTTGTGATTTACAAAGAGAAACAATGCCTGTTAGTAGATTCTTTGCATCATTTGATTCATAAGTTTTAGCTATGAATATTGGGTCAATTTTTATTTCGGTTACAGTACAGTGTAACAAACAGCTTAATGACGTATTCGCAGAACCAAAATCATCAATACATATATGAAATTTACTGTTCTGTAATTGCTTTAATACAGCACGCTGACTATCAGAAATAGAAGTAAAATTTTTCTCAGAGAATTCTAGCCCAATTTGTGCATAATCAATTTTATATTTATCACATTTCTCAATCAAAATGTCAGAAAGGTCGGAATCAATTTGAGTGTAGCAAATGTTTAAAGTTAATCTGGGAATAGAAAGTTTTTTATCTAACCATGAACGATATTGTTTTAATGCCATTTCAATAACATGAATACCGATAGCACCAATAAAACCTGACTTTTTAGCGCCGGGTAGAAACTGGGCAGGTAATAAACAACCCTGTTCAGGATCTTGCCAACGCACAAGAGCTTCTAAAGACTCAAGAGTATTTGTGGTTATATTAATGTGTGGCAAATAAGACAGAAAGAATTCATTACTACGCAAAGCTTTGTGTAATTTGGCTTCCGTTTGTAACCACATTTTTGCATTATAATTCATGCCGGCACTGGTTAATTCAAAGTGATTACCTTCAAAGTTTTGAGCTGTTATTAAAGCGGTTTGAGCTCTTTCTATTAATTGGTCGGCATAGTCACCATCATCCGGGTATATGCTAATCCCCATTGAAACACCGAGTTCAATTGTTTGCTCAGATGTCTGGTAAGTTTCAGATAAAGTAGAGAGTAATTTTTGTGCAACAATACCAATTTGTTGTATATCGCCAAGGTCTTCTATTAATACAGCGAAGTCATCAGATGAAAAATGACTGATGGTGTCGCTGTCGCGAGTATTGTAGTTGAGGCGTTTCGAGATGGCTTTTAATAACTGGTCACCAAGGTCGTAGCCATAATGAGTATTTATATCTGAAAAGTTTTTGAAGTCGATAAGAATTATGCCTAAACGATTTTTATTTCGCTGGGCACGGTCTACGGCATTTTGTAGGCGGTTTACAAAAAGTGATTTGTTGGGTAGCTCAGTAAGTTCAACAAATTGAATGGTGTCTTCCTGCTCTATAACTTGAGTATGTCTCGGTGCAAGCATAACAACGTAACTTGAAACGCTTGTATTTTCATTTCGTATGCTATTAATGCTGGCACTTAATGGACGGCTTTGGCCATCTTTAAGACGATGCCAAACTTCACCTTTCCACTGACCGGTATTGTCTATTGATAACAATACATTCTTATTTAAAAGAGTTGTTTCTGGAGAAGCCAGAATAATTTCAGGAGATTCATTTTGAATCTCTGATTGTTGATAACCTGTTATCTGAGTAAAGGCATAGTTAACAGAAACCACCTTGTTTTTATCATTAATTAACATAACAGCATCGGTAGAATAATCAAACATCTTAGAAGCAACTAATACCTGGTTTTCAGCTTCTTTGCTGGCAGTTACATCATGAATAATTGAATAAAATAGTTGACGGCCTTCAATTTCCATTGGCCCATCTCGAACTTCTACAAATCTAATTTCACCATTAGATAATCGATGAGGACAGCTATAAAAACCGAGGCTCTGTTCTCGAGTTTGTAAGATTAAGGTGTTTAATTTATCTCGTGAGAGGATATTGATTTGTGCCAGGTCCATACCTTTGAGCTCGTCAATGGTATAACCATAAAATTGTGCTGCAGCCGGGTTAGCATCTTCTATACAAAAGTTTTCCGGGTCAATAACCAGTTTGATTGCCATATTTGACTCAAACATCTGGCGATATCGATTTTCTGAAGATTTAAGTGCAGCTTCAGTTTTTTTACGTTTGCTAATATTACGAATAACGAATTGATAAACATCTTCAGTGCCATAATTAAGTTTATGAGCATTAATTTCGACAGACTTGTTCTCGCCTCTACGATTTTTTATGTTCTGTTCATATAATGCGTGGTTATATATTTCAAGATCAGCTATTTTTTCCTGGGTCAAAGAATGATTAGGAGAGGAGTCGAGATCAAAAATCGACATTAATAATAAATCATCTCGCATATAACCCAGAAAACTAATGGCAATCTCATTTGCATCAATAATATTAAGAGAATTTGTTGATACTACAATAATAGCATCATTAGCATGCTCAAAAAGTGAACGATATTTTAATTCAGAGCCGATAAGTATTTCGGTTGATTTTTTAGTTTCAGTATTATCGTAAAGCATCATATGAAGATATGTTTTATCTTGTATGATTATTTCCTGTGCATAACCCGTTACATTTATAGCATCTCTGTTTTTTGTAATTAAGTGGGTTTCAAACTCGCCACCATGTGAGCTATTAAGTTCACTTATAGACTCTCTGAAATCATTTAAACATTCAGTATCAACATGAAGGCTCATGCGCATGCGAGAAAACTCTTCGGTTTCATAACCTAACAGATCATTCATGGCGCTGTTGAATGTGAAAGGTAATAATGAAGTGGAATCAAGAACTAAAACAGGATAGGGTAACTTATTAAATAAATTACGGTAACGGTCTTCCATGTGACGATTATTATTTTGAATGTTTTTAAGTGTAGTAATGTTTTTACAAACACCAATTATTCCGGTAATTCTTTTTTTACTGTCACGACAGGGGAATTTTTTGCATAGATAATATTCTTCACCTTGTGAAGTATGTAAGGTAGTTTCCCATTGAATCGTTTCCTCAAAATCAAGAACGCGCTGGTCTTCGTGGCATATCTTATTGGCGCTGGCGCTTTTATGAAGATCATGGTCATTGAAACCTATCACCTGCTTATTCTCAAGCTTTAAAACCTGCTGTGAAACGGGGCTAATTATTTTATAAATCCCCTGTTTGTTCTTTAAAAATATACCTTCATGTTCATCCGTTAATAAATTGTCATAGAGTTGTGCATGTAGATTTTCCCGGTTAACCAGAAATTCAGTAAAACAAAGTACGGTTCGTACGAACCCGTAAAAACCCACAATAGCAATAGAAAAAATAACGCCACTAAAAAAATAATAAAAAGTATCCTGGTTTTCTAAAGCTATTAATAAACCAGTTAACTGACTGCCAAAAAACATCCATATCAAACCCAGTAACAATGCTGTGCCGGAGATGAATAGATTTATGAGATCGTGGTCCTTACCTGGTTTCATGTCGTTTAATTCATCGTTATAGGTTTATATGGGTTGTAGATTAGCGTAACTTAATACCAGCCATTTACTACCCGCATCATCAAAATTAACCTCGACGCGAGCACTTTTCCCGCGGCCTTCATAATTGAGTACAAAACCTTCGCCAAACTTTTGATGTAAAACGCGTTGCCCTATAGTAATGCCTGACTCATTATCCTCTTCAGCAAAGCTAAAGCTGGAATTTTGAGAGTAAGAGTTTACGCCTGAGTTATAGTTTGTTTTTGGTCGTATTTCCTCAATGAACTGTGCCGGGATTTCTCCAATAAAACTCGAGGGCATGGGGTACATTTCTTTGCCGTATAAACGGCGCTGCTCTGCATAACTAAGAACCAGTTGATCTCGCGCACGGGTGATTCCAACATAACAAAGTCGACGCTCCTCCTGTAAACGGCCCTCTTCTTCTGCACTGCGTTGATGTGGAAACAGACCCTCTTCCATTCCACACATAAACACCAGTGGAAACTCAAGCCCTTTAGCACTGTGTAACGTCATTAATTGTACACAGTCTTCCCAGGCTTCGGCCTGGCCTTCACCAGCTTCTAATGCAGCATGGGTTAAGAATGCAGTAAGGCTATCCAGAGGTGCGTCATCATCCTGTATATATTCGAAACCTTTAGCAGCACTAACCAGTTCTTCAAGGTTTTCTACCCGTGCCTCAGCCTTTTCGCCTTTTTCTTTCCCGTAATGGTTTATTAAACCGGACGAATGTATAACATGTTCAAATTGTTCGTGTAACTCGACCGATTGTGTATCTATATTTAACTTGTTAATTAACTGAATAAAACCATCGAGTGCATTTTGAGCTCTAGCTGTCAGACTGTTACTGTTGATAAGCTCAATCGAGGCTTGCCACATAGAAGCATCCGCTAAACGCGCCGCTTCTCGAATGGTATCTACGGTTTTATTACCAATACCCCTGGTTGGCTGGTTTACTACACGTTCAAAAGCCGGGTCGTCATTACGGTTATTAAGCAGACGAAGGTAACTTAGGGCATCTCTGATTTCGGCTCGTTCGAAAAAGCGAAGGCCACCATAAACTCGATAAGGTATGCCCTGGGTCATTAGCTGTTCTTCAAATACTCGAGACTGGGCATTAGAACGATACAGAATAGCAATATCAGCCCTGGCATTGCCATTTGAAACATGTTCAACAATGCGATCTATTATATAACGTGCTTCATCCTGTTCATTAAACGCTGAATAAAGCTGAATAAGATTACCGTCTTCACCATCAGTCCACAGGTTTTTACCCATACGTTCCTGATTATGTGAAATCAGGCCGTTTGCCGCGTTGAGAATATTACCGGTTGAGCGATAGTTTTGTTCAAGTCGAATAACCAGTGTATTCGGGTTTTCATTCTGAAAGGACAGTATGTTTTCAACCTTTGCACCGCGCCAGCCATAGATAGACTGGTCATCATCACCCACTACAAATAGCTGTGCGCCGCGGTTATTCTTATCGGCCGCAAGTAAGCGAATCCACGCATATTGAATAGTATTGGTATCCTGGAACTCGTCAACGAGGATATGTTGAAAGCGGTTTCGATAATGTTTATGTAATTCCTGATTGTCTCGAATGAGTTCCAGGCTGCGTAAGAGCAGTTCAGCAAAATCGATTACCCCGGCACGTTTGCAGGCCGCTTCGTAAGCAGAGTAAATGCTCACCAGTTGCTGGCGTATGGGGTCAGCGCCCGCATCTACATGTTGAGGCCGCTGACCCTCATCCTTACGGCCATTAATGAACCCCTGAATTTGTCTGGGTACCCATCGTGCCTCATCTAGTTCAAGTGATTTTAAGACGCGGCGAATCATGCGGTACTGGTCATCAGAGTCCAGAATCTGGAACTGTTGTGGCAAATTGGCTTCTTTCCAGTGCGCACGTAAAAGTCTATGGGCAATACCGTGAAAAGTGCCTACCCACATGCCATTGGGGGATACGCCTTGAAGCTGTTCTACACGAGCGCGCATTTCGCTTGCCGCTTTATTGGTAAAAGTAACCGCCATCAGGCTAAAGGGGGAAGCATTTTCTACCTTTATTAGCCATGCCATGCGGTGAACCAGCACACGGGTTTTACCACTACCTGCACCAGCAAGTATAAGCATTGGGCCCGGGGGGGCCGTTACCGCTTCGCGTTGTGCGTCATTTAAACCATCGAGTATATGTGAAACATCCATGGCAGGCATTGTAACCCAGAGCATGAGATTGATGAACAAAAGCCTCTATATTACATAGATAAAAGTAGACTTAGGTCGATTCGAAAATCAAATGAACATGTTATGATTACGACAAAAAAGACGATATATAACGTTATTAATGCGGTGTTATATATTATCTCAAATAAATTTAAGGTATAGAAATCTCCATGATACGAATAATTAAATGGCTGTTCATAATTTGTTTTTTGTTGGGCATACTTCTGGGTGTGTTAACAGTAAGTAGTATTGACGATTTTGCCATCGTTGAGCAGCAGGAAGAATTGACTAGTAATGAGTTAAAACGGGTGAAGCGATTTATTCAGGAGAATAAACCTCAAGAATTAAAAACAGGCGAAACAGCAAATACGAGCATTAGCCAGCAAGACCTGAACCTCGCTTTAAATTATATTTCTGAAAAAGCACCGGGCTCATTTAAAGGCCGCTTAAGCTCAAATGTTATACTTGATGAAAAGCAGGCATACGTACAAATGAGCTTTCATTTACCAAAAAATCCATTTGGAAAGTATATAAATATTACAGCAACTCTGCAGTCAGAAAAGTCAAATCAAAATAGTGGTGCCATTAAATTAAAATCTCTAAGCCTGGGTAGCCTGGACTTGCCTGCGATAATAGCCAAACCATTAGCAGAATATACTCATAAAATTTTAAAGGACAATATTGCAGAATATAATAAGCTCAGCCAGTCTTTACAAAGTGTCAGTTTTTCTAAACAGCAACTAACAGTTAATTATATGCTGGATGAGGAAGCAATAAATAGTATAAAAACGCAACTAAGCTCACTTGTGATTTCAGCTGAGTTGAAAGAAGCATTAATAGCTCAAACTGATAATTTATCAAAAATAAGTTATCAGCTAAGTTCGCGTCCGAGTTTGAATGAGTTAATCAGACCGATGTTTGAACTGGCAGAAATACGTAGCACTGAAAATAACCCTGTTATAGAAAACAAAGCTGTATTTGTAACTCTCGGTGCCTATGTTTTAAATAAAAATATATCTGAATTGTTTGAAGAGATAGATCAGAAACCAATAAAAGTACAAAAGATCTATTTAATTAAACGCCATGATTTGAGTAAACATTTATTAATATCAGCTGCCATAACAAGTCTGGCTGATTCAAGTTTGGCAGAATCCATAGGGCTTGAAAAAGAGGTTGATGATTCAAATGGTGGCAGTGGATTCAGTTTTAGCGATTTGGCGGCAGATCTTGCTGGTATAAGGCTGGCAGAATATGCAATTAAGAATGAAGAGCAGGCCAGATTAATTCAGAAAAAATTAGCGGTGATAAAATTTGAAACAGATTATATGCCTTCAATTAGCCACTTACCCGAAGGTTTGAATCAGCAACAGTTTAATAAAGACTATTTGAATACAGCCTCATATAAAACAACTGAGTTAATGATAAAGCAAAGAATTGATCAGTTAGTTATATATAGATAGAAATATCATTATAAATTATTAATACAAAGGTTTGAAAATGAAAAAGATAATCGTATTAGGGTTTATAATAATGACCTTAACGGCATGTAGTGAAGAGCAACAAAATAAAATTTCCAGATTGGGGGTTACCTGGTTAGAAGGTGATTATAAAGTCACCTTTGCAGAAGGCGATCATATTAAAACATGGACAGTTAAAAATGGAAAAGTGACGACAGAAGCAGTTAATGGGTATTACTATTTCTGGACAAATGTCGACGGCAAGAAACGTTATGTGCAAACCCCTATTGCGCGTTCATATATAGAAGAAATTGGAGACTAGTCATGTCGGCGGGTTTAGCCAGCGGTTTTTGCATTATCATGCTCGTGGTGAGTTCGGTAACGCATGCTGTGGAGTTACGTATTGCTACTGCGGCTAACTTTTATCCAACATTAAATAAAATCAAACAGAATTACGAAGCTATAACAGATAATAAAATTGTTATTATCCGGGGTTCTACAGGTAAACTATATGCTCAAATAATGCACGGTGCCCCATACGATGTATTTTTTTCAGCAGACGCGAAACGTGTAGATGAGCTTGTGAAAAAGGCCAAAGCAATAGAAATAGATGGTAGTAAAAAATCATTTGTTTATGCCAAAGGTAAGTTAGCGTTATGGCATGCAGATGCAGACAGTTCACAGCAGTTGAGAGAAATACTTAATTCAGGTGATTTTAATAAACTGGCTATTGCTAACCCCAAAACAGCTCCTTATGGTAAAGCGAGTATTGAAGCTTTACAGGCAATGGAACTTTATGAAGAGCTTAAGCATAAACTGGTTTATGGTGAGAATATTTCACAAACCATGCAGTTTGTACAATCTGGCGCAGCAGATATAGGCCTGGTTGCAAGGTCTTATGTCGTTAATGATATATATTGGGAGATTGATAGTTATTTGCATAAACCCATTAATCAAAAAGTTATTTTACTGAAGCAGTCTAAACAGGTAGAAACCGCTAGAGAGTTTTTGCAGTATATACAAAGTCCTGCCATAAAAAAATTGATAATGGCCGATGGATATGACCTTTGATTGAACTCTCACCTATTCTTGTTACATTAAAACTGGCTACAATTACCACGCTTATATTATTACTGATTGGCACGCCTCTGGCGTGGTGGCTTTCAAATACATCGAGTAAGTCAAAAGTGGTTATAGAATCTATTGTGGCTTTACCGCTGGTATTACCACCGACCGTTTTGGGTTTTTATTTGCTGCTCGCGTTAAGTCCTGATGGTTTTATTGGGCATTTCTGGTTGTATATTAGTAATACGCCACTGAGTTTTAGTTTTTCAGGTCTGGTAATAGGCTCCGTTCTTTATTCAATGCCATTCGTAGTACAACCCTTACAGGCGAGTTTTGAGATGGTCGGCAAACCACTGCAGCAGGCAGCAAATACATTAGGCGCCAATTCATTTGATACGTTTAAAAATATTGTCTTACCATTGTCTAAACGTGGCTTCCTGGTGGCTATTACATTAGGTTTTGCACATACCGTTGGTGAATTCGGCGTGGTATTAATGATTGGTGGCAATATTCCCGAGGTGACCCAGGTATTATCGATTATTATTTATGATCATGTAGAAGTTCTGGAGTATACACAGGCACATTATTACTCAATCGGTTTATTGGTATTTTCTTTTATCGTTTTATTTGTAACTTACTCATTTAATAGAAAACTAATGGTGAGACTATAATGATAGAGGTTAATTACAAACATAAATTAAATAACTTCCTATTAGACATATCATTCACTATGCCAGATAAGGGCATAACGGTTTTGTTTGGGCCGTCAGGCTCAGGAAAAACCAGTGTACTAAATTTAATGTCTGGTTTAGGCAATGATAAAAACAAAAAGATTAACTCAAGATTCATAATCAATGATCGAGTAATAGATGATTCAATTAATAGAATAAAAATACAACCCTGGTTTAGAAATATAGCGTATGTATTTCAGGATCATCGTTTATTTCCCCACATGACGACAAAGCAAAATATTTTGTTTGGTTATAATCGATGTAACAGTGAATTAAGACCCGAAGTCTTAATTGAAAAATTTAAAATAAAAGAATTACTGGAACATTACCCAGAGCAGTTATCCGGTGGCCAAAAGCAGAGAGTGTCAATGGTGCGTGCATTACTCTCACAGCCAGAATTATTAATACTTGATGAGCCACTGGCATCATTAGACTACACATCAAGGCAGGAGTTATTGCCTTATATAGAATGTATACATAAAGAATTAGATATTCCGATTATTTATGTCAGTCATGATATAAAAGAAGTATTAAGGCTGGCAGATTATATTCTCATTATGGACAAGGGCAAAATAGTTGATCAGGGTGACATAGCTGATTTATGTATTTCGCAACCTTTATTAACACAGCAGGAAGGTGCCAGTTTTATACTTGAGGCGCGGGTTACTAAAATAATAGAAGAAGACAAACTAGTACAGTTAGATTGTGGTGAAACTATTTTAATAACCGCAGAAAGTATGCGACTCAATGATAAAATACGCGTGTTAATTCATGCAAGAGATGTGAGTTTATGTTTAAGCCCGCCACAGGATAGTAGCATCTTAAACTGTGTTCCCATATGTGTTGATGAAATACAAGCTGATGAAAATGGAAAATTACGTGTGATTGCAAAAATAGGTAAGCAGACAATTGTATCTCTAATAAGTCACCGTTCAGCACGTCAGTTGAATATTAAAAAAGGAAAACAGATGTACGCACAGTTCAAAGCCACTGCGATGATAAAATAACCAGCTTATTGATTTGGTACTCCATAGGAATCAATATAAAAAATGAAAAAAACAATACTATCTTATTTATCTTTACACCTGTTCTTACATGCGGCATTAGCTAGCTCTAGTGAGCCAGACTGGCAACTAATAAAAGACGAAAACGGAATTAAAGTATTCACTTTTGAAACAACAGACAGTGATATTGTAAAAGCAAAAGCGCAAACAGTTATTAAAGCCTCTCTAGAACGGGTAAGAACAACATTAGATGATATCGATCATCGCCATGAATGGGTGCCTTTTTTAAAGGTATCAAAAGCCCTGTCTGAGTATAAAAATAATAAAAGAATTGAGTATAGCCATTTCTCTGCACCCTGGCCCGCATCAGATAGAGATTTTGTTTATCAAATCGAGTTAATAAACAGTTCAGATAATAAACTCGTATATAAAATGTTTTCAGTCGAGTCTGAGTTGAAAGAAAATGATAATAGTTATATTAGAGCTGATCTTTTTGAAAGTATATATACATTAGAATCACTCGATAGTGAAACAACAGCAGTAGAATTAATTTTTCACGCTGATCCCAAAGGCTGGTTGCCTAACTGGATAACCAATATTATTCAAAGAGTATTACCGTTTAAGATATTAAGGAATTTAAGAAACAGACTAAATTCAGAAGTTATTTAATTGGGAGCGGAGTCGAATGTCACTGACTTAAGACTGAGCAGAAAATGAATAAATAGGATAATAACAAAACGCATATTATTTTTCTATTCTTATAAAAAATAAAACGCAAATGCACGCGAATGAACGCAAATGTAATTATTGTGCGCCTGCGGCGCTCTGTTCAGTCGACTATTCAGCTTATTCTGTATCGATTAACTGCAATAACTTATTAGATATAATTCTATAAACTCTTTTATTAGCGTTCATTTGCGTTTTCTTTTATTTTGTTTTATTCAGTTTAAGTAAATACCAGTCGGTGCAGAGTCGTATTTGAGGCTTAGGAGACAAAAACCATAATTAAATAATTCCGAAAAATAAAATGATAAATAATTTATCAGTATATAAGTGACTCATGTTCTTTCATTTTTAACTTTAAATGTAATTAATACAAAACTCATAATGATAATTAACGAAGCGCATACAATCAGTGGCATATTATCTGTCAGGCTGGCGTGAATTAACCATGCAATATTTCCTAATATGGCCAATACCATCATTAACATAGAAATATCATTCGTTAATCGAGTTTTAAAGGCTTTATAAATTTGCGGTATAAAAATAAGGGTAGTCAGGATGGAGGCAATCCAGCCAAATAGCTCTTCAGTTAACATAATTAAATTTAAAAATAAGCCTATTGTAACCTATGTCCAGCTTGTAAAAGTTTTGAGTAAAGAATATTAGGTGATATCCATATAACGATATCATCAAATACATTGACTCCTGATTCAATCCGTTTTGCAGCGTAATATTGTTGGTCGTTACCTATCTGATAAGCAGGCAATCCACAGGTGCTTGGTCTTGTGCCACCTTCGCCTGCATTTTCATTTTCAACTGTACTATTTGCCCTGTCTCTAGTACCCATAGTAAATATAACCGCTAATGCATTTGTGGTAGAAGCGACACCGGCTCCAACCGCCGCGCCACAGTTAACAGTTAGATCATTACACACTTTGATGATATTGGCTGCCATAGCTCCAGGGCCGCCTTCTGTTAATATATCACCAGCTACAACAAAGTCACCCAAACCATTTGCACCAACATCTATAAACGCGACACTATATAGGTACGGCCTTCCCCAGGGGTCAATGAGTAAACCATCACAGTTAACTTCTCCTTTTATCCCGAGGGTATTAGAAGGTACAAATCCAATATATCCACCAATAATATTAGCATTACCACAGTCAGCAGCAGGATTTAGAGGATTAGCAACTCCATTATTCCCCGGGATGGTTGGGCAGGGTAAACGATTGTTCGCAATTGCAAAACCATAAAGAGCTTCTTCTATTTCGACTAGTTTAGAACGTGCTTCTTTTATATTTTTGGTTTCAAGCTGCGCACGTAATGGCATAAACGTATAACTAAGTAATACCGCAATGATTACAAAAACAATGGCTATTTCAATCAGGGTAAAACCATGCTGTTTAAAATTTTTCATTATGGGTTGCACTCTGTTGTTGTTGACATATCTTCTGGAATACAAAAATATCGATCATTGGTATTATTACCACCTACACCATAATCACTATTTCCATTGATATCGCTATAATTTGTTTCATTTGAACCTTCAAGATAGTTATCGATCATAGCTTTGCTATCAGCTAAAGCCGGATCTGGATCTTCAGTTTCATTTGCCCTTCTTAACTGGTTATTAACTCTTTGACCAGAGAAAATAAGGATTGCCGCATTATTAGCATTGCTATTTAGTGTGGGGCAATTTACGCACGGCGTTGATTGAGAAACTGAAGCTGTTGGTGAGAAATCTCCACCGACTACATAAAACCAGTGATCTTTCCAGTTTTGCCATAAAAGGTATAACTCAGGGTTTGTATTAGCTAATTCACAGGTGGCAAAAATATTTGTAGCTAAACTATTGTTACTGGAATCACCCCTCGACCTGGGCGTATTATTTGATAAACGCCCTAATAAGCCCTGTGCAGCAGAATTTAAATCAGTATAACTGTTATCTAATCGATAATCTGCGTCTAAATCAACGGCTGCGGGCCAGGGTAGTCTGTAAACAAAGCTACTGCAGCTGCTTCCGCTATTGCCATTATTTCCATTTCCGTTCCCATTACCGTTATTCCCATTCCCATTCCCGTTATTCCCGTTATTCCCATTCCCATTATTTCCGTTACCATTTCCATTATTCCCATTACCATTACCGTTTCCATTTCCATTATTCCCGCCCCCTCCCGCACTACAGCAATCACTCCTACAGTCACCTTTACAGGAATTTCGGGTTATATAACAATTTTTTGTGTCTTCATCAGACAGGTTAGGAGGTGATGTGCATATGTTAAAATCATTTTCACATGAATTAGTACAGGAATTAAGACTTGGGCAGAAACCTGGGTCATTTGCTATAACATCAGTAAGTGCGGCGGCTTCGGCATTATCAGTTAAGCACCTGCCAAGCTCTACTCCGAGTAAGCCAATTTTATCTCTGTAAAGAGAGTTATTTTTCTTAATAGCATCGAAAATTTCTTTAGCTGTTATGGTGATAAGGCGATCATTTATAGCGGTATTTTCATGTAAACCATTAGAATTGATGAATTGTTCTGGTAATTCATTATTAGTACCATCAACAACTGCATTATTAATGGTATTTAAACTATCCAGGTAGTTACTGGCAACGAGATTGGTATTTAACACTTTGCAAGGAATACCCCCTTGTTCAGCGTTTCCACGAGTCTGGCCCGGTAAAGGTTTGCCGGGTGCAATAATCACTGCAACTACCCTGTCTTCAGGTGTAGCACCTTTAATAAGAACGCCAGATTCATTATAAATTTGAAATTTACCGGGAGTATCATCATTAGTCATCTCTGACCATGGTCTATTAAAAAAACCACCCGAAACGGCGTACCAGAGGCATTCGCCCGAACTATCAAGCAGAGGTTCAATATCCAGCGTTAACCAGGGTAAACGACCAAGACTACTGGAATGAACATCGTTACACCAACCACTGTCCCGACCATTTAAACCGGTTGTTGATTCAGGACAGGGTAATAAACCATGTTTTCCGGCATAGATAGTCGCACCAGATGAGGACTGTCTTAAATAATAAGAAGTTGAATAAGAAAGTAGAGCCTCTTTTGCTTTAGCTAAAGAAGCAGAAGTTGAGTTCTGACTATCAACACGGTCATCATCTGGCCCTAGACTTGATGCAAGAAAAACAGCGCCTGTAAGAATGATTGCCATAAAGAAGGCAAGTAGAGCAGCACCCTTTTGTGTACGAATGTTTATAGGTGTATTTGATCTAGACATAGTCGCTTTTAAGGGATTGAATTAGTTAAATTATCGACTTTATCCAGGATGCTGTCATTATCACTGGTCCTGGCTTTGGGTGGTTTTATCTGATAGTTTTCCTGAACGAGCTGGTTTTTCTCGTTCCATTGCTGGCCGGGTTTAAGTTTTATGTTCTGTCCATAAATGCGAGCCGGTACCTGATATTCCTGTTTTTTAACCCTGGCGGTATTAACATATACCTTGTCATTCACCTGGGGTGATTTTAATGTATTTTCATTATTTACAAAAACAACAGGATCTTTATCTTTTCTAATCACAACACCCTGCATTTTCACAACCGCAGGCTCGCGAAAAATAACACTCGATGACTCGTTTTTAATTTTATCAAACTTACCCTGCTGGCGTAGCTGGTCTAACTGACTTCGCTCCTGGTTAGTCGTAAAAAGCGTGCGTAAACTGGCTTGAGAGTCCAGCTCGTCTGCTACAGAAAAATTACTCACAATAGACAAAAGGGTTGATAAAAATAAAATATATTTCATTAATAAGCACCTTCAATTGGAACAGCGACAATGTTTTTCTGCATGGTGTACCAGTTTAATTCGCATTTCGCTGAAAAGTTTTTATCTGTATCAGAATCAACTAAAGATTCAATCTGTGTCATATTTCGAATAATGGCACAACTTTTAATATCAAACAGACCTTTAGCTTTTTCATGAAGACTATTAATGACGGTATATAAGTCACCTTCATGCAGCAATTGCATTTCAAGGGTCATGGTTGATTTTAGTAATTGTATACCAGGGTATGACTGACTTATTTGATTTGAATTTACAGTTTCGCGTTTATCAATTTTATATTTAAGATAAGGGATTTTATTAAGTGTAGTAATATTTTCAATTGTATCAACCCAGTTCAAACGTTGTTCATCTCCCACAATTCCATCTGCTTTAAGTTGTTTGTATTTCTCTTCAAATTTTTTCAACAACTGTTTTTGACTGATGGCAGTGTAATAACGTTGTTTAGCTTCGTTTAAATCTGCTACAGCATTAATTTTATTATTATATGAGGTTTGCCACCAGGATTGTGAAATAACAAAAAAAATGGTCGCCAGAGCAATGCTTATCATAAAAATAGCGAGCTCTTTTTGCAGGTTTTTAAGGTAGCCCATGATCATGAGCTTCGCGCCTTCATTAGAACCTGAATTTCAAACTGGCCTTTTTCCTTATCCCGTTTAATATCCTGGTCTAATTCTAAGCCACTCTCATTCTCAATGCTCGATTTAGATCTTACATCTACGGGCATATGTATGATGGATACATCTTTAACGAGTTTGTTGTTTTTAAATGCATCAATAATAGAGTTTACTTTGTTAACTGATTGTTTAAGGCTGCTTTGTGACACGCGTATATAACCACCGATAATGGCATGTTGGTAAATTTCATCTGCTTTTGCGTAGTCAGTATGATTTTTATTGCGAATGTTGTTTACATCGGGCATTAAATTGCCTTGATGCTGTTGCCAGTATATTTTAGTTATCTCTGTATCATGCATACCAGATCGGGTTAAAACACGGCTAATGTCTACCATAAAATTTTGTGGTGATAAAACCTTAGACTTTTTTATTTTTTCACTTAGTAAAACAGACGATTTCATTTGCTCGGTTTTTGAAAGCTTACTTTCCAGCGACGCTAGTGATTTTTCATAATCTATATTGACGCCTCTGGTTTGTATATTAAGTGTAATAGTCTCTTCATCAAGAACAACCGATTCAGAAAAATAGGCAAAAGACATGATTGTAGCAGTAAGTAAAATAACAATGCTGATTAGATAAAGGCCTTTAGAGAGAATCTGTTCATAGTATTTTGAAAATAAAGAAGTGGCTCCGTAATGGCCAATTGGTAATAACCTGGAAGAACAGATAAAGGAATATATGCCATTGCTATAGTCGCTAGTATCAGTTTCCTGTGTGTCCGAGGGAACAATAGTGCAACCCAGTGTTTCAGTAACTTCATTCAACTTATGATAATGAAAACTTCGTAAAGCAGAGTCTATACATTTAGTCTGAATTTCTTCCAGGTCTTCTTCTCTGCAGATAATATGTACTTCAATTTTTTCATCGAAGCCAATATGCCTTTGATTAGATAAAAAGCGTATTGTCTGTTCTACTTCAGTTGAAATGTATTCCCCTATGGTTGCATCATCAAGATTTACAACAGCAGAGCGGCTGCTCTCAAAATGCCCGTTTTTAATGAATGTCTGGCGTAAGTTGCTAGGTACCTGCTGAGATACCAGTAATACATTATTGTTTTTACTATTTATTTTACGGAATAAATCTTCACTCAGTAAAGGTAATGACCAGATGCCTGATATGGATGTATTACATTCTCTGATGGGTTTTAACCAGGGCTCTAGTATTTCAGGGTTACTCAAAACGCTATAGAGTAATATGTCATCTTTACGGCCTGATTTTTCCCGTCCGACAACTTTATAATTTACATAATCTTTACTCTTTCTATAGTGCCTGTCAATAAGACGGCTAACGATGGCTTTACGATCAGCAGAGCCAACGTGTGGAATATTTTCCTTTTTGAAATCTTCTTCTATGAGGTCAACAAGTATACGTACAGGTGTGTTTTCAGTAGCCGTCAAGTAGGTTTTAAACTTTTCAATACCCTCTTCACCAGGATTAAAAACATAAGACGTAATACATTTATCATTTTTCCAATGAAAAACAGTTAAACGATAACCTGAGTAATAAAATACACGTTTCATAATTTTAATGTTGTTAATGAGTCGTAGATGGGGCCGAGTACAGCGGACATAATCCACAGCATAATACCGCCCATAATAATAGTTAAAACAGGAGTCATGGAGGCCTCCATTTTATCTACAGCCTCTTTTACTTCTCTATTATAAAAGTAGCTGATATTTAATAATGCCTCATCAAGCGCACCTGTGTTTTCGCCTACTTTTATCATGCGTATAACCAGGGGTGGGTAGACACCAACTGAGTTGAAACTTTCTGATATCTGTCCACCGTCAGCAATTTTTGCACGTATATCTCTAATGGATTCAGTGAGAACCGCATTGCCCATAAGTAACTCCGATATTTTAAGGCTATCTAGTACAGTTAATCCGGATGAGTACATCATGGCAAAGTAATTCGAAAACCGGGCAAGATTGGTTTTAAGAATAATTGGTCCAAAGATAAAAAGCTTTAGTTTAATTTTATCAATGAAAAAACGTACCTGCGGTTTTTGTTTTGCAAGTATGCGAATGCCGATAAATAAAATGATGGGTGTACCAAATACCACATACCAGTAATTACCCAGAAACCATGAAGTCGCTATTAGTGCCCTGGTATGAATGGGTATGGTGCCACCTATTTCTTCTATGAATGGTATAAGTTCAGGCACCAGAAAAATCATTAAATAAGAAACCACGGCCGTAATAACAACGGTGACAATGGCAGGATAAATCATTATTTTCTTGGTATGTGCAATTAACTCATCGTGCCATTTTAGTGTTTCAGCCATATCATGCAAAACTTCTGATATTCGCCCGGTTTCTTCACCCACCTGTACCAGGGTAATATAAACCGTATCAAATATTTCAGGAAATTCTGATAGTGCACCCGAAAAAGTCTTGCCGCCTTTTATTTCATCAACCAGCCCGGAGAGTACTTCTTTCATGCGTCCATTTGTTAAGGAGTCTCTCAGGTCGCCCAGACCATCGAGAATGCTAACACCTGATTTAGTCAGTTGTTGCATTTGGAACGTAAAATTAATTAGTTCCTTACGTGGAACGCTTTTGGTTTTGAAATCAAACAGGCTAGCGCTTTTTTCCTTATAATTGATAAGATCCATGCCCATGCCACTGAGCCGTTGTTCAAGATCAAGTAAGTTGTCCGCTTCTATACTGTCATTTCGAACTTTACCTGTGGCATCTATTGCTTTGTATCTGTACATGGTTGCCATAACTGAATTACAACCGGTCAGTGAGATCGATAACTCGGCTCACTTCATCAAGTGTGGTAATGCCTTCAATAACACGTCGCGCTGCATCATCAGCTAACGTTTGAAAGCCTTTCTGTTTTAAATATTTTTTAAATCTTCCCATTGTTAACTGCTCGGCAATCATTTCATCCAGTTCAGAATCAATTCTTAAAACTTCTAAAATTGCCAGTCGACCTTTGTAACCAATTTGTTCGCATTTGTCACAACCATTAGCATCAAAAATTTCAAGTGATTCAGATGTGTCGATTCCCAATAATGTTTTTTCTACATCAGCAGCAGTGTGAGATGTTTTGCAATGTGGGCATAGTTTTCGAACCAGACGTTGACCCATAATGCCTATAATATTTCCAGACATAATTTCTGCTTTTACCCCAATGTCAATGAGACGAGGAATAGAACCAATAGCTGAATTAGTATGCAGAGTTGAATATACCTGATGGCCTGTCATTGCAGCACGTAATGCCATTTCGGCTGTGTCAGAATCACGTATCTCACCTACTAGAATGATGTCTGGATCCTGACGCATTAATGAGCGAATACCATTAGCAAAGTCCATACGTAAAACTTCATTGATAGATGTTTGTCGAACCATGTCCATGGGATATTCAACAGGGTCTTCAAGGGTCATAATATTAACTTCGACTGAACGAACATAGCCCAACATAGAATAAAGTGTGGTTGTTTTACCACTACCCGTAGGGCCTGTTACTAATATTATGCCTTCAGGGCGTGCCATCATCAGTTTTAACTGTGAGAGCGAATCTTCATGTAAACCCAGATCATCTATTGCAACTATACCCTTTGCTCTATCGAGCACACGTAATACAACATTCTCACCGTGAGTTGTGGGTTGAGATGAAACACGAAAATCAATTTGATGACCACGAATATTTAAATTTATGCGGCCGTCCTGAGGCGCACGTGTTTCTGCAATATTCATATTGGACATTACTTTCAAACGAACAACAATGGCCGACCAATAGTCTTTATGTAAGCTGCGAACCTGGCGAAGTACGCCATCTATTCTATAACGTAAACGTAAAAATCCCTGTTCGGGTTCAAAGTGAATATCTGATGAACCATGTTTAACAGCGTCTGCCAAAATGGCATCTACTAGTCTAACCAGGGGCTGACTATAAGCATCACCTTCGACATCTAAACTATCGTAATCAACTTCACCGGTTTCAATTTCATGCAGAATGCCGTCTACAGATAATTCATAACCATAAAATTGATCGATTGCATCTGAAATTTCACCCTCACCAGAAAGTAGAGGAATAATTTCAATTTTATTTCCTACAACTGCGCGTAATCTGTCTAGAACAACCAGGTTATATATATCAGTCATAGCGACTGATAGTGTTTCAAGTTCGCTATCAAAACTGATGGGAATAATATTAAATCTAATAGATAGATCTTTAGGAATAAGTTGAAGCGCTTCGGTATCAGGTACGACATTTGAAAGGTCAATACTTTCTTTACCAAGCATCTCACCTAAGGCGTCTCGTAAAACCGCCTCGGTTACAAAACCGAGTGATACAAGGGCTTCTCCTAATGGTTTGCCAATTTTCTTTTGTTCTTTAAGGGCGATACTAACCTGATCTTCAGTGATCAGGCCCTGATGAATCAGTTCTTCACCGAGGCGCTTTTTCCGGGCTCTGAGTGCTGAGCCTATATCCGCTATTGTTTCAGGTGCATTCTGACTCATAAACTTTTCTCTTGTAGAATATGAATGCGTTTCTCAGTATCGATTTTTGAAAAATTTCCGCTTGAAGCCTGCTTTAACTTAAGGCTTAGCTGGTAAAAATCCAGCGCCTGTTTTTTCTTGTCAAGGTGATCAAGGCTAACAGCTAGATTATAGGCATAGTCGGCATTTTTATTTTCTGCTGACCAGGCGCTAAAAAAGGCTGACTGAGCTTCTGCCCATTTATTTTGTGATGAATACTGACTGCCTAAAGCAAAATAAAGGTGTGCAGAATCAGGTTGCTGCTTCAACATAAATTTAAGTTGCGACTCATTTAGCTGAGGGTCAACTCTGCTTTCTATGCTACTTATACCTGCAATAGCAAGACTGTCTCGTGGATTTAGTTTTAATAAATACTGATATTTTTGTCGGGCATATTCAAATCGTTTTTCTTTAATGCCTATCGCAGCCAAACCTAATAGGGCATCTCTGTTTTTAGGTTCACGGATTTTTACTTTTTTATAGAGTGATTCTGATTTTCTATAATCCTCATTATGAAAAGCCTTATAAGCATCACCTAATAAAACATGAATAGGGTCTGGTTTATTTGTACGTACAAAACTTATGGGTTGTGTACGGGGCTGTTGAGTAACAGGTGGTTTGTTAATAACAGGTGGCTTTGTTACGGGCTTGATTTGTGAAGTAGTATTTGCAGGTTTTACAATATTCTGTTTGGGTGTGTTTAAAGGCTGAGCAGGCGTTGGTATTACATTTTGAATAGCTGTTTCGCGATTCACAGCTGTACTATTCTGAGTTATATATAAGTCCTGGCTTGTGGTTTGCATTTCAATATAAAAATATAAAGCAGAGCCTATAAGTATAAGTGTGATTAATATGGCTATAGTAATATTTTTTTTCAATTTTTCGTTTCTACTATATTGATTGCTTTTATTAATAAGCGCGGATAATGCCTGTTCATTTTCAATTTTTTTACTGGCTCTCTGCTCTGCACGATTAGAGCTGGATCTGTCAATCGTTGGTTTAGCAGGAGGTTCCGGCGCTGTATCTGCCGCTATTTCTGGAGTTTCATAAACATCCTCTTCAAGCGGATTATTATCAATAACATTTTTGTCATTAGATACAATAACGTTTTCACTGTTAGAAGTCTCTTCGTTATGTGTAACTATTGGTGGTTCAAGTGTGTTTTTTTCTTCTGTTAGATCAAGCGGAGAGTCATCTAAGTCGTTGCTGTTAATTTCATCAATTACATCAGCTGGCTTTTCAGGTTCAGTTTCCTTATCTGCTTTGGTGATTACTGTTTCATCGACCTGTGGAAAATCATCGTTTATTGCTTTGTCTGTTTCAGTTGTGGCGTCCGTTGTTTCAGCTTCAATATCAAGTTCTAACTCAAGGCTTTCCGTTTGATTGTTATCAGTGATAGCTGGCTCATCTATTGGTAAGTTGTCGATACTTTCCTGTTCGATATCTGATTTAGCACCCTTTACATTATCATTTGTGCTGTTATGGGCGTTATCAGAAGTAGCTGTGTTTTTAATTTTATCATCAGCTGCTTTTTTTAATGCATCGAGTAACAGGCTCATATTTTTCCCCTGTTACTCAGTTGATTCTTTAGCTGAAACATCCAGCATGTCTGTTTCAGATTTTTTTGATTCAGGAGCGTTTATAGGCTTGGGTAAAAATTTTTGATAGTCGGACAAATCACCGGTTAAACTTGCATGATGAATGACAACCGGACGTATAAATATAATCAGCTCGGATTTTTCGCGGTAATCATCATCATATCTAAACAGGGAACCAATTAAGGGAATTGAAGAAAGAAAGGGTATGCCTGATTCATTGTCGTTTACTGTATCTTGCATAAGGCCACCAATCACCGCAGTGTCACCACTGTTAATGGTTAAGATAGATTCAATTTCTCTAATTTGTATTACAGGAACTTCAGAGATAACCCCCGCATTTTTAAATGCAGGGTTAGGATCTTCAACTGAATCAATAACTCGCGAAATGGTAGGCCGAATATTTAAAGTAACCGCTTCATGATCATTTATAAAGGGTGTAACGGCCATAACAAAACCAACAGGAACAGTTTTAATTTCAGTTTCAAATGATGTCAGTGACTGAGTTTCTGAAAGTGAGGTGTCAACATTCATTTCAAAATAAACAATATTGTCTACAACTTTTAATATGGCCGGTTGATTATTAATAGCCATCACTTTGGGGCTGGATAACACCTGTACATCACCAAACTCTTCCAGTGCTTTCAAAGTCATACTAACCTGGTTGCCATCAATAGTGTCATTCAGGGTAAATTGCGAAAAAGGAGATTGAGCTAAATTATTGCCGGCTAAATTAGTGAGTACATTAACACCTGATGTGGGGTCTTCAGCAACTACAGACCAGTCAACACCAGCCTGGTATCGGTCACTCAATTTTATTTCAGCAATAGTTGCTTCAATCATAACCTGACGTTTTGATGTGTTAAGCACTCTATCAATAAAAAGTTGTATTTCTTTATGCTTTCGATATGGCGCGCGAACCATAATTAAACCGGATTCACGATTTACAATGACATCATTATTGTTATCAAGCATATTGGTTTGTGCTGTGTTAGCCGTTGGCGTAGTTTCGGTGTCAGTGCCCTCGCCTTTCTTGTAAAGTATCTCGATAATATTATGAGTAAGGGTTTGCCAGAATTTATTATCTGAAGTTAATAAAACCTCTGTAAGAGAGCTGTTGTTTTCATTCTCGTTACTGCTACTGCTTTCTGAATCGCCGATGCTGCCTTGTCCGGTTGAACCAATATTGGTAGCAACGCGTATAATACCTTTGGAAACCCGTGAGATATTAACGTAGTCTACTGTATAAGTTGCTAAATAGGGTTTGTCAGCGCGAACACGTAAAGTATTGTCTTCAAGATTGTATCGAATGTCAGCCTGTTGCGAAACGCGCTCTAATATTTGTTGCAGCGTTTGATCAATCGCATTTAAAGTGACTGTACCTTCTATATCGTCATGTATATCAAGATTGATTTGTGCGTCCCTTGCCATTGAGAACAAAAGGTCTTTTACCGTGACACCACTCACAACAACGGTATAGGTCTCGAGTTGAGGTCGAGCTTCAGGAACAGGTAATAAAGTCGTTTGAGACACAGCCTCCGGGATACTCTGCTGAATTTCCTGGGTTTTATCAAGATGCCCTTCAGACGGCTCTGGTGGGCGAGTCGGACCACAGGAAATCAGACAAAGGGAAAGACACAATATAGCCAGTGAAGCTTGATTTAAAGGCTGCTTTTTAGAAATAAGTTGTTTCATACTGTAAAGTTTCATCACTTTGTCAGAGATTTCCCGGTTGTCTGGTTTTCTTAATATCTGCCTTTATGCCTTTTATGGTTCTTAAGTAGGGGTTACTTTTCTTAAGACGAGGCGGCAGCTGTTGTAACTGGTTTGTAGCCTGATTACGTTCTGTATACTCATTGTATAGCACACTGTAAAACATTCTCCCGCGGATTGAGACTTCATAGATATAGATGTCTTGCGTATTCAGGTAACCACTGGTCATTTTAAGAAAGCGAATAGCATCATTTTCTAATTCGCTATCTAGCAGTATTAGCTGGATTGTATAACTATCATCGAGTGCATTATTCAGCCAGATAGCCGTTTGTTGTAAACGCTCAGTGAGTATATTTTGTATTTGTATATCTGAAGAAATAACAGGAGATAGCTGAATCTCCGCCTGTTTAGATATTGCGATCTGCTTTAACGGCCTGGTTTCAACAGCAGGTGCCGGGTTATCAGTTGGAGTTATTTGTGCAGGTAGTTGAGTTGCATCTTCTTGATCAGGCGTTAGCGATCTATCAGTTACTGACATAATGCCGGGTAATAGTGTGCCGACCCATATCGAGGTTATAATAATCAGCAAAACACCGAGTGCTTTCGCTACTGGTTGCCAGATAATATCCTGTCCAAAATCACTGTCTTTAGCGGCCAGGCTGATGTGTTTAGTTTTTATGTCATGTCCACCGTCTGAATAAGCAGCGAGTAATGCTTTATCGGCAAGTATATTTATGCGGCGGGTTAATCCATTTGATTTACGTTCAATATTATTGGCCATTTTTGGCGAAAATAAATCGGGGCCATGATAACCAACCGCGCGCATCCTGAAATTTAAATAATTATAAACATCCTGTGCTGGAAAAGGGTCGAGGTAAAAATTATGCGTAATGCGTTCTTTTAACTGACGAATAGTGTTATTGCGTAATTTATCATCCAGCTCTGGCTGTCCAAATAGAACCATCTGTAAAAGCTTGTCGTCGTTAGTTTCTAAATTACTGAGCAGGCGAATTTCTTCCAGGGTCTCAATTGGCATACCCTGGGCTTCTTCAACAAACACAACAACCTGTTTATTATGGGCATGTTTTTCTAATAGATAATTTTGCAGTGCTTGCATCACTTCCAGCTTGCTGGATTCAGAAGTGATATTAAGTTTTAATTCAAATGCGATAACATGCAGAATATTTTCAGGTGACAGGCTGGGGTTGGCAATGTATACCACTTCAATATTTTCACCCAGTTCGACTTCAAGCATGCGGCATAACATGGTTTTACCTGAGCCGACTTCACCAACAACTTTAATAATGCCTTCCCCTGAAGAGATGGCATACTTCAATGCTTCTAAAGCCGCACCACGTTTATTACCGCTATAAAACATGCTGGTATCTGGTGTGATTTTAAATGGCGGTCTTTGCAAGCCAAAATGTTCAAGATACATATATCACCCGTTTTGGTTTATCATTTTTTTTGCATCCGACTATAAAGAGTTGTTCGGTTAATTTGTAGTGCTTTTGCTACCTTACTGAGATTGCCGTTATATAACTGCATTGCCTGTTGTATAACAAATTCTTCAAGTTCTTTTAGTTTTAAGTTTAAATTAAACTCACCACTGGCTATTTGTTGCTGTATCAACTGGCTACTGAACATGTTTTGTTCTGTATTATCTGTTTCTGAAGTGAGTTGTTGTTCAAGTTCCTGTTTTAATTGATCTGTATTTATGACCTGTGCCGGGTACTTTGTGCATAAACGAATAACAATATTTCGTAATTCGCGAACATTACCCGGAAAATCATAAGCTTTCCAGGCGAGTGTTGCCGCCTTATCAAGCTCAACTGGTTTTATAGAATCAGCATAGAACTGTAAAAAATGCTGTAATAATAACAGGCTATCATTTTCTCTTTCACGCACCGGTGGCATGTGCACTTTCAAAATACTTAAACGGTGGAAAAGGTCAGAACGAAAATTGCCATTAGAAACTTCTGCTTGCAGTAATTTATTAGTCGCAGCAACGATACGTGCCTGAGATTTTATACTGCGTGTTTCACCTATGCGGTGATATTCCCCGCTTTCTAATACACGTAATAATTTAGCCTGAAGATCGTAAGCCATTTCGCCTATTTCATCGAGAAACAGGGTGCCGTTACCAGCCTCTTCAAAAAAGCCTTTATGTGATTTATCTGCGCCGGTAAAAGCGCCTTTTGCATGGCCGAATAACTGGGATTCGAGTAATTCGGGAGCAATTGCTGCGCAATTTATAACAAGATAAGGCTCATTGGCGCGTTTACTTTGTTTATGTAATGCACTGGCAACCAGCTCTTTTCCGGTGCCGGATTCACCTTCAATCAATACCGGGAATATGGTATCTGCAAATTGACTAATTTGTTCACGAAGAGCAGAAATACATGCGCTATCCCCAATAATAAGGGATGATTCATTTGTATCCCGGCGTTTTGTTTCAACCTGCTTGAGCATCAGTTGATGATCTAGCCTGCTAAGCAATAATGCTGGGTCAGCAGGTTTCGGAATAAAATCTACCGCACCGAGTGTTAATGCATGATGCATATTTGCCTCATCGCTTTGGCCGGATAAAACCAGTATTTTCATTTGTGAATTATGAGCCAGTAAATCTTCAATTAAAGCGAAACCCTCATCCGGCTCATGGGGTAGAGGTGGCAAACCAAGATCTACCAGTGCCAGCTCTGGTTTAGTGTCTAATTTAGCTAGTGTTATCTTTGCTTCTGCACGGGATTCAGCCGAAATAACCTGGTAATGCTTTTTAAGAATAAAACCGATACTTTCTGTAATTAATGGGTCATCATCTATAAGTAATACGGTAGGCTTTTGCATGTTTTCTTTCATATCACCAGTAGGTAGTATGCTCAGGGTAAAAAAGCCCTAAATAATTGTTTTATAAGAGAGTTTTTAGACCTAAAATACAACTTAGTCAATGGCTAATACAAGCTATTTATTGTTTTACATAAAGAAAGTCGATTAAAGCCTTGATTTTAAAGAAATATTAATGATATCTATTATTCTATATGAACCTGAGATTCCGCCTAATACAGGAAATATTATTCGCTTATGCGCGAATATGGGTGGGCAGTTGCATCTAATAGAGCCTTTAGGTTTCGAGATAGATGATAAAAAGCTACGCAGAGCGGGTCTGGATTACGCCGAATTTGCAAAAATGAAAGTATGGAAAAGTCTCGATGAATGCCTGTTAGAAAATAATTTTAAGCGTGTATATGCCTGTTCAACTAAAGGTTCACAGAACTATAGTGAGGCACGCTTTGAGTCCGGAGATGCATTTGTATTTGGCCCTGAAACACGGGGTTTGCCAGAAAGTTATTTAAATGGTCTGCCTACTGAGCAAGTTATCAGAATTCCCATGTTGCCAGAAAGTCGGAGTATGAATTTATCGAATTCTGTTGCCGTCATTGTTTTTGAAGCATGGCGACAACAAGGTTTTGACGGAGCAGTGTAAGTTATGCCCTGTCTAAGAGCATATTCCTCGGGGAAAGGTCGCCGCCCAGTTTCAACAGATATGGGGCGCCCTGTCCTCTGATTGATGCCATCAAGAGTTTTACGGAGTCGGTTCACGAGACTATCAGCTCACAGTGGTATGGGTTTAGGGGGCAGGGCTCAAAAAACGAGAGCTTTCTCCGAGGGAGATGATGCATTGCCGCTTTGCCTGGTGTAGTTATAAGAGCTTGTCATTCGTCTCGCTCCCACTGTCCTCGGTGGGAACGAGACAAGCTCGAAAGTGAGAAACATCTTTAGTGAAAGCAAACTTAAAATTCATTATTCGAAGATATAGTCAAAACAAACTATATAATTAAAAGCTAACAACGCATGTGCTACAGTTCTATTGAGGACAGTCGAGCCAGGTATTTATGGAAGAGAAAAACCAGCTATTAACAGTATGTCGTGCATGTGACGCTTTACAGGATGTTTCTCATATAACAAAAGGAAATATTGCATCCTGTATCTGTTGTGGTGTGCGTTTATTTAAACATTCAAAATCCCCAATTGAATTCCCGTTGGCAATTCTTTTGGCCTGCGCAATATTTTTTGTTATCGCGAATATTTATCCAGTTATGCAACTTAATATTGCTGGCATAGATCGAGAAACAACACTAATTGAAACAACTCATATACTTTTTATAGAAGGCAGCCCGATCCTGGCAACGATTGTGGGTTTGAGTAGTGTTGTGTTTCCAGGGTTTTGTGTATTTTCTTTGTTGTATATTTTTCTTTCAATATATTTCAATAAAAAATGGCACTTAACACGAGCACTTTTAATATGGGTTAGTCGGTTGTTGCCATGGGTTATGATGGATGTGTATTTGCTAGCCATTCTTGTTGCCATTGTGAAGCTGGTGTCATTAGCAAATGTGGTTTTAGGTATTGGTTTTAGTGCGCTAGTTGGCTTCGTTATTTTTTATGCGATTGCCATGTCATCTATTGAAATGCATATGCTTTGGGCGCGTTTAGATAAAAGCAATAACGGTGAACAGTATGAGTAATCAAATTATCAGAGCAAAAGATTTAGGTTTGGCGGGTTGTCATGTATGTGACCAGGTGATTAATCTAGATAACAATATAACTGCAAATTGCCCGCGTTGTAATTCAAAAATACATTATAGAAAATACAATAGCACCAATAGAGCATGGGCATTTTTAATCAGTGCTTTCATTATGTATATACCGGCAAATACAGAAGCTATTATGATTACGGGTGCTATTGGACGTGAAAGCACAGATACTATAATAAGTGGCATATTCTACTTTTTAGCTCACGGAGACTGGCCACTGGCGCTTGTTATTTTTTCTGCCAGTGTATTGTTACCATTATTAAAAATAATTTCGATCGGATATTTATTAATAATGGTGCATCGAGGCAGTGATTTAAGAAAAAGAGAAAAAACACGATTATACGTGATAGCCGAGGTAATAGGAAAATGATCTATGGTCGATGTATTTGTGGTTGCATTACTAACGTCGTTAATTCAATTAGGAAAATTAAGTTATATAATACCTGGACCCGCAGCTTTGGCTTTTTCTGCAATGGTAATATTAACAATGTTTTCAGCCATGGCGTTTGACCCCAGGTTATTGTGGGATAAATCGGAAGCAGAATAATGACAGAAAAAGAATCAATAATAACTTTAGACAAAATTCCAAAAGCAAAATTGAAAACACGAGAAAAATCTATTTCACCTGTCTGGGTAATACCAATAATCGCTGCCTTAATGGGGAGCTGGTTAGTTTTTAAAGGAGCAATTAAAGAGAATGTCTTTGTCGAGGTTACATTTAAAAGCGCAGCGGGTCTTGAGGCTGGAAAAACACCCGTTAAATTACGCAATGTAAAAGTGGGAGAGCTGACTGAAGTTAAATTTTCAGAAGATTTATCGCAAGTTATTGTAGTAATGGAGTTAACGGGAGTATCCAGGGAAAGATTAACAGATACAACACAATTTTGGGTGGTTAAGCCACGAGTTGGAGTGGAAGGTGTAAGTGGACTGGATACTTTGTTAAGTGGCGCTTTTATTGAGATTGATCCGGGTGAAGGTGGTAAACCGGTTAAAAAATTTACGGGTTTGGAATCACCACAAATATATCAACTAGGCAACCCGGGAACAAAATATCTTTTAAATTCAGACAGTCTTGGTTCATTAAGCAGGGGCTCGCCAGTAAAGTATAGAGGTATAAACGTAGGTAGTGTAACCCGGTATGAGCTGGTCGATGATCACAGCCATGTAGAAATAGAAGTTTTTATTGAGGCCCCGCATGATAAATTTGTTACTGACTATTCTCGTTTCTGGAATGCCTCAGGTTTAAATATTGAACTGGGTGCGAAAGGGTTTGATTTTAATATGGAGTCAATAGGCTCATTGCTGGCAGGCGGTATTGCTTTTACAAATGATAACGCTCCAGCCGAAAGCCGACAGGCAAAAGAGAATAACTTATATACACTGCATAATAAGGAAGGGCCTGAAATAGAAGAAATATTAACCTTTGGTGCCCCCATGAAACTTTATTTTGAAGAAGGTGTAAGTGGGCTTTCTGTTGGTGCTCCAGTTGAATATAAAGGTATACGATTAGGCACGGTTGTAGACGTAGGTGTTGAAGCAAATGATGATAGAAATAATATTATTACATTTGCAATGGTCGATATTGAACCAGAGCGTTTACCAGTTAAAACAGTTGATGAAAACTTGAGTCGCAAAGAGCGTATAAAAAATGTTTATCAATATTTTGAGCATATGGTTGAGCAGGGTATGCGGGCACAACTAAAAAGCAACATATTAACCGGTCAATCGTTAATAGTTTTAGACGTATTTACTGAGGTTGATAAAAAACGTCTTGAGTATAAGACTGGTTTTGTTGTTGTGCCTACCGTGCCAGAAACGGTAACAGGCATTATAAAACAGGTAAATGAACTTTTGTCTAGATTGAAGTCGTTACCGGTTGAAAGTATAGGTGGGAATTTAGATGAGGCTACTAAAAATATAAATAACCTGATTAATTCGTTAAATGTGGAAGAAGGTGGAATGACTGGAGTACAGGCTAACGAAACAATGAACGAATTAAGTAAAGCGGCGCGTTCGATTCGGGTTGTATCTGAATATCTTGAGCGCCACCCAGAGGCGCTCATAAAAGGTAAAACTACAAATTGAACCAGGTGGGGAATATGTTGCTTAAAATTTTTGTGGCAGTAAGTGTTTTGTTTTTGTCTGCATGTGGCACATCACCAAAAACAAATTTTTATATATTAAGTGCGGAACGTAGTGTTGAAACTTATGAGCAAGACAGTGTTTCCGTAGGTGTATGGAAGGTGGATTTGCCTGATGTAATTGATCGTCCTGAAATAGTCACTCGTACAGGCGACTATACAATAGAACTTGCTGACTTTCATCGATGGGCGGGTGGTTTAGAGAGTAACATTAGTATTTTGATTGCAAATGAGCTGGCGCATAATCTAAAAACGGCTCATGTGGATGTGTCACCATGGTCGTCATATCGAAAATTTGACTATCAGGTGAAAGTGCATATTAGAAGGTTTGATGGAGAACTTGGTGGCGAAAGTGTTTTACAAGGTGTTTATCTTATTTTAGATGGCAAGGGTAATAACAAAATACTTGAAAACTCTTTTTCATTTACAGAAAAATTAAAAGGTAAAAAGTATAGTGATATGGCAGAAGTCATGAGCAATCTTGTTATTCAATTAGCTGAAAAAGTATCAACTAGTATTTCTAAACAACACGATATTAAATCAGAATAGTTTTTGTTTATAAATTTATTCTGATTTTGCCTCACGTCCTAATAAATCATGAACAGCCTCTTTTGGTGCTTTTTCTTCGTATAAAACTTTATAAGCCTGCTCAATGATAGGCATATCAACATTATATTTTTGTGCCAGTAACCAGGCTTCTTTAGCGGTTTTAACGCCTTCTACAGCCTGGCCAATTCTTTCTCTAGCGGCTTCAATGCTCAGGCCTTCAGCAAGGGCTAAGCCCATTTGACGATTACGCGACTGATTATCGGTACAGGTGAGAACAAGATCACCCATGCCCGCGAGCCCCATAAAGGTTTCTGCATTAGCTCCCATGGCAATACCCAGACGCGTAATTTCGTTCAGGCCCCGGGTTATAAGAGCGGCTCGGGTATTTGAGCCAAAGCCAAGTCCGTCAGCTATGCCGGCAGCAATCGCAAGTACGTTTTTAAGTGAGCCACCGAGTTCTACACCTATCATATCCTCAGATGTATAAACCCTGAAGTTACCATAATGTAAAAAGCTGGCGACTTCATCAGCAATGGCATGGCTACTAGCTGCAACGGTGACTGCGGTTGGTAAATTTTTAGCGACTTCGAGTGCAAATGTGGGGCCGGAAATAACCGCTGTTGATTTACACCCAGGTATTTCTTCTGCTACCACTTCATGTACTGGTTTCGCACTACCCTCTTCAAGGCCTTTAGTCGCCCAGACAATGTGTTGCTCAGGGCGTATCCATTGTTTGGTTTTCTGCAGAAAACCACGTACTGCATGGCTTGGGATAGCAATGAGCAGGGTATCGGCTTCGCGTATTGTTTTTTCAAGCTGATCGCTAAATTTTAGTGACCGGGGAAGTGATATATCAGGTAAATACTGCTGATTGCGATGGGTTAATTGCATGTTTTTCACGTGTTCGGGATTGATATCCCATAACACCACATCGTGCTCTGCACGAGCCACCTGAGTGGCGAGT
>JAPHSS010000043.1 GCA_026195255.1 Gammaproteobacteria bacterium | reverse complement strand
GACTCACTTTTTTGCCTGCAGCTGCAAAATAGTAAGCAAAAAATAGCCGCCCTTTAGTCGCTAGTTCTCATCAAAAAACGATGAGAATACCCAAAAAATCTAATGTGCTTAAAAGCTATTACTCTATGCTGTTTTATTCTTACTCTGTTCCCGGGTCGTTCAGATGCGCCATCCAGGCTTACAGAACTTAAAATTACATCCCTGTAATTTTACCCCTCGTTGGAAACATTTTTTGGCTAGCTCCAGAGGGAATAAAAGTCAAAACCAATAAGAACTGGTATTTCAATGCAATACCAGAGCTTCATAATCTGCTTTTCTCGTTCCCATGCTCCTGCGTGGGAATGCATAGGTTTAGATGTACTGAACCACAGTCCGTACGCATTCAGATGCAGAACTTCTTCCATCTTTTAAAACACAAGGAGTGAAACCCCGCTCATGTATTAAACGAGAAGCTGCTGAGTTATTTTTTCTGTGTCGCAGTAAACAACGTATTGTTTGTTTTTATCAAGGGTATCAATTTTTTATGATGTGAGGTACTGGTGACAGGAGTGCAGGTGTTGTTGGGTATGTGTTACCTGGTTAGCTATGCATTCCCACGCGGGAGCATGGGAACGAGAAAAAATGAGTCGCCATAAAGGCGAAACCTCAGAATTCAAGTTCACATGAAGCCCAGATATTGCAACATCAGATCTAGATATGTTAGACAGAAAATAAACGAGTACAGTTTAATTAAGAATTATTTAAATTATTAAGCACTTCAAGGTATTCATCTGACGCTCGCGGTGGGCTCCACAGATAACCCTGACCATAATCAACACCCAGTTCTTTTATTTTTTCTAATTGTTCCAGAGTCTCAATACCTTCTGCTACAAGTTTCAGCCCGAGGCCTCTCGCCAGGCCATATATAGCATCTAATATCGCAATGTCGTCCGGGTCATGTAATATTCCATCGGTAAATGACTTATCAATTTTTAAAATATCTATGGGCAATTTTTTTAGATTAGAGAGAGAGGCGTAACCCGTGCCAAAGTCATCAATTGAAATGATAATGCCCATATTATGCAATTCGTTGAGAATCGACTCAGCCTGAGTTTCATTTTTTAACAATGTGCTTTCAGTTAATTCAAGTTCTATATGTGAAGCATCCAGCTGGTACTTATCTAATGTTTCTTTTAGCAGACTGACAAGGTCCTGTTCTTTAAATTGACGACCTGAAACATTAATGGAAATATTTGTAACAGGAATATTTTCATCCTGCCACTTTTTAAACTGTTCACAGGATTTATCAATCACCTGTGCGCCCAGTTGAATGATTAAACCTGTTTCTTCTGCAATAGGGATAAATTCATCAGGTGGAATAATACCTTGTTCAGGGTGGTTCCAGCGGACAAGTGCTTCCATGCCATTTGCAATACCCGTGGTTAAGTTTATTTTTGGCTGGTAATACATAACCAGTTGATTGTTTTCTAGCGCATGGCGTAAGTTACTTTCAAGCTCCAGGCGTCGTCGTGCCTGCTTGCCAAACTCGGGTGAATAAAATTCATAAATATTTCCACCCTTCTCTTTAGCGCGATAAAGAGCCGCATCTGAATTACTTAATAAGCTGCCTATATCCAGTCCATCCTGAGGGTAAACACTAATACCAATGCTGGCTTTTACGTGAATGTCCTGATGAAGTATGGTCATTCTGTGTTCAATCGTGCGAGAGAATTTTGCCGCCATTAAAGCGATATCATCCAAATGCTGAATATTCTCAATTATTAAAATAAATTCATCACCACCAGTACGTGATAATGTGTCTGTCGCTCGAATCGAATTGCTTAATCGTCTTGCAACCGAGGTGATTACTTTGTCACCCTTATCATGGCCCAGTGTTTTATTTATTAATTTAAGGTTATCTATGTCCACCATTAATAAGGCGAGCATTGTTTTATTACGTTGCGCGCGCAGAGTGGCAGACTCTAAACGATCGAGAAGCAGGGTGCGATTGGGTAATCCTGTGAGAGTGTCATGAAATTCAAGACGTTTGACCATCTGTCTATTTTTCTCGGCTTCAACTATGCGTTTTACCCGTTGTTTAAAAACTGACCAGTTGATAGGTTTTGTGATGTAATCAACTGCGCCGGCATTAAATGCATTATTGACAGAGTCGTCATCATCTAATGAGGTAATAATAAGTATAGGTGGTGGATTAGAAACTTGACGTATGATCTCTTTGCAGGCCGTAATACCATCTACATCTGGCATCACCAGATCAAAAATTCCCAGATCATAGTTAAACTCACGGCATAACTCGATTGCTTCCATTCCAGAGCGCGCCTCAGTTACATCATAATTGTCTGCAGTTAGAGTATGCCGCAGCAATAGTAATATTGATGGGTCATCATCAGCAATGATTATGCTGCCAGATTTTGGGTTTGATTCATCCATAGTGGATGGCGTGTCCTGTTAAATTATTATTCTTTATCAAAAATACTAGCACAAGATATATAAATTGCTGCCATGTTTGAACACGTAATAACCAGCAGACAGTTGACACTACGGCTGTTTGAACCGTAAAAGATTTCTACGATTAAAAACTAATCGCATAATTGTATGAAGTTAGCTGTGATTTTGCCGCCATTTTCAGTAAAAATGAGAGATAATGCAATAAACTCACTTGGTTAGAATGGCATTGCGGGTTATCATTACAACTAGATTTTTTCCGTCATCATGTCCATAAAGGGCAAAATGCCCATGCATGGGCACACTAATTTATAAGATTTAAGAATGAATCCAAATTTTCTGGAATTTGAACAACCCATTGCCGAGCTGGAAGCTAAAATTGAAGAGCTTCGTTATGTTGGTGATGACACTGAAATTAATATTGGTGAGGAAATTACTCGCCTACAGTCTAAATGCAAAAACCTGACTGAATCAATTTTCAGTAAACTGACCTCCTGGCAAACCTCTCAGCTGGCAAGGCACCCCCAACGACCACATACGCTGGACTATATCGATCGAATCTTTACAGATTTTGAAGAGTTACATGGTGATCGCGCGTATGCGGACGATAAAGCTATGATTGGTGGTATGGCCAGACTTGAAGGCAAGCCGGTAATGGTGATTGGCCAGCAGAAAGGTCGAGATACTAAAGAAAAGATTCGCCGAAACTTCGGCATGCCCAGGCCAGAAGGTTATCGTAAGGCTCTACGCCTGATGAAACTGGCTGAACGTTTTAAAATGCCTGTTGTTACCTTTATTGACACACCAGGCGCCTATCCGGGGATAGGTGCTGAAGAGCGCGGCCAGTCAGAAGCCATTGCACGTAACCTGTTTGAAATGGCGGCACTTAAAACACCAATTATCTGTACAGTTATTGGTGAAGGCGGCTCAGGCGGTGCGTTGGCTATTGGTGTTGGTGACCGAGTCATGATGTTGAAATACAGCACTTACTCAGTTATTTCACCCGAAGGTTGTGCGTCTATTTTATGGAAGAGTGCAGAACGTGCACAGGAGGCAGCAGAATCTCTGGGTATTACTGCCGGTCGTTTGCATGAATTAGGTCTAATTGATCAGATTATCGATGAGCCATTAGGAAGTGCGTATCGTGATATTGATACAACCGCACGTAATATTCGTCAGGCTCTGAAAGAGAGTCTGGAAAACCTTAATCAGATGGGCACAGATAAGCTGCTCGATACTCGTTATCAACGTCTGATGAGTTATGGTCAGTACACCGAATAATAAAAAACAGTGCAGGCTGACGACTGAATACTTAATTCAGCAACTCAATCAACTTGCAGAACAATATAAAATAAAAACCTGGTGTCTGGCCTACAGTGGTGGGATAGATTCCCAGGTTTTATTACATCTGTTATATCTCTCAAAGTTAAATGTAAAAGCTGTCTATATAGATCACGGATTGCAGCGCCAATCTGCTGACTGGGCCAAACATTGTTCTCAACAATGTGAACAGCTGGGTATAACATTTCAAATCATTAAAGTAGATGCTAGTGCAGAGCGGGGTGAAAGCCCGGAAGCCGCTGCGCGAAGCGCACGTTATGCTGCATTAAAAAAATGCATTCAAAATAATGATTGCCTGTTAACGGCGCAACATCAGGATGATCAGACTGAAACTATCTTATTGCAGCTGTTACGCGGGGCAGGTGCTGCTGGTTTGTCTGGTATGCCTGAAATAGCCGAGTTTGGCAGTGGCTGGCACGCCAGGCCTTTATTAAATATTTCGCAAAAGCAGGTATCCGATTACGCAGAGCTAAATAATTTAAGCTGGGTTGAAGATCCAAGTAATCAGCAGGTTAATTACGATCGAAATTATTTACGTCACTCGGTGATGCCGCAACTCAATCAACGCTGGCCGTCTTTAAATAAAACTTTATCTGTGTTTGCATCGCAACAGGCTGAAAATGCTCAACTACTTAATGTGCTTGCAGAGCATGATTTAAAGCAGTCTTTAATTGATGAATCACGCCTCGATATAAATCAATTAACCAGACTTGACGATGCGCGATTAAGAAATGCACTACGTTACTGGCTTAAGTCTATTAATAAACCTATGCCCTCAAGAGCAGTGCTGGAACAGGTGGTGTTACAAATAAAAAATAACTCTCATGACTCTGCAGTTTTAGTTAGTTGGGCGAATGTAGAAATCAGACGTTTTAGAAATGAATTATTCTGTTTACATAAAATATCGCATGATGCCGCACAGGTATATAACTGGGATTTGCAAGGCGATCTGCTTTTATCTTCAATTGAGAAAAAATTAAGTGTTAAAAAAACAGATACTAATAATGAACAGTTTGTTTTAGATGCCTCGTTATTAAAACTACCTGTTACAGTTCGCTACAGACAGGGGGGAGAAAGAATTAAACCCGCGGGTAGAAATGCCACTCATGATTTGAAATCGTTATTTCAGGAGTCGGCTGTACCAGTCTGGCAACGCGACAGAATACCGCTAATATATATTGGTGATGAGTTGATTGCGGTGGTTGGCTATTGGCTGGAGCATAGTTATGCTGTTAAAGGTGAAGGTATATTGCTCGAATTATATGAAGAATAAAAAAGCCTGTGTATAGAGTGTTCTAAAACTTATTGTTCAGGGTTGATCTGTAATGCATCAAGTTGAACCCCCAGTGTGCCTCTGGGTACCATTAAGCTCATTTGCTGGCCATCACGTAATATCTCAACGTTAGTATAACTACCAATTTCACCCTCTATGGTTGCCGCTCTGATATCGGGCCAACTTAAAATTTTCTGATTGTCATAATATAAAATTACATCATCACTTTGAAAACCAGAAGCTTCAGCAGGCGAACCAGCCATAACAGAGCTTACTTTAACTCGATTGTTCTGTCCGCTGACAAAAAGGTACTGATCATAAGCATCCTCACCCATTTCAGAGCGTAGGGAAATTTTGTTGGAATTTAATTCCCTTAATTCTTTGCTGTATTCTCTTCTGGCGTTAGAGTCAGAGCGTTGAATCAGGTTTTGTAACTCAAGTCGCCTAAAGTCCTGTTGACTCATGCGGCGCAATATATCCTCTGCAACGTCAGGCGTTATACCTGATGCAATTAAATTCTTTTTGTTTGGAGATGAGTGGCTTTTAACTCTGCTTTTTGTGGGTGTTTCTGAGCTTTGCTGATCATTAATTTGCAGGTTTTGCTGTTTATCAATAAGAGAACTTAGCTGTTTTTGAAGCTTTTCAGTTTTATACTGTAAAGCTTCAACTTGATACTCAAGGTCTTCGGTTTCTGTTGATAGCTGAAATGGATTTTGTCTGCTTTTAGAACTATTTGATGATGTATAACTTTTAGATGATTTATCTAAAGAGCTAACACTACCCATGTAACCACCCATATAGCCGGCGATATAACCGGTTAATAATGCAATGATTATAGTTATTAAGTGTGCCTTCATGGGTATAGGTGTTAGTACTTCAGTCAGTATTTAGTGTATAAAAAAATTAATCATTATTTTTTAAAGCACACTCTGCTGCAGATTTTAAACCGAATTTTCTCATTAACATTGCCGGTGGGCAAAAGCCGGTAAAAGAACTCTGAAAACAGTTAAAACCAACAAATAATGTTACCCATGTCCAGTTGGGATGATGGAATAGTGCCAACAGTGATGTCAGCATAACCATAGTGCCACCCATTGCAAAGAGTGCTCTTTCAATTGTCATTCTTGTTTCTCCAGATATATTTTATTCAGAACTGATATGCAATTTATTTTGCATAAGCAGTATTAATCAAAAAAATGTTTTTCAATGATTGGTTTAAATCGCTTTGTGCATATATTCTATGTTAACTCTAATGCCTGCTTCAGCATGCTCAACCGTTACTTCACAGTGTCACAAGAGGGCCAAAAGATGTCCATTTTGCATAGATATCTAAAATCATCGCAATCATTGTTTTTCGGCTCGTATTCTAATGATAAATAAGAAGAATATAAACCCATTAGAATAAGCTTATATAGGGGCTAAACCATATTAATCAAGAGGATGATAAAACCTATAACAGCAGCCAACGGTACAATAAAACCCATCCAGTCACTCATGCTGCCTTTAGGCGAGTTAGCAACCGCATGTTTCATGCGCGGCCATAAAAAAACGATCATAGCAATAAGGAATACCGCACTACCTATTTTTAACCAGTCCATATTGTTCTCTAAAAATTAAGTTGTAGAAACAACACACCCCGGATAACCGGGGTGTGAAGGTATACATATCATAAGGTGCTCAGATGATGAAATTAATCATCACCACCAAAAGCACTTAGTAAGTGTAATAGTGCCTGGAACAGGTTAATAATAGACAGGAACAGGCTGGCAGTTGCCATTATATAGTTAGTTTCACCACCATTAATGATTGAAGATGTTTGATATAAAATCAGACCACTCATCAACATAACGATAGCACCGCTAACAACCAGGCCCATTACCGGTATTTGCAGGAAGATATTAGCCAGTGCCGCAGCAAGCACTACCAGCATACCAACCATAAGGAAACCACCCATAAAGCTGAAATCTTTACGTGTAGTTAACGCATAACCTGATAAACCAAGGAAAATAACCCCGGTTCCACCCAGTGCAGTTGAAACCACGCTAGGGTGAACAGCCAGGTACATGTTCATCATTGGTGCCATACCCAGACCAATCAGGCCTGTGAAAGCAAATATTACGGGTATACCTGCAGCAGAATTAGCTGTGCGGGGTAATACGAACCAGAGCAAACCAATAGCACCGAAAGTTGCAATCATTGCAACGCCTTGTCCAATTTGCATTTGCATGCCAATGAACGCAGTAAAAGCACTAAAGATTAGTGTGATAGATAACAACATATAAGTATTTTTCAATACCTTATTTGTTGCAAGAATCGACTCTTGTGAGCGGCCTATTGAAATATTCGGATTGTTCATTAATTTCTCGTACATTAAGTTATTAAAGTTAAGGGTTAGGTTAACACTGAGGATATGACAAGGCAAAGTAAATATTAGTTCCAAATATATTCACAAGGGACTGGTTTTGCAAAGATTTTTCATGTATTCTACCGCCCCTCGACGCTAAGCGCTTGAACCTGGAGAGGTGGCAGAGTGGTCGAATGCACCGGTCTTGAAAACCGGCGTCGGTTTATCCCGACCCAGGGTTCGAATCCCTGCCTCTCCGCCATACATAAAATAGGCCCCCCTGGAAACAACAGGGGGGCCTTTTTTATGTATGGCGGAGAGGCATCGGATTAGAACCCATTTCGAAAAAAATGCAGGAAAGCATTTTTTGACGCGATGCTTTTACGCGCCCGAAGGGTGATGCACATGGATGTGCATCATCAATCCCTCTGTCAGCAGCCAAAGAAAGTAAT
>JAPHSS010000041.1 GCA_026195255.1 Gammaproteobacteria bacterium | reverse complement strand
TTGGGTGATGCGAATGAAAATCATTTGTCACCGACCCCTTTAATTCCTTTAATTGACAAACTTTTATTATCTTGTAACCTGATTTGAACGGCTTTAGAAAAACACTGTTTAAATTTTATAAGAACGAAAATTCGTAACTCACCATATTGTTACCCGGGTCTTTAATTTCCAGATTTATATTAACCGGTACATCTGGTTGCATCTGTGAAATTTGATCTTCGGGTATACCTAAATATTCAACTGCATTAAAACGTCGCCCGGCAATTGTTTTTCCGCGCACATTTTCAAAACGTAATTCGATAATAGGGTATGTCTGAGCGAAATCAGCCTGATTGATGATGCTTGCTGAAACCATCAATGCGCCTTCAACATTAGGATGAGAAAAAACATTCTTGCTGCTAAGAATGATTTTTTTGCGATCTTTAGGTGGCGGCAGTGTGCAGTTAATTTGTTGGCACATAGTCTCTAACCAGGGGCGTAATTCTGCTATTTTTACCAGGTTGTTTCTATTGTAGTATGCATACTGTAAGAATAATCCCGAGATGCTTGTTAAAATTAGTAAGGTTAATACCAGTGTTCCAAAAAAGCCAAAGTGGCTTTTCCCCTTCCTGGATTCAGCTCGTAACTCCGGTGGAATAACATCGGCTACTATGTTTTGAGAGTCTCCTAAACGGGCTTCATCTTCCTGATCAATATCACCAGGTGCTTCAGAAATATTTTCAGTTTGATAGGTGGTTGTGTTGTATGGGTTTTCTGCTGTGAATATGGCAAGGCAATGTCCGCATCGCACTTGCCCATCAGCTTGTTCGAGTTCGCTCTCTTTAACACGAAATATGGTATTACAGTGTGGGCATTCAGTTTGCATATTGTTTAATCTGCTTAATGCGCTGTTTATTGTTAAAGGTTATTTTTTCTTACCAGTTACTCTAATCCAGTCATCTTTAACGGTTATAGGCTCAAGATTAAACCAGGGCGAGTAAGCCTGTATAATTTTTTCCGACTGAGTTTCCAGTATGCCGGATAAAACGATGTCACCACCGCTTTTACAATAAGCTGCTAACTGTTGTGCAAGCTCTGTTAGTGGGCCGGCCAGAATATTAGCTAATACAATATCATAACTTTCATGTAATTTATCAGCTGGCATGTCAGCAGGTAAAAATAAATCTAATTTTTCATTAACACGATTTTCAATGGCATTGTCTTTGCTTGCAAGAATCGCCTGCGGGTCAATATCTGTACCATCACAGTGTTTAGCGCCTAACATAAGTGCGGCGATTGCCAGTACACCAGAACCACAACCAAAATCTAATATCTGTTTGTCTTTAATGCCATTGTTCAGCTCGTTAGTATAATCTAACCATTCCAGGCATAAAGCGGTCGTAGGGTGAGTTCCGGTGCCGAATGCCAAACCCGGATCGAGCATTAAATTGACGGCATTGGGGTCAGGCGGGGGTAAATGTTTTGGACACACCCATAAACGTTTACCAAACTGCATGGGTTTGTAGTCATCCATCCATGCGCGCACCCAGTCTTTATCTTCGAGGGCTTCTAGTTTAAGAGTGGTTTGTTCACCTAGCTGAGATTTTATTTCAGATTTTAAAGCTTCAGTATTGATATCGGCTTCAAATAAACCCGTAAGTATAATTTCGTCCCATAAAGGTGTCTCACCGGGAAGAGGCTCTAAAACAGGGTTGTCTTCCGCATCACGTAATGTCACAGAAAGAGCACCCGCATCGAGCAAAGCCTGCTCGGCTTTATCGTTATTGGCTTTATCGGTTTGAAGTGTGAGCTGTATCCAGGGCATATTATTTGACACAGAGACCCAGGGGCGCAGAGTTTTTATTTAATAAAAGCTTTGTGTTTTCCCTGTGTTTCTGTGCCTCTGTATGAAGTTTTGTCAGGTTGAAAACCTTAAGACGATCCAAGTTTCTTTTCAAGGTAGTGAATGTTTGCGCCACCGGCCTGGAAATTAGCATCTTGCATAATGCTCATCTGTAGTTTTGTACTGGTATTGATACCATCAATTACCATTTCAGATAATGCACCTTTCATGCGCGCAATAGCTACATCGCGTGTATCACCATGACAAATTAATTTACCAATCATAGAGTCATAATGTGGCGGCACACTGTAACCAGCATAAATGTGAGATTCAACGCGGACACCAGGGCCACCCGGTGGATGGTAACGGGTAATTAATCCAGGTGATGGCATAAATGTTTTATGGTGCTCTGCATTGATTCGACATTCAATGGCATGGCCGGTGATTTTAATGTCTTCCTGTTTAAAACGTAACGGCTCACCTGCGGCGATATATAATTGCTCTTTAACAATATCAATGCCCGTGACCATTTCAGTTACAGGGTGTTCAACTTGAATGCGGGTATTCATTTCGATGAAATAAAACTCACCGTCTTCGAATAAAAATTCAAATGTACCTGCACCGCGATAGTTTATTTCGTTACATGCATTTACGCATACGGCACCAATTTTATTTCTTAGTTCTTCAGTGATGCCAGGTGCAGGTGCTTCTTCAACTACCTTTTGATTGCGACGTTGCATTGAACAGTCGCGTTCACCTAAATGAATTGCATTACCCTGACCATCGGAAAGCACCTGAATTTCCACATGTCGTGGGTGCTCAAGATACTTTTCCATATAAACTTCGTCGTTACTAAATGCGGCACCCGCTTCAGCTTTGGTTAAAGAGATTGAGCTGAGTAAAGCGCTTTCAGTATGCACAACACGCATGCCGCGACCACCGCCACCACCAGATGCCTTGATAATAATTGGGTAACCAATAGATTTGGCGATACGTAAATTTTCTTCTGTGTTATTTTCATCAATGGCGCCATCAGAACCAGGTACACACGGAACGCCGGCTTTTTGCATGGCAGCAATGGCCTGAACCTTGTCACCCATAATTCGAATGGATTCAGCTTTAGGACCAATAAAAATAAACCCACTGTCTTCTACGCGTTCGGCAAAATCGGCGTTTTCAGATAAGAAACCATAACCCGGGTGTATGGCCATGGCATCAGTTACTTCTGCCGCGCTAATAATAGCCGGGATATTTAAGTAACTTTGATCTGAAGGTGCGGGACCAATGCAAACTGACTCATCAGCAAGGCGCACATGTTTTAGGTCGCGATCTGCTTCAGAGTGAATGGCAACTGTTTTAATGTCCATCTCACGGCAGGCTCGTAAAATGCGCAGGGCTATTTCGCCCCGGTTAGCTATAACTACTTTTTCTATCATGATATTGGGCTATTCAATAATAAAGAGGGGTTGACCAAATTCAACAGGCTGACCATTTTCAACAAGAACGGCCTTAATAGTGCCAGACTTGTCAGCTTCAATTTGATTTAGTATTTTCATCGCTTCAATAATACACAGTGTATCGCCTTCATTAACGCTCTGGCCGATATCTGTAAACACAGCTGCGCCAGGTGATGCAGAGCGGTAAAAGGTACCGACCATTGGCGAAGTAAGTTGGTGGCCCGTTACTTCAGGTTCTGTTGGTATTGTTTCGGCTGCTGGTGCAGCTGCAACAGGTGCAGGCGCCGCAGCTATCGGTGCTGCAACAGGAGCTGCAGCAATAACATTTTGTTGACGGGAAATGCGAACAGATTCTTCGCCTTCTTTAATTTCGATTTCAGCAACGCCTGATTCATCCAGCAGCTCAATCAGTTTTTTTATTTTGCGTATATCCATTTTGGTGATACACCTTTTATTGGTTTATGTTTATTTGTTCGTGGGCCGCTAGCAGAGCAAGTTGATAACCCTGTGCGCCTAAACCTGAAATCACGCCTAACGCAATATCAGAAAAATAAGATTGTTTTCGAAATTCTTCACGAGCATGCACATTTGAGAGGTGCAATTCAATGAAAGGAATTTTTACGCCGCTTAATGCATCGCGTAACGCCACACTGGTATGAGTGAAAGCGGCAGGGTTAATAATGATGAATTCTGTGCCGTCTGATTGAGCAGCATGAATCTGATCTATTAACTGGTGTTCCTGGTTGCTTTGCAAGTGTGTTATAACATGGCCTAATGATTTTGCCTGCTGGCTTAGTTCTACAATGATTTGATCTAATGTTTTATTGCCGTAATACTCCGGTTCCCGGGTACCAAGCAGGTTTAAATTAGGGCCATTTAAAACAAGAATTTGTGCCATAAAGCAGATTTTTTAGGTTGCAGCGTTTGATAAGGGTGAATTGTGCAACTTATTATTAACGATGTCTACAAAATTTAACCCATTCCCTGCAATTTCAATGACGATCGACGCATTTTTTGCCTGCAAATATGAGCTGTTTCACACTCACATTAATTCAAATAAGGCCTCATCTATGAAATGAAGTGACGATTCACTTGAATAGTGACATTCTTCAGGGGGGTTAATATTTAAATATTAGTGAATGGGATCTGCACGGGTGACAGGTTTAATGAGTGTGAGGTGAGGAGGTGTTAATGTCTTGTTCAGGAACATGTCCGTCGGGGAAAGGTCGCGTTTTTTGCGCCCTGTCCCCTTAACCCATACCACCAGGAGCTGGCAGAGTAGCAAGGCGACTGCGTAAAACTCTTGATGGAATCACAACAGGAGACAGAGCTCAAAAAGCGAGGTCTACTTTGTTCCAGCAGATAATCTCGTTCTGTCAGTTCTATGCAATTTACTTTTCCCCGGGCCTGGCAAGCATATGTTTACTGTTCTAATAAAGGTTGAATCATTTGCTCAACTTGTAGCTTAGTTAACTCACCCGCCTTAGTTGATTTTATTATTCCGTCACGACCCACAAAAACAGAAAAAGGTAATGCGCCTATGCGGTTGCCATATAAACGTGATAATTCTAAACCGGCATATTCAGAAGCAAACACAGGGTAGTTAACACCCAGTGTATCTACAAAATCTTGCACAGATTCTTTATCGTCTAGTGCAATACCAATAACTTCAAAACCCTGTGACTGATATAAGTCATGTAACTCTATAAAAGCCGGCATTTCTTTTTTGCAGGGAGGGCACCATGTGGCCCAGAAATTGACCAGTAAAACTTTGCCGTTCCATTCGTCAACATTGCGTAGCGTGCCATCAAGGTCTTCTAATTCAAAGGCAGGACGTTGAGTGCCAATAACATCGTAACTAACTGCTTTTGGAATAACAGGCGCTAGTTCTCGTTTTTCATTTTGCAGATAACGTTGAAAGCCAAAACCGGCGCCACCAGCAATAATAATAACAAGTATAAATGGAATGATTTTTTTCATAATTTTATGTTTTTTATTTGAAATTATTTGCCAAAGAGGCACAGAGTGCGCAGAGAAAAACATGCTTTTTTATTTATGCACGAAAAGCGCATAAATAAAAAAAACGCTGTGTTCTCAGTGCCTCTGTGGCATTTTTTATGATAATTTTTTAAAGGTTAAAGGCCTGTTTAATGTGAGCGTTAAACTTTTCAGCAGGCATATAACCAACTACCTGATAAGGTTTTAACTCTTCACCTTCAGTATTATAAAAAATAATTGCAGGTGGGCCGATTATTTTAAAATGTTTATAAAGTGATTTGTCTGCATCATCGTTTGCCGTTACATCAGCTTGTAATAATACGGTGTTTGCTAATGTGTTTTGCACTGCCGGATCGGTAAATGTCAGGGCTTCCATTTCTTTACAGGATATACACCAGTCAGCATAAAAATCTAACATCACGGTTTTGTTTTGAGCTTTTGCATTAGCTAGTGCCCTGTTTAAACCGTCAACGCCTTTTATTTTTATAAACTGCATATGTTGTTCAGTTGCCTGAGAGCCGTTACTACTGACCACGCCTTTCAGTGGTGTAAGCAAGCTCGAACCGCCTGCGGCGGCACCAAACATTAATATGACACCATAAATAAATATAACCAGACCTGTGCCTTTCCAGAAGCGAGTCCAGCCAGTTGCTTCTGCTTTTAAGCCGTCCAGTGCGCCCATGTATATGGCGCTAACAATAAGTAAAATGGCTGAAAGTAGTAATACAACCTGCTCAGAAACAATGCTGCGAATCATCCAGATGGCGACCATTAATAATGAAACACCAAATACGGCTTTTACTGCATCCATCCAGACACCGGCTTTAGGTAATAGTTTACCGGCCGATGTACCGATAGCAATTAGGGGAGCACCCATGCCCAGACTAAGTGCAAACAGTGCCAGACCACCAAAGTAGGGGTCACCTGTTTGAGAAATAAATAACAGCACGCCGAACATCGGCGCGGCTACGCAGGGGCCAACGATAACAGCAGATAGTAAACCCATAACAAACGCGCCACTCATAGAGCCGCTTTTTTGCTTATTACTCACTGCCGTTAAACGGTTTTGTATAAAACCGGGCATTTGTAATTCATAAAAACCAAACATAGCAAGTGAAAGCAGTACGAAAACACCGGCAAAGCTGGCAAGAACCCACGGCGTTTGTAACATTACAGCCAGACTTTCACCCGTTAAAGCAGCGGCGACACCGGCAGCAGAATTAATTAAGGCCATACCCAGAACATAAGAGACTGATAATGAAAAACCGCGTCGGGTGCTAATTGCATCACCCTGACCAACAATAATGCTGGAGAGAATGGGAATCATTGGGAATACACAAGGTGTGAATGCGAGTAGTAAGCCAATCACAAATAAGGTAAACAGACTGAGCCAGACGCTGCTGTTTTTCAGCATATCAGCAATTTGGTCCTGTTCTGAAATAGGTGTACTTGATGTGTTTGTATCTATTGTGCTGGCCGCAGCATCCGAAATTGGGCTTATATCCAGGGTGATAGTTCTGGTTTCTGGAGGGTAGCAGATACCAGAAATTTCAGAACATCCCTGGTACTTAACCTTGAAACTGGCGTTTTTAACACCATCTTGTGCATTATTAACAGCTATTGATGCCTTTGCCTGGTGATGGAATACATAGACGTCACCAAATGTCTCATCGTGTTTAAGCTCACCTTCATCTACAACAAAGTTTGATGTTGTGATTGCATTTGAGTCTGCCGCCATTAGTTTCGTTTTATCGCGATATAAATAATGGCCATCGGCAATTTGCCATTCAGCAATTAAACGACCGTTTTCTGAGCGGGTAGTGAGCTTGAAAGCCTGGTCTACTGAGAGAATGTCATCGTCATCACCAAAACTGGAGCTAAGGCTGATACCTTCATCCTGACTGTCTGTGGCGCTGAAAGGGTTAGCGGCGAGTGCCGATTGAGTAAATAATGACGAAACGACTAATGACAGCCAAAACAGCGTAAAGCCGAAAGTGTGTGGTAGCTTAAAATGCATTGTGAAATTACCCAATAATCTTAGTATGGTAGTTTAGAACTTTATAATGAATAGAAGTTCTTAAAATGTAGTTCAGTTAAGCTGATATTATTATATTAAATGCTTAAGGGCATCTTAAGTTGTGCTTAACAAGAGTGAAACATTAAAGATTTTATGTGCCCAGTGCAAGCTGTGTGCTTAATTTAGAGAGAAATATATGCTTAGAATTTGGCCAGTATTATTTTTAATAATACCGATTATAGAGGTTTACCTGTTAATAAAGGTGGGGGGCTATATTGGTGCAGGCTGGACCATTCTGCTGGTTGTGGTGACGGCAATTATTGGCGTTAACTTGCTGCGCCAACAGGGTGTCAGCACCTTAATGAGAGCCAATAAGGTTATGTCGCAAGGGCAGGTGCCGGCGATGGAAATGATGGAAGGCCTGTTTCTGGCAGTTGGTGGTGCTTTGTTAATAACACCCGGGTTTTTTACGGACGTTATTGGGTTTATTTGCCTGATTCCGTTTACTCGTCGTGGAATAATTCAGTATTTGCTCTTGAATTCTACAATCAAATCCTCATATACGGTTCATCAAGAACACGAGGTGAAAGAGGACAGGCATACCATTGAAGGCGATTATCGTCGCGAAGACTAGTGTATAAACTTATACATTTAGGCTAATGGGCTTGACTCTGCACGTCTCATGACTATCATTAGCACTCTCAAAGCCAGAGTGCTAAAAATTAACGAGGATTAAATCTAATGAATATTCGCCCATTACAGGACCGCGTGGTCGTAAAACGTATGGCAGAAGAGACAACCAGTGCTGGCGGTATCTTAATTCCTGATTCTGCAACTGAAAAACCATCACGTGGTGAAGTTTTAGCCGTAGGTAATGGCAAGGTAAATACTAACGGTGATGTGCGTCCACTGGATGTAAAGGCCGGCGACCAGATTTTATTTGGTAAATACGCAGGTACAGAAATCAAGATTGACGGTGATGAAGTTCTTATTATGCGTGAAGAAGATATCTTAGGCGTGTTCGAAGCATAACCATAACCCATAATCTTTCAGAACATAGATTAAATAGCTAGAGCCAGAATAAAGTTCAGCCTGGCAATGAATACTCAAAATGCTGAGTTAACTATTTAATAAATTTAATTTAAAGAATAAAATTTAGAGGATATAAACATGTCTGCAAAAGAAGTTCGCTTTGGTGATGACGCACGTGGCCGCATGGTTAATGGCGTAAATATACTGGCTAATGCTGTTAAAGTTACTTTAGGCCCTAAAGGTCGTAACGTAGTATTAGATAAGCCTTTTGGCTCTCCACACGTAACAAAAGATGGTGTATCTGTAGCAAAAGAAATTACGCTGGAAGATAAGTTCGAAAATATGGGCGCGCAGATGGTGAAAGAAGTTTCTTCTCAAACTTCTGATATCGCGGGTGACGGAACAACAACTGCGACAGTTTTAGCGCAGGCGATTGTACGTGAAGGTATGAAATCAGTTTCTGCGGGTATGAACCCAATGGATCTAAAACGTGGCATCGACAAAGCGGTTATAGCGGCGGTTGAAGAGTTGAAAAAAGTCTCTAAGCCATGTGCTGATAATAGTGCAATTGCACAGGTTGCAACAATTTCTGCAAACTCTGATAAAGATGTGGGTGACATCATTGCTGAAGCAATGGAAAAAGTGACCACTGACGGTGTTATTACTGTAGAAGAAGGCACGTCGTTAGAAAACGAATTAGAAGTTGTTGAAGGTATGCAGTTTGATCGTGGTTACCTTTCTCCTTACTTTGTGACTGATCAGCAGAGCATGACAGCTGATTTAGATAACCCGTTCATTTTATTGTATGACAAGAAAATTGCTAACATCCGTGATTTATTACAAATTCTGGAAGGCGTTGCAAAGGCTGGTCGTCCATTATTAATTATTGCGGAAGACGTTGAAGGCGAAGCATTAGCAACATTGGTTGTTAATAGCATGCGCGGCATCGTTAAAGTGGCAGCTGTTAAAGCGCCTGGTTTTGGTGATCGTCGTAAAGCAATGTTGCAGGATATTGCGATACTAACCGGTGGCCAGGTTATTTCTGAAGAAGTTGGTTTATCTTTAGAGAAAACGACATTAGAAGATCTGGGTTCTGCGAAGAAAGTAACTGTAACTAAAGAGCTTACTATCATTATCGATGGCGCAGGTACTTCAGAAGATATCGCTGCACGTGTTGGTCAGATTGATGCACAGATGAAAGAATCAACTTCTGAATACGACGTTGAAAAGTTACAGGAGCGTAAAGCGAAATTAGCTGGTGGTGTTGCGGTAATTAAAGTTGGCGCGGCCACTGAAGTCGAAATGAAAGAAAAGAAAGACCGTGTAGATGATGCGCTTCATGCGACTCGTGCAGCGGTTGAAGAAGGCGTTGTACCTGGCGGCGGTGTTGCACTGATTCGTGCATGTACAGCAATTGCAGGTCTTAAAGGTGAGAACCATGATCAGGACGTTGGTATCGCAATTGCAAAACGTGCAATGGAAGAACCATTGCGTCAAATCGTTTCTAATGCGGGTGAAGAAGCTTCGGTTATCTTAAACAGAGTTGCAGAAGGTGAAGGTAACTTTGGTTACAATGCCGCAACTGATGTATTTGGTGACATGATTGAGATGGGTATTCTTGACCCAACTAAAGTAACTCGTTCAGCATTACAAAATGCAGCGTCTGTTTCTGGTCTGTTAATCACTACAGAATGTATGATCACTGATATTGCAGGTGATGATGCAGCTGGTGGTGGTGACATGGGCGGCATGGGCGGAGGAATGGGCGGAATGGGCGGCATGATGTAGTCATTGGTCAGCTTACCCCATCAGCACCTCAGCTCTGCGTTGGGAAATGGACACCTACATTTGTAGGCTTACATTTCCCGCCTTGATCTGAGGCACTGCCGGGGCAACCTGAACAATGACTATGTTACATACGTAGCGTATTCATTGCTT
>JAPHSS010000012.1 GCA_026195255.1 Gammaproteobacteria bacterium | reverse complement strand
TTTGGGTATTCTCATCGTTTTTTGATGAGAACTAGCGAATAAAGGGCGGCTATTTTTTGCTTACTATTTTGCAGCTGCAGGCAAAAAAGTGAGTCGCCACAAAGGCGAAACCTCAGAAATCAAATGCCCATAAAGCTATTTTCATGTAATACAAGTAATGCGAGTTTAAATCAAAAAATATTAATTTTACAAAATAAAACGTATACCTACACTTTTAATAACAACTCAAGCAATCCGCTCTGTCGTTAAATTCAAACCAATAACGGACAAATATTCCGCTTCCTGCTCCAGGTCATTAATTGTCAATGGATGCTCATTAAGCCATTGATCTGGCAGCTTTAAAATTAAACTGTTATCCAATAACTGCATTTTAATTTCTGGTAGTTTATTATCAGTGCGACTACGGTGAAATATAACTGACAAGCGCAAAAGAACCGCTATATGCATTGATCTTAATATCTTTTCCTTATACATTTCGTTAAAATGTTCTTTAATAAATTTACCACGGTGCGAACGAACAATAACCGACAAACGTTTTTGCTCCTGACGTGAAAAACCTGCCAAGTCTGCATTACCTATAATGTATGCACTGTGTCGATGAAAATATGAATGAGAAATATTACGCCCAATTTCATGTAACTGGCAAGCCCATCGCAATAAATTTTCAGCGTTTTCAGAATCCTCAAACCAGTATTCTTTTAGTTGATTAAAAAAATCAAATGCGGTTTCTTCAATACGTTTAGCATGCTCTTGATCGACAAGAAATCTTTTTGATAATGACTCTACACTTTTATTTCGAACATCATTATTGTGTCGACGACCAACCATGTCATATAACAGACCTTCTCTGAGAGCCCCCTCAGAAACATGCATATGCTCGATACCCAGCGCCTCAAAAACTCCCGCAAGAATAATTAAACCACCCAGAAAAACGGGTTTTCGTTTTTCACTAAGACCGGACAGATCAAGTTTTTTTATTTTTTTATAGTCGCTGCATATAGCCACTAGCTTTACTAATGACTCTCTGTTAATACCATCATTATCCTGTAATTTCATTTCACGAATAACACTGGCAATAGATTTAATTGAACCGGATGAACCAATTACAGATTCCCAGCCCAATTTGCGATATGAGTAATGCACTGCTTTCATTCGCTGTAATACAAAAACACGAGCTGCCTGTAAGCGTTTAGATTTTATTTTTCCATCAGCAAAAAACTTCTGCATCATCATAACGCAGCCCATTTCAAGGCTATTTAATAACTGAGGTGAAAAACCTTCTCCAATAATTAATTCAGTACTACCGCCACCTATATCTACAATAAGTTTTGACTGCTGGTCTTGTTCCAGAGTATGCGCAACACCCTGATACACAAGTCGTGCTTCTTCAAAACCAGATATTATTTCAATTGTAAACCCTAATGCCTGTTCGGCCTGGAATATGAAATCATCGGAATTTTTAATTCGTCTTAATGTATTTGTACCAACCGTACTTACACAGTGAGCATTGAGAGATCGTATACGCTGACCAAATCGACTCAGGCAATCTAATGCTCTTTGCTCAACAACTTCATCTAGTTTTCCATTTTTATCAAGCCCTTCTGCGAGTCGTACCATTTCACGTATACGATCTAGTATAACTAAATGTCCCTCGCTTTCTTCTGCAACGACCATATGAAAACTATTTGACCCAAGATCAATTGCAGCGATTGTATTTTTATTTAACAAGAAAATTTATACCTATAGAATATTAAAAAATTTGATGCATTATAAATCTATCAAGATTAAGCCCACAACGTTTAATTAAGAAAACTTGAGAATATATAACGTCAGGCTTAATCGGTATCAAGATGAGTTAAAAGATTTAGGTTTATACCTACTTTCACTGGCTGCATTGAATACATGGCCTGTTTATTGCAGGTTATTTATAAACGTGATAAAAAAACATTATAATTTATCAGCTTATAATGTGATTAGTCTGCAAATATGTACCGGTTGTCTTCTAATTATTTTTGTGCAAGAAGTCACTAATTAATGGAAATAATTGCTCATAATGTGGTCTATAGTTTTAATAAGAGGCAGATGTTGTATCAATATTTTCATAGCACATTAGTGTAGTCGCATAGCGGGGACGATAGATATGAGCATTTTTGATCATTATACAGAACGTTTTGAAAACTCAAAAGAGGAAGAATTTTCTCTTCAGGAATATCTCGACCTTTGTAAAAACGACCCACTCACTTACGCCAGCCCGGCAGAGCGAATGTTAAGGGCAATTGGCGAACCTGAGCTCATTGACACTCATAAGGACCCTAAATTAAGTCGGTTATTTCAGAATAAAGTCATCAAAATTTATCCCGCTTTTCGGGAATTTTACGGAATGGAAGAGGTCATCGAGCAAATCGTTTCCTTCCTTCGACATGCTGCTCAGGGCTTAGAGGAAAAGAAACAGGTATTATATTTACTGGGTCCCGTTGGTGGCGGTAAATCGTCTCTGGCGGAACGTTTAAAAGCTTTAATGGAAAAAATTCCATTTTATGCCATTAAAGGTTCACCTGTATTTGAGTCACCTCTATCACTGTTTGACGTTGATGAAGACGGTGAAATTCTTGAAACCGATTATGGAATTCCAAAACGTTATGTAAGTAGCATAATGTCACCCTGGGCAACAAAAAGGTTACATGAATTTAATGGTGATATCAGCCAGTTTAAAGTAGTTAAACTACACCCATCCATTCTTCGACAAATAGCCATTACCAAAACTGAACCCGGTGATGAAAATAATCAGGATATATCTTCACTTGTTGGTAAGGTCGATATTCGAATGCTGGAAGAATATTCACAGGATGATCCTGACGCATACAGTTACTCAGGTGGTTTATGTCGTGCTAACCAGGGTTTGATGGAATTTGTGGAAATGTTCAAGGCACCGATAAAGGTACTGCATCCACTACTAACGGCTACGCAGGAAGGCAATTACAAAGGCACTGAAGGCCTGGCTGCTATTCCATTCGATGGAATAATACTGGCGCATTCTAATGAGTCCGAGTGGCTGGCATTTAGAAACAACAAAAATAATGAAGCATTTCTCGACCGAGTCAATATTGTTAAAGTTCCCTACTGTTTACGTGTTTCTGAAGAATTAAAAATTTACAATAAACTACTGGAGCACAGCTCACTTGCTAACGCACCTTGCGCACCTGGAACATTAGAAATGATGTCACAGTTTGCAGTATTATCCCGATTAAAAGAACCAGAAAATTCAAATCTATTTTCAAAAATGCGTGTATATAATGGTGAGAACCTTAAAGACACAGACCCCCACGCAAAATCTTATCAGGAGTACCGGGATTATGCTGGTGTAGATGAGGGCATGACAGGTTTATCAACACGATTTGCTTTCAAGATAATATCTAGAGTGTTTAATTTTGATAATAGCGAGATCGCCGCCAACCCTGTTCATCTTTTATATGTACTTGAACAACAAATTGAACGTGAGCAGTTCCCTAAAGAAATAGAAGAGAAGTACCTGTCTCATTTAAAAGGTTACCTGACACAGAAATATATTGAATTTATTGGCAAAGAAATTCAAACCGCATATTTACAGTCTTATTCAGAGTATGGACAAAATATTTTCGATCGTTATGTCACATATGCTGATTACTGGATTCAGGATACAGAATTTCGCGACCCTGAGACAGGGGAGATGTTTGATCGTGCATCATTAAACGATGAGCTGGAAAAAATTGAAAAACCCGCAGGCATCAGTAATCCTAAAGACTTTCGTAATGAAATTGTTAATTTTGTTTTACGTGCGCGCGCCAATATCGAAGGCAAGAATCCTAAGTGGACAAGTTACGAGAAGCTGCGCACCGTAATTGAGAAGAAAATGTTTTCTAACACTGAAGATCTGCTACCTGTTATTTCATTTAACAGTAAAGCATCACAGGATGATCAGAAAAAACATGAAGACTTTGTGTCAAGAATGGTAGATAAGGGATACACTGAAAAACAGGTTCGCCTGTTAAGCGAATGGTACTTACGCGTACGTAAGTCATCATAGGTTGTTAGGAACATGGCACAAATTGTTGATAGACGGCTAAACGGTAAAAACAAAAGCGCTGTAAACCGGCAGAAATTTTTGCGTCGTTTTAGAAAACAAATAAAGAAGTCTATAGAGAACGTTATCGCTGAACGTAGTGTGACTGATCTTGATAAAGGCGAAACAATATCTATCCCTAAAGAAGATACATCAGAACCTTTCTTTCACCACGCTCAAGGTGGACATCGAGATATGGTACACCCGGGAAACAGGGAGTTTCAAACCGGCGATAAAATACCCCGGCCTCAGGGAGGCACCGCCCAGGGAGATGGTAGCGAAGCATCAGACTCTGGAGAGGGGGAAGATGACTTTGTTTTTGAATTAAGTCGCGAAGAATTTCTACAGTTTTTCTTCGAAGACCTTGAGCTACCTAACCTGGTTAAAACAAAACTTTCTACAATTACAGAAACAAAAAAAATCCGCGCTGGCCATACATCTGAAGGCAACCCATCAAACATCAATGTCGTTAGATCATTAACCGGCGCCTTAGGCCGACGCATGGCATTACGCGGCCCTTATAAAAAAGAAATAAAAACCATTGAAGCCAAACTCGAAGATCTTCTCAAAAGGCATAACGAGACAGATCAAATCATTATCGATTTACGTGATCGGATTATCTATTTAAAGAAACGCATTAAAAGAATACCTTTTATAGACTCATTCGATTTACGTTATGACAACCGCATTGATCAGCCTATGCCCACCACTCAGGCGGTTATGTTCTGCATAATGGATGTCTCTGGCTCAATGGGACGAGAAGAAAAAGACATAGCAAAACGTTTCTTTATGTTGCTGTATCTTTTTTTAACCCGTACTTATGAAAAAATTCAGGTCGTTTTTATCTCTCACCACACGATTGCCTCAGAAGTCGATGAAGAAGCCTTCTTCTATTCTCGTGAAACAGGCGGCACAGTAGTATCCAGCGCTTTAAAATTAATGTCTTCCATTATTCAGGAACGCTACCCAACGAATGACTGGAATATCTATGCAGCCCAGGCATCTGATGGTGACAACTGGCACAATGATTCAAAGATATGTGTTGATATTATGAATAAAAAACTAATGCCTTTTGTTCAATATTATTCATACATCGAAATCACAGCCGATAGACATCAGAACTTGTGGGAGGAATATGCAGGAATTGAATCAAACTGGGATAATTTTGCCATGAAAAAAATTGAAAAAATCTCTGATATCTACCCTGTATTTAGAAAATTATTTCAGAAGCGTGAATCATGACAGTTAAAACTAAAAAATTTCGGCCTATTTCTGAAACCTCTGACTGGACGTTTGAGCTTATTGAAAAATATCATTCTGAAATTGAAAGAATAGCTAAAAACTTCGGCCTAAGCACGTATCCAGTTCAGCTTGAAATAATAACGGCCGAACAAATGATGGATGCTTACTCATCAGTAGGTATGCCTGTTGGTTATAGTCACTGGACATTTGGTAAGGAGTTTGTAAAAACTGAAAAAAATTATAAGAGAGGCCAAATGGGCCTGGCTTATGAAATCGTAATAAATTCTGACCCCTGTATTGCATATCTTATGGAAGAAAACTCCATGCCTATGCAAGCTCTGGTTATTGCCCATGCGGCATATGGTCATAATTCATTTTTTAAAAACAACTATTTATTTACTACATGGACCAGTGCTGATTCAATAATAGACTATTTACTGTTCGCTAAAACATATATAGCAGATTGTGAAACGCGTTATGGTGAAGAAGCCGTTGAAAACATACTTGACTCCTGTCATGCGCTAAAGAACTATGGTGTTGACCGCTATAAACGCCCTCCTAAACTTTCATTACTCGAAGAGCAAAACAAGCAACAGGAAAGAGAGGAATACTTACAATCACAAATTAATGAATTATGGCGGACTATACCCGAGAGAACTGAACCTGCAAGGGATAAAACATCCTCTCATTTTCCCTCAGAACCACAGGAAAATATTTTATATTTCATCGAAAAACATGCGCCGCTACTAGAGCCCTGGCAAAGAGAAATCGTTAGAATTGTAAGAAAAATTGCACAATATTTTTATCCTCAACGTCAAACACAGGTAATGAATGAGGGCTGGGCTACTTTCTGGCATTATACAATTTTAAATCAGTTATATGACGAAGGCCTTTGCACTGATGGTTTTATGATGGAGTTTTTACAATCACATACTAATGTTGTTTCTCAGCCAGCCTTTGATAGCCAGTATTACTCTGGCATCAACCCCTACGCGCTCGGCTTTAATATGATGACCGATATTCGACGCATTTGCGAAACGCCCACTGATGAAGATCGTGAATGGTTTCCTGATATTGCAGGCAGTGACTGGCAAACCAGTATGGATTTTGCTATGCGTAACTTTAAAGATGAAAGTTTTATCGGCCAGTATCTTTCGCCCAGATTAATACGTGATTTTAAAATGTTTGCCATAACAGATGATGATAAAAATCGACAAATTGAAGTCAGCGCCATCCATAACAAAAGTGGTTACCAGAACGTACGTAGCATTCTTTCCGAACAATATAATTTAGGCAGTAATGAACCTAATATACAGGTTTATAACGTAGATATGAAAGGCGATAGATCTTTAACCTTGAGACACACTCAGCATCGTCGAAGGCCCCTCGACAAATCTGCCTATGAGGTCATCAAACACGTAAGACGCCTGTGGGGCTTTGATGTAAAAATTGAAAGTATCGACGAGAAAGACAAAATAGTGAAAACTTACGAGTGTTCGCCATCAATTAGTTAAAATATTTATATTTTTAAAGAAAATCAGTTGTTCAATAAGCACCTGATTACTATCTTTTAAATAAGACTAAAGTTTAGATCTTAGCGGTTAAAACCTATACATATAGCCATACTCATTAATAATGTTTTATGCAGCTTCAGAACGTTTTTTATAACTGTCTTTTTTAGCACCCATATTTTTTCCACGATTTTTATATCGAACATTAGGATTTCGTCTTCTGTTGTTAGAAGCACCGCCACTAAATTTTGGTTTTTCCAGCTGAGCCTCTAAACCGGGTATTGCCGTTAACTCAAAACGCGTATCAATAAATTTCTGTATTCGATAAAACAACTGCCAGTCTTGCGGGCCGATTAAAGAATATGCCATACCTGTCGAACCACCACGCCCGGTACGGCCTATTCTATGCACATAGTCTTCTGCCTGCATTGGCATATCAAAATTAACTACATGTGAAATTGTTCGTATATCAAGCCCTCGTGCCGCAACATCTGTTGCAACAAGCACCTTAAGGCGTTTACGTTGCATTTGCTCTATTACCCGGCGGCGCATATTTTGACGCATATCACCATGCAAGGCCGCACACGCGAAACCGTCATCTTTTAATTTTTCTGCAAGATTATCTGCGCCTTTTTTTGTTGCCGTAAATATTATTGCCTGTTCTACAGTTTCATCAGATAAGACATGATTTAACAGTTTACGTTTATGACGAAAATCATCAGCCTGTAACATATGCTGGGTTATCGAATCATGTTTGATTTTTACACCCGCAACCTGGATTTTTTGTGGCTCTTTTAATAAAGCACGCGCCACCTTATCAACCTGCCCTTCGAGTGTTGCTGAAAACAATAATGTCTGCCTGTTTTCAGGTGTTTCTTTTGCAATACGTGTCACTTCATCGATGAAACCCATATCTAACATACGGTCGGCTTCATCTAAAATAAGCATCTGAATACGCGAAAAATCGACTCGACCTGAATTCATGTGATCAATCAATCTACCTGGCGTTGCCACCAGAAAATCCAGGGATTGACGTAACATTTTAATTTGTGGTGGATAAGGCATGCCACCGACAATCGTTGTGGAGCGCATACGCATATATTTTGTTAATTTATAAATATTATCTGAAACCTGTTTTGCCAGCTCTCGTGTCGGGGTTAACACTAATACTCTTGGCCCATGACCTTGAGGCGCTTCACTCTGTGAAAGGTTATGTAATGCGGGTAACACGAATGCTGCTGTTTTACCCGTGCCTGTCGGTGCAGATGCCATAACATCTTTACCCGCCAGAATATGCGGAATTGCCTGTATTTGAATATCGGATGGCTCCGTGAAACCTTGCTCACTAACGGACTTAAGTAAATCTGGGTGAAGTGCTAATTGTTCAAATGACAAGTTGAGAGCCCCTATAACGGTAAATTTGGTAGGTTTACGCTACCAACCAGACCTTACAAGCTGGAGCGTTTCATGCCTGACTACTAAGCTGTAGTAAGGCTGTAAACTATAGGGCAATTTGACCAAAAAAGATACAGTATATTATAATATATTTAAATAGATGTTTACTTAAGTACTTAATTTATATGTAATTAATTCTTTTGTTTGTGTAGATACAAGCACCTCTGATACTTAGGTCGTGCATATTCTTTATTTATTTACTATCGTATTTTTTCAAAGAAAGAAATATAATCAGTAGATAATACTCTATAGTTACCTGATGTGAGTGAGCCTGTCTGATGATCAGCCAGTAATACCAGAAATTGATAAACATAAACTCGTTAATCACAACACATCAGTCATCAAGTGTTAATTTATATTTCAGGCGCTGCGCATTGCTAGTTAGTTATACTGTCCGCGCTTTCGTTTCCCGACTTCCCATATTAAGGCTTAATAAAAAATGATCACGGCAAGTGAAGCAATACAAAGATTAAAAGAAGGTAATCAGCGATTTGTAGCCGGAGTGCGCAGTATTGATACGAGCATAAAACAAATGCAAAGAGCAGAATTTGTCAATGGTCAGGACCCATTTGCAATTATTCTCGGTTGCTCTGATTCTCGTGTACCTGCTGAAATAATATTTGATCAGGGATTAGGAGACCTCTTTGTAATTAGAGTTGCCGGCAATATCGTCGCACCATCACAGGTCGGTAGCGTAGAGTTTGCAGCTGACTTATTCAACACGAAACTGGTTGTTGTTCTAGGTCATTCAATGTGTGGCGCGGTTAAGGCAACAATTGACCAACTAGAAAGACCATCGGAAGAAAGATCGACCTGCATTCTCTCAATAGTTAATCGTATTCGGCCATCTGTAGAACCATTGCTCGAAACCGACCTTAGGAATGATCCTGAGAAATTATTAGAGTCATCTATTCATGCCAATATTATGGTCTCCACTAACCATTTGAAACACGGCTCGCAAATACTCGAAAACCTGGTGCAACAAGGTGATTTTAAAATTATTGGTGCTGAATATTCACTGGAAACAGGGCTTGTAAATTTCTTTGAATAAGCATAAACATTTGCTCGTCTGAGGCACACGTAAATAACGTGGCACAGCCACAACTCAAACGTTCAGAATATCTGTTTACCTGTCAGGTTGTGTAAAACTAAAAGTTAATAACCCAAGCACTCGACAAGGAAGCGATCAAGGAGTCTGTTCTCTGTCACTTAGCATAAATCTTGAAATCAACCACGTTTACCTGTCAACTCAATGAACGGTTTAAATTTTTTCAGTGCTGCTAAAGCAGGGTCGGTTAACAGCTCATCTTTATATGCATCGGATCGATTTAGTGCTTCAGTAAGGTAACTTACTGCTTCATCGAACTGGTTCATTACCGTGTGGGCGCAGGCCAGTTGATAAAAAGCATGACTGTTTTCCGGATCAATAACTAATGCCTGGTGGCACAGGTTGATCGCCCATTGCGGTTCTTCCAGTTCTAACACAGCATCGGCTTTATAGGTGAGCGCCTCAGTATCATCCTGATGCAATTTTAATATTTGATCGTAAATAGAAATTTTATTTTGCGGACTGATATCCTGTCCTGCACGTAACCATAAGGCATGTATATCCTGAGTCAGAGCAATTTCTTCGCGATTTTCTTCAATGTCCTGACTTTTCAGATTAAGCTGTTTTTCAATACTGTGCAGTCGGTGTTCATACTCTTCCACGAGTTTGGATATTTCGTCATCAGCAAAAGAGTGAATTCGTTCTTTAATATCACGGATTGATGTCCAGCCGATTAACACCAGAATCGAACTCACTGCCGCGATTAAATAGAAAAAATAACTTATTGTATCCGTGGCGTAAGAAACACCGCGATCTATAGAGTTGATTTCTCTATCTACCACCTGCTGGATCAGATCATTTTTCTGTTTCGCCATATCCGTTCGTAACTGTTTAAGTTCATCGAGAACATATAATTCCACAAAGGGAGAATTAGCGATGCGCTTTCCGAACGGTGTTTTTGTTTCATCGGATTCACTGGCAATGGCTGGCATGCAAATAAACAGTAAACACAAAATCTTCACGAAGCCTGTTTTTAGGCAACGCATATAGCACTCCCGTGATCATGTACTTCTACCAGACGTCGATGCAAACATTGTATTGCAGAGGTGTATTCATCTTCATTAATAATGAACTGCATATCAACCTGTCGTATTGACTGGTGCATGGCGAGTACGCTGATGTTCTGTTCTGCGAGTGCACTAACCGCCTTTGCCAGTATGCCTGAGACTTTTATATCACTGCCGATAGCCGAGATAATAGCGACTTTTTGCTGGTCAATTTCGGCTTCAGGAAATGCTTCCTGTAACGCACATCGAATGCGTTTAATGGTTTTCAGGTTAGTCCGCAAATAGTGCGTTATGGTGTTGGCATTAACATCTTTAGAAACGATATAGGCTTTGAAGCGGCGTATCAAAGAGAGAAACTGATTATCGTACTCATCGAAATAACCTGTCATATCCTGATCATGTAACATCAGCGCGTAGACACCTGTGCAGCCGGCAATAATTTCAACGCAGGGTTTTTCACTGACATAATCACCGGTAATCAGTGTGCCCGCATGCTCCGGCTCAAAAGTGTTTTTAACACGTAAGGGTATGCCGTTATAACGAAGACCTTTGGCTGCTTTAGGGTGAATAGCCTCCATGCCCATGTTTGCAAGCTGGTCGGCGACATCATAGTTGGTGCGACCGATCGGTACGGCATTAAATTCGCCAACCAGTTTCGGGTCGGCACTGCTTAAATGAAACTCTTTGTGGATAACCGTTTCTTTTGCCTCTGTGAGCACAGCAATACGGCTGAATATCATTTCGCTATAACCACGATCAAATGACGACATCAGCCCGCTTTCACTGTGCGCATAACCGGTAACAATCGGCAGTTGTTTATTCAGATCAAGCTGGCTGAACGCTGTTTCAATACGCTGATCAAGCGACACATGTTTTTCAGCCTGCCAGCCGGTCAGGTCAATGTAACAGGCATTGATACCATCACGCTGTAACAGTGTTGTGGTGTTCCAGGCGCTGTGTGCTTCGCCAATACTGGACAACATTTCACGCACCGTTGCCAGCTGGGTCTCCAGCGCGAAGTGGCCATGCTGGCATAGTTTCTGTAAATTCAACAGCACATGCCTGGCATCTTCAATGCGCTCATCTAAAAACTGGTTTGCTTTCTCCAGCAGTTGACCAGAACCAAACAATAAAATATTAATGTTATACATCTCTGTTTTTACGGCCTGCAGAGCGAGCTGCCAACCTTCATCTTCAATGCTGTCGGCAAACAAACTATAAACACCGGGCTCACCGGTTTTCTTATGTTCCAGTAGCTTGTCGGTAACTCCGCTGTATGCAGAGACCACAAATATGCGCTGGTATAAGGTATCAGCTTGCACCGGTTTTTTAATAATGTTGTCGCGCACGGCGGCATAATCACTCATCGAGGTGCCGCCAATTTTTTCTACACTATGGTTTTTCATCTATTAACCTGTTTGCATACATGTTTGTGAGAGCTCGAGGGCGCTAGCGTCCGTATTTCTCAGGTATTTCGGTCTGGGCGACTGATAACTGAACGGTTTTTCAAGGGCGTTATCACAACTATTGAAAACCAGCATCAGCACTGTACGTGGCACCTCAGAAATATTATCAGGTGAAGCATGCAGAATATTACAATCATGAAATGCCATGGTTCCCGCGTTGCCATGAATGCTTTGAATTTCCATATTTTGCAATATCCGCTGCATGGTTTCAGGTCTGGGCACACCGGTCCGCTGTTTTTTTAATGACTGTGCGTAATTTTTTTTATTAGTAACGCCGGCACAGGAAATATAAATTTTGTGTGACTCAGGAATTACGTAAAACGAGCCGTTAAATTCATTGTTTTCGATTAACATTATCCACGCAGTAATGGCTCTCATCCTCGATCAAGGAGTCTGACCCCTTGATTGTGCTAGTTAATTTATTTTTTACCATACTATTAGTTAAGCTTTGCTTACTTCTTCGCTCTCTAACTCATAGGCGCCTGCAGCATTATGCACTTCGTTGCCGGTAACCGGCGGATTGAAAACACAGGCCATTTTCATTTCTTTGAAGGCACGCAAAATGTGTTTATCGTTTTTGTCGAGAATATAAATTGAGCCGCTTTTTATCGGGTATTTTTTGCCATCTTGCAGCGTTTCAACTTCTCCTTCACCGGAGATGCAATACACTGATTCCAGATGGTTCTGATAGTGCATCTGAAAATCAGCACCCTCATAAATAGTGGTGATATGAAATGAAAATCCCATATTGTCATCTTTTAGAAGCAGACGAACACTATTCCAGTTGCCACCTGGATCTTCCACGCGGCGACTGGATTTTTCTGCATCTTGTAAATTTCTTACGATCATTAGGTGCTCCTGTATTTGATATGGCTGTGCTTGCCCATGATTACCTGCCGGTACATGGCCCTTAATAAATTACCTTAATTAACTATTCACGTGCACATCATCAAAATAACATGACTCTTCCGGTATGGAATCCTGTTTGGCGCAAACCTCCTTAACCGCCTGCTCAACAATATCGATACCTCGTTTAAGGTTCTCGTCACTAATGATCAGCGGACAGAAAAACTTCACGACCTGATCTTCAGCACCACTGGTTTCGATGATCATGCCATTTTGAAATGCGTTATGGGTAATCTTGCCAGCAATATCACCATTGATACAATTAATGCCCTGAAACATACCGCGACCGCGAGTGGTGAAATTACCTTCACCATAATTATCAACGATGCTTTCAAGACGTTTGGAAACGTATTCACCTTTGCGTTTAATCTCTTTAGAAAACGCATCATCACTCCAGTAATGATCAATAGCGGCTTTAGCTGTAACAAAAGCAAAATTATTACCGCGGAATGTACCGTTGTGCTCACCCGGACGCCACTGGTCTAATTCAGGTTTGATCAGTACCACCGCAAAAGGGGTGCCATAACCACTTAGTGATTTTGACAGCGTAATGATATCCGGCTTGATGCCGGCTTCTTCAAAACTGAAATAGGTACCGGTACGTCCACAACCTGCCTGAATATCATCGATAATCAAAAGAATGTCATGTTTTCTGCAAATGGCTTCAAGGCTTCTTAACCATTCAAAGCTGGCGACATTTATACCGCCTTCACCCTGTACGGTTTCGACGATAACGGCAGCAGGCAGATCGACGCCGCTACTTGAGTCAGATAATACTTTTTCGAGATAGGCCGTTGTGTTGACATCATCTCCCATATAACCATCGTAAGGCATACGATAGGTACCGCTGAGACTGACACCTGCCGCACGGCGATGATGGGAGTTACCGGTAGCTGCCAGTGCACCCAGGCTGACGCCATGAAAACCATTGGTAAAGGCAATAACATGTTCACGACCGGTGACGTTTCTCGCCAGTTTTAATGCGGCTTCGACAGCGTTGGTTCCGGTTGGCCCGGTAAACTGCATAACGTATTCATAACCACGCGGTTTGAGTATTTTCTCATTAAACGTCTGCATGAACTCACCTTTGGCCCTGGTGTGTAGATCCAGACCATGGGTGATGCCATCTTCATGAATATATTCAAGCAACTTTTCCTTGAACAGGGGGTTATTGTGACCATAGTTCAATGTGCCTGCACCAGCGAGAAAGTCCAGGTACTGCTTACCTTCCTCGTCATAAAGATATTCCCCCTGTGCTTTATGGAAGACGCGTGGAAATGAACGTGCATAACTTTGTACTTCTGATTCTATTTCATCAAATATTTTCATAATAAATTTCCTATATTAATTCGGGTGCCTCAACAGCTCATTCATGGGTGAATGACTTAATATCTCTAAAAGAGACTGAGGTTAAAAGGGACCAAGGCGGGCAAGAAACTCGCTATCATGCTGCCCCGCGAAATGCTTATCGCGCTCGAACATGACAGATCTCTCCAGCCGGGTTTCAAGTTTTTTTGCCAGACTTTTAAACAATGCCCATGAAGCCTGATTTGAATCTGTAATCGTTGTTTCCAGATAGCTGACTTGCGCACATTGAGTGCGCTCAAGAATGTGTTGCAACATATTGCCTGCCAGTCCATGGCCGCGAGCCTGCTCGCTGACCGCCACCTGCCAGATGAAAAGCGTGTTATTGCGCTCAGGGATAATATATGCGGATATAAAACCCAGCAGGTTATTGTGCGTTTCATTTTCCTGCACAGCAGCGACCGAGGTGCCCGCAAAGTGTGTGCACTGCAATAAATTACAGTACATGGAGTTTGCATCCAGCGGCGGACATTGTTCTACCAGCTGATGAACGTGCGCGCCGTCCTCCGCTAAAGGCGGACGTAACGTTAAATTCAACGTTTCTTTTAGTTGGTTATTTTTCATATATAAGTTTTATATTGTTTAGATGTCTAAATTAAATAATTAGTATTTTTTTGATTTAAATTAAAATGACTTGACTATATATAGCTAAAAACACCAGTTAAATGATGTTTTATCTCTATATATATTTAGAACGCTAAGCATTATACACTAAACAAAACAATTATTCACGCGGCACCTACCGAGTCGATTGCAACAGTTCGATTTAAAGCAGGGCAAAAACAATCGATACCCGTGGGCAGAGTGCCTTACAGCAAAGTTTCTGCCGAATTTTATCAATTAAAGACAGACTCAGGCGGCTGCGAAATAATGCCACCCAGGATACTCCTGACCTGTATGGAGAAGCCGTCGACGGTTAAAGTGTCGGCCAAAGAACACACTCGGTGTATACTCATGACCATTTAGAAATTACAGAGGATTCGTTTGTGAGCAGTATTGAAGATGTGCTTATTGCCCTACGCCGAGTGATCAGGGCTACCGACCTGCATTCCAAATACCTGGCGAAAACCACCGGTTTAACTGCACCGCAAATATTGTTATTGCAGACCATACGTGACAAGGGTGAAGTCACTATCGGAGAGCTGGCCAATAAAATGAGTCTGAGCCAGGCAACAGTTACGACTATTTTAGATCGACTGGAAAAGCGTCAGCTGGTGCAGCGTGAGCGCTCCAAAAAAGATAAACGCAAAGTTCATGCTTATCTCACAGACGAGGCTTTTAAGACATTAAAGAATGCACCTGTGCCACTGCAAGATCAGTTTACACGCCAGTTTAATGACCTCAATGAGTGGGAGCAAACGATGATTATTTCTTCGTTGCAACGTGTCGCGCAAATGATGGATGCTCAGCATATTGATGCTGCGCCTGTTCTTGATATTGGTACGCTTGATCGGCAGGAAGCCTCGCCGGAACAGCCTGCCCCCTATAAGGACAAGCATAGATGATCAGTTATTTGTGACTAAAGCGGCTCGTTCAAGACTGACTATTTTATAGATTATGTCGTTGTGTTCAGATATTCATCAAGGCGAAACAACCTTTTAAACTATCAAATCCTTCAGGACCCGTGAGATGAACGCTGCTTCGGATGACTAATATCTACTGCTTCACTTATCGCCGCTCACCTGAAGGAAAATAAAGACATCGCTGCAGACATCAAACTTATTTGATGTGTTGTTTTTCTATATCTCAAGGTATAGATTAAAAGCATCACCGGCAGCGGCCACTCTGGTTAAACGAGATTGGAATTAACGAACTCCCAATTGATTAGATGCTTAAAAAAGCTATCAAGATAGTCGCCCCGAGCGTTTTGGTAATCCAGGTAATATGCGTGTTCCCACACGTCCACTGTCACTAAGGGTTTAATACCATGTGCTATAGGTGTATCAGCATTTGCGGTTTTTATAATTTCCAGCTTATTATTTTTCAGCACCAGCCACGCCCAACCGCTACCAAACTGTGTAAGAGCCGCATTTTTAAACTGTGAAATAAAATCCTCGTGACTACCGAAATCAGCATTGATCTTTTCTGCAATGTCACCGGAAGGCAAACCGCCACCATTAGGTTTCATCGATTGCCAATAGAATGTGTGATTCCAAACCTGTGCTGCATTGTTGAAAATTCCGGCTCTGTCTGCATCATTTACCGTCTCTTTAATGATATCCTCTAATGACTTATTGGCCAGATCAGTTTCTTCAATCAATTTATTCAGGTTTGTAACATAAGCGTTATGGTGTTTCCCGTGATGAAAGTCCAGCGTTCGAGAGCTGATATGTGGTTCAAGGGCTTTCTTGTCGTAAGGCAAGTTGGGTAGAGCAATAGTCATTATTATTTCCTTTAGTTATATCGATCAAATTCACTGGCAGTAGTGGTACTGCATAATTACTGTTCGAGCGCATCGTTTTTTAAGCGTTTTAGTTTTATACATCAGGTTTACATTACGTCTGCGTAGAACAAAATAACAGAGTTATCATCAAATCAGCAGTACTTACATGCACCGCACCGCTATGTTAAACGGCACGGGCATGTACACGTAAAATTAGGACAGATCGAAACGATCAGCGTTCACTAAGCCTGTAAAAAATATCTCACCTCTTAATATTACATAATATATAACGACATATGGAGGACATTGACCAACTTATACCTACTAAAGCTCGGCACTTAAAAAAGGCAATACCTGCAACTCTCGCTCACTAGACAACTCTTTGAGTCTGATTAAGAATTATGACTGCTCGGGCAAAGACATACGCTCCATCAGATAACATAAACAATCCTGTCTAATAATCCGGGTATTCATGGTTATCATAGCGGGCATTATCGGTTTTTTTAGTAAGATTTTATCGGCCTCGTATTCGAAAAATTCTCTACCAACTTCCCTCTCATCATCATCAAAAGCCTGCAAATAAGCACTACTCTCCGGCTCAACTAATGCTATAAGCGTGCCTGCATCAAGCTCACAAAAATTATAATTTTCAATTTCCGGTAAAAGATTTATCGTCGCATCATCTTCAAAACCAAATGAGTAACCCTCGGGTATTTTTACCCTGGCGACAGTGTGAAACAAATTTAAATTCATATCTTCATTTTCGCATAAGTCATTACAGCTCAGTACCTTTTTCAAATATTGAAGCACATGATCTGTACCCGCTTCGTCGCCTGATAAGCCGCACTCCAGAGTTACCGACGGACACAGCTCTGCAAATGCTGATGACTGCACACCTTTCGGGGTGGTGAAATAAACCAGCGTTTCACTAAACAAACCTGCCAGTGACATAAACGGCTGCTCTAATTTATTAATACACGCATAGTGTGGATTTTTTCCCGTATTATTATGAATATCGATACTTGCCCATACATTCTTCTGCTGCATGATATCGGTAACCTTCTGCATCATGTGTGCTTCAGCCAGATAATGCTGATGCGTACCCGGCCAAACCCGATTGTAATCAACCTGCTCATCTAAACGACGCATACCCGCTTCAGCTGCTTTTACATTTCCCACAAAAATTGAAATTGATCTGGGCAACCCTTCTTCATGATAGTTACGCAATAATTTCTGTAACGCATAAAGCCCGGTGGTTTCATTACCATGTAACAAAGTAGAAATAAAAAGTGGCTCTGCTTTTTCTCCCTGAAGATGTATCAATGATGGCTTTTCTAAAATATGGTGTAAATTTTCAGCTCTTGCATTTAGAAAACCTTCTGGTAATTCATCATACTGTTCTAACATATCTTTCATTTTTTTACCTGTAGGTTTCAAAATCCCAGTTATGAACAGGCTCTCCTGTTTGCTGGTTTTGATAATAAGTTTCGAGTAACTTTTTCATATCATTGCCATGCCGGGCAACAAACTCTCGCTGCCAGTAACTGCCTGTTTGTTTTTGTTCTGCGCGAGATTGAATAATATTTAAATAGTACTCAATATCTGCAGAATCCAGATTTAAACTTTCTAAACCTGCTTGTGCATGATCTATGAGTTTGTGTAAAATTAGATGGCGCATCTCACAACGCTCACACCCAGGCCATACAACTTTATTATCTAACCCATGCTGAGCGGATGTATAAAAATTATCGCGAGCTTGTGCAAAATCTAACAACTCATTGGGTTTAATATTCTGCGTTGCGTAGTATTGCACCAGGCCAAAATAAAACGCCATATTAGCAATGTTATCTACCACACTTGGACCACTTGGTATGACCCGATGCTCAATTCTCAAATGAGGACGAGCATCTTTATCAAAGCCGATCAACGGACGATTCCAACGCCAGATAGTGCCATTATGTAAACTCAGGTGCTGCATCTGTTCCACATCTTCAGTAAAACACATGGGCAACAGAACAGGAAAGTGTTCCAGGTTTTCAGTAAAACACTCCATTAATGACTGGCGCGCATAATCAGTACCAAAACTAACACGATGAACCGGGCCTTGTGATGCACCGTTGTAACCCCCTACATCTACAGCTTGCTCAAAAACGGGAATACGTGTTTCATGCCATAAATCTTTTGCAAACATATAAGGTGAATTAGAGCTAATAGCCACCATGGGCGCAGAAATTAAAATAGATGCATTGTAATAATGGTGCGCTAAATCTTGAGGCGCCTGCAGGTGAATTTGTAAAGAAGTTGCGGCGGCTTCTAACATAACATTATGATGCGTACTCTTAAGGGATTGCCGGCCATTGATATTCAGTTGCAGGGCACGCCCATTTCTTTGCTTTAAGACTTGCTCATTTAATACTTTATAACGCAACAAATTCGAAACATTGCCCATATTCAAATGATCATTGGTTAATGTTTGTAAAATACCTGTACTTAATACACGACAGCCAAGATTTTCAGCAACATTCTGGCAATTTAACCAGTGTTGCTGAAAATCTTTTTCAAAATTAGATAAGAAGTTAGAACGAATATTTTCCGGATCTGCATTCAGCTCAATATTAAACTGAGCCAGCTCTGCGGTATAAAGTTTATTGTCAGCTGATTTTAAAAACGCCTCATTACATGGTGCTGGCTCACCCTGCTTATCAATCAACCAGGCCTCCATTTCATAACCTGCAACCGGTTCATGATCTGAGAATTTATTAGCCAGAAACCAGCATTCAAGTTCCGCCGTTTCTTTCTTTAACCTCGACATAAAGACTTCAAGCTCATGTTTGCTAAAGTGACTAGCGGTAATTTCCTGCCCCATATTAATGTATACCTCAGCTGCTCTATTTAATTAAAACATCATCACTTTAAACAATAGCCTGCTAACTACAAGTGTAATTGTCTTATATAGAAAACCAAATTATCGATAAGCCATTGAAATATAAGTGTTTATTACATCAAATTATAGGCTTGCAACTGTATCTTTGTGTAAAAGATCACAATGCTTTTGTATATTGTTGATTTTAATAAGGTATTTTTTTAAAAACATGCTATTATCTTTCTTATATGCATGGTTCAACCAGAGCACAACCGACTTATTTGAGGAAGTAACGGATGAAATTTAAACAAAACTCATTATTAATCATCACGACCTTTTTAGTATTTATGTCTGCTAATAGTCACGCAGGCCGTCAGGGTATTAGTTTTTACTATGGTTTAGGGCTTGGTGTAGTCGCACCTTCTGACTCAGATATTGGCGGCACTGGGGATATTATGTTTGGCGTAGAAGAAGATGGCTGGGCACTAGAAGCTGTAGGTTATGGCAGCATTGAGGCTGGCACAGATAACCCCGCAGTAGATTATTCGGTTAGTGGCACTCATATTGGATTGGCATATCGTACTATTGAAGAGAATGGTACGTGGTATAAATTCAAATATAGTGGCACTGACATGAACTTTGACCTCACCGGTAGCACTGCAGAAAATGAAACAAGCGGCAGCAGTTACTCAATTGGCTGGGGCATGCGTATGAATAGAGAAGCGCGACTTGAAATTGATTACACTTATTATGATAGTGATGACCTTGCAGACCCAGTTCATATGGCATCACTGAGATACTTCTGGGGCGGCTCTGAATATCAGGGCAAAGCATTTTAAGCGGATGGATCGTTTATAAAATAAAAAAGGCAAGTTAATAGCTTGCCTTTTTTATTGCTCATAAGTCATTAAATATATAGTTTTTTGTTATTTCTAACACCAATGATCAGCCGACTTAAACTGATAATTCAATCAAATCATTGAGTCTTTGCTGTGTGCCTATATCCATCCAGTTCCCGTCATATAATTCACCGCTTATTTTATTTTCAGAAATATATTGCCTGATCATAGGCGCAAGTGGGTACTTGCCATTACTTTTCTGCGAGAAAAAATCAGCCGAATAAACACCTATTCCACTATAGGTAAATTTTTCAGACGCGTTTTCAACTAAACGATTTCCTGATATAGAAAAGTCACCTTGCGGGTTATGCTGAGGATTTTTAATTAACACTAAATGTGCTTTGTCCTGTAGCGAAAAATTATATAACCTTTCAAACGGGTAGTCCGTCCACACATCGCCATTAATAACCAGAAAGGGTTCGTCACCTAATAAAGGTAATGCATTAAAAATGCCGCCTCCAGTTTCAAGCGCCTGATCTTTTTCATTAGAATAAGTTATATTTAAATTATAATTTTCACCATTGCCTAAGGTGTCGATAATTAACTGCCCTAACCAGGCAACATTTATAACGACATCTGTAAAACCTGCCTTTGCCAGGTTCATTAAATGAAACTCAATTAAACGTTTAGAGCCAGCCATTAATAAGGGTTTAGGTGTTTTGTCCGTTAAGGGTCGCATTCGCTCACCCCTGCCCGCAGCCAGTATCATGGCTTTCATAAAATCAGCTCACGTATGCTCGAATCACCTTCTATATTCAATGAAGTTAAAAGCGCAGAAAACTCAGTTAACTCGTCATATCTTTGACAAACATCAAAAACATAGGCCAATGTTCTGGGGATATCATTCATATAAGCCGGCTTCGAGTCACGATGTTTTAAGCGCGCAAAAATCCCGATCGCTTTCAGGTGACGCTGCATACCCATTAAATCTAAATACTTTATAAATTTCTTTCGCTCTATCTTAAGTGACGATAATTTTAAAAACTCATCAATCCATAACAGTTGTTTCTTTCTAGGCCAGGCGATATAACAATCCTTTATCAGTGATACCAGGTCATATGTAACAGGACCATTAACCGCATCTTGAAAGTCAATAACACCCGGATTAAGATCATCTGTGATCATAAGATTTCGTGAGTGATAGTCTCGATGCACAAAAACCACAGGTTGCTGCAAGGCAGACTCCGCGAGTATATTAAATGTATTGGTAATGATGTTATTTTGTGCTGAATTCAATGATTGATCTAGATGTTTAATTAAATACCAGTCTTTAAACAAACTCATTTCAAGCTGCAATAACTCTTCGTCATAGGCTGGCAAGTCTGCTTTTATATCCTGCATTTTGATAATTGATTTTATTGCATCAGAATACAAAGCATCAGCCGTTTCTATATTTAATTTATCTAAATATGCGGTAGAACCAAGATCACTAAGCAGCATAAACCCCTGCGACTGATTAAACTCATAAATATGCGGCGCCTGAACTCCTGCATTTTCGATTAACTGTGCAATATAAATAAAAGGCTGACAATCTTCTTTTTCGGGCGGCGCATCCATAATAATCCAATGCTCATCACCACAGATCAATCTGAAATAACGTCGAAAACTAGCATCCGCTGAGGCAACTTCAATTCGATAATCTGTTAGTTTTAACTCTGTTGTTACCCAGTCATTTATTTTTTCCAGTCTTACGTCATTTGTCATGAATTCATTCATCTCTAAATTTTTCGTCATATAAAGTTGTGAATTTAGTTATAATCTGTCCAAGTCTACCAGTAATTAGTATTCGGGATAAGAATCATGACAAATAATCTAACAAGCAAATCCATTGTAATTATCGGCATGGGTGAAATGGCCGGCGTCTTTGCCAGAGGTTTTTTACGCTCCGGGTATACTGTAGTACCCGTTAATCGTAAAGACGACTGTCAATATGTTGCCAAAGGCATCCCAAACCCCGCTTTTGTTTTAGTCGCTGTAGGCGAAACTGATCTTCAGGGCGTATTAACTGATATTCCAGATCAATGGAAAAAAAGTCTGGTATTACTGCAAAATGAACTATTACCGAATGACTGGTTACAACACGATTTAGAGCCGACTGTTATTTCAGTCTGGTTTGAAAAAAAGAAAGGCCAGGATTATAAAGTTTTAATACCCTCCCCTGTATTTGGAGAAAAGGCACAGATACTGGTAGACACTTTAGCGTCTATTGATATTCCAGCAAGAAAACTTTCCTCTGCAGAAGATTTACTTTTTGAACTGGTTGTTAAAAACGTATACATATTAACAACCAATATAGCCGGCCTTAAAGTTGGCGGCACGGTTTCCGAGTTATGGCAAAACCATCAGGATTTCGCCCGACTTGTTGCCACAGAAGTTATTCAGCTACAAAGCAAACTTACAGCACAATCTTTTGATACTGAAAAATTAATCAATGCTATGTTAGTTGCATTCGAAGGCGACCCGCATCATAACTGTATGGGGCGCAGCGCGCCTGCCAGGCTTGAGCGTGCTTTACAATTAGCTGAGCAGCACCAGTTAAACCTGCCAACACTTAAGGATATCGCCTTAAACATAAAGAGATAACACATTAACGCTCACGTGCCGTGGTGATGGGGCTTGATAATTAATATGCCTGTCATTTCAGGGGAATCAAGGAATCAAGGGGTCAGACTCCTTGAGGGAATCAAGGGGTCAGACTCCTTGATATCCAATATGAAAGGGCCTTGAATACGTCTAAGTCTTTGTTTTTATTCACGTCTTAACATGGGTATCCGATAAAGTTTACTCAGAAAAGCACGTGCCACCGATTATGGATGTTGAGCTGGAATAGCAGTTAGCATACCCTAATGCCCGCGACTAATACCCGTAGTTTAAAAACAATAAAGGCACCATACGAACACCTGTGGCTCCATTGAATATGCGCATATTAGCAAGCATTCTTGTTCTCACGTCGCTTCACCCTTAAGCACAGAAAGACTGTAAGCAACTCGCTCCACAGCCCGGCGACCTTCCTCAATGGCCTCCTCAGCACAGTGAAAATCGAACAGGTTAAGGTGAGCCAACCGGGGTGCCACAATAAGATCCGGCGGCTCGCCAGCCAACCGGCTGCGCGCTATTCTCACCTGTACGATGTCTACACTACTGCTCAGAACATCAATCATCGAAGGCATAGGGGGTTCTCTGGGCGACCTCTCAGGCGCGAGAGCGTTGAGGTTTTCACGCAACTTGAGTAGCCACTGAGGCTCAGGGTCCTGCGTTTTCGCCTCCGAAGCGGTCCGAAAGCGGCGCCCCAGAATGTCGGAGCCAAGGTCGACTGCGATCACGATGTCTGCGCCCATCGCGCGCGCGAGCGACACCGGAATCGGGTTACTCAGGCCTCCGTCAACCAGTAACGAACCTTCCCGGCGAACGGGTGCGAAGATACCCGGCATCGCGATGGAAGCGCGCACGGCGTTCAGTGTCGAGCCATTCTGCAGCCAGACTTCTGCGCCTGTCTGTAATGAAGTAGCGACTGCGGCGAAGGGAACTTGAAGTTGTTCGATTGAACGATCGACGAGATTTTTGTGAAGAAACTGCATCAGACGATCACCCTTAAGCAAGCCCGCACCCAAACTTATATCTGCAAGCCCGACCACGTCACCAATTTGCAAGCCAAGCACCCAGCTTTCCAGAGAGTCTAATTCACCTGCCGCGTACACAGCCCCAACCAGTGAGCCTATGGAGGTACCGCAGACAAGATCGGGGCGAATGCCTGCCTCTTCAAGTGCCCGGATAACGCCTATATGAGACCAGCCGCGCGCGGAACCACTGCCCAATGCAAGGCCCACTCGCGGTTTATGTAGTGTAGTCATGTAGTGAGGCCTCCTTGTATACGTTGGCGCATTAAATGTTCAATATTAAACAAGGCCAGGGTGGATCAAAGTGAATCAGGTGTCGGACTCGTTGATCACACTATCAGGATAACGGACGCTCTGGTTTTACTCTGTCTTTTATCCGAGCTGGGCTGACTGTAAAAAATTATCCCCCTTTGTGATTGCCTTTTTATTTCTCAGTTTTTCCATTGATACCTGGTTTGAAAATAAATACATCACCACCTGATTTATTACTTACGCTAACATATCTTTTAAAGCTGCCAGGTGACTTCGACCGCGTTCTTTTGCTACAACTTCATCAACCTTACGGCCACCGCCTTCCCACTCTATTTCTTCTTCAGGCAATTCACTTAAAAAACGGCTCGGCTCACATTCAATATCTTCACCATAACGTCGACGATGTTTCGCGTAGGTAATGGTTAACTCTTTCTGTGCTCGAGTAATGCCCACATAAGCCAGGCGGCGTTCTTCATCCAGGTTTTCTTCCATTATGCTGGTTCGGTGAGGCAAACATTCTTCTTCTACACCCACCATAAAGACATAGGGAAATTCCAGTCCTTTGGCCGCATGTAAGGTCATCAAACTAACCATGTCTTCTTTTGCTTCTTCTTTATTACGCTCAAGAATATCCATTAAACTCATGTGTGCAACAAGCTCACCCAGATTTTTTCCTTTTTCATCTTTATATAAACGAGCTAACCAGTCGGTTAATTCATAAACATTTTCCATGCGTTTTTCTGCAATTTTCACATCGCTGCTCTGTTCTTCGAGCCAGTTTTGATAACCGATATCTTTTATCATATCTTTAACGACTTCAATCGGGTTACCGCGCTGCGCATTATCACTTAATAAGTTTATCCAGTTAGTGAAGTTCTGCAATTTTGTTACTGCTCGTTCATTTAAAATAGTTGATAACCCCATTTCAAAACAGGCTTCAAATAAACTGACATTTCGTGCATTGGCATACTCACCGAGTTTTTCCAGTGTACTGCCACCAATCTCTCTGCGAGGTGTATTTATAATGCGTAAAAAAGCCGTATCATCATCCTGATTGGCTAACAATCGCAGATACCCCATTATGTCTTTTATTTCTGCTCGTTCAAAAAATGACGTACCGCCGCTGACGACATAAGGTATTTGCATTTCACGCAGATATTTTTCAAAAATACGTGATTGATGATTGCCACGATATAAAATGGCATAGTCTCCAAATTTTGTGCGTTTTTGAAACTTATGTGTATTTAACTCAACCGTTACACGCTCAGCTTCACCATCTGCACCGGGACATTCTATGATACGAATATTGCTGCCCAGACCTAAGTCTGACCAAAGTTGTTTTTCAAAGGTATGTGGGTTGTTTTTAATTAAATGGTTAGCGCATTTTAAAATTCGAGATGTTGAGCGATAATTTTGCTCAAGTTTTATCAATTTTAAATTGGGGTAATCTTCATTCAGCAATGCCAGGTTTTCAGGGCGTGCACCACGCCATGAGTAAACAGACTGATCATCATCGCCAACGGCCGTTAAGCGGCCATGGTTACTGAGCAGTAATTTTACTAATTGATACTGGCTGGCATTGGTATCCTGGTATTCATCCACCAGTAAATAATGTATTCGATGTTGCCATTTCTCGAGTACAGCCGGATTTTTCTGAAATAACACAACCGGTTGTAATATCAGGTCATCAAAATCAAATGCGTTGTATGCTTTTAACTGACGTTGATAACGCGCATACAACATAGCGTGTTTTATTTCCAGGTCATTTTCTGCACTGGAAATTGCCTGCTCCGGAGAAATAAAATCATTTTTCCAGCGAGATATGGCCCACCTGGCATCTTCTGCATCATCCACATTACTTAATGATTCCGACGCATATAAACCTTTAATCAATACCAGGGTATCGGTTGCATCAAATACACTAAAACCAGATTTATAACCCAGATGTTTATATTCAATACCCAGTATTCTCAGGCCAAGATTATGGAATGTAGATACGATTAATCCCCGGGTCTCGCCTTTACCTAACAGACCTTTTACCCGCGCTTTCATTTCTCTGGCGGCTTTATTAGTAAAGGTTACCGCCGCAATATGAATTGGTTTAATACCGCAATCGCGAATTAAATAGGCAATTTTTTGAGTAATTACCCGGGTTTTTCCGCTGCCGGCTCCAGCTAATACCAACATTGGGCCTGAGATATATTCTGCCGCAGCTCGTTGCTGTGTATTTAAACCCGCTAAAGGATGAGCATCGGCGTTAAAACTGGAGTTAACTGGGTGATTGGACATATAAATTAATACTTAAGCCAGGGGTTGAGTAAAGCTGATCAGCGGCTTAAATAATAAGCCCACATCGACTGTAAATAGCATTAAACAGGCTGCCATTAACTTTCGATGCTGATCAAATGTATAGTTTATAGAATCGAGCGAAAAGAGATATACCCATAGTGAAATATTTATTTTATGGCCAAATATAAATTCAACTGTTAGACTTTAAGTATATGAAAATAAACAATAAATCAGGGTTACTGTCTGATGCAATTCAAATATCATCTGAGAATAATGATGATCGCCCGGAAAATGAAAGTATCAGGCTGATTGTTGTACATAATATTAGCCTGCCACCTGGTGAGTTTGGTGGCCCGTATATCTCTCAGTTATTTACAAACCAGCTAAATAAAGCTGAGCATCCTTATTTTGCTGACATCTATCAGCTCAAAGTATCGTCTCACCTGTTAATACGTCGTGACGGGGAGATTATTCAATACGTTCCCTTTCATAAGCGCGCCTGGCACGCCGGGGCTTCCAGTTATTGCGGCATAGAAGGCTGTAATGACTTTAGCATTGGAATTGAGTTAGAGGGCACAGATGACATCCCTTATGAGCCAGTTCAGTACGAAAAACTGGCAAATTTGTTTGAAGAATTAAGGCAAAGCTACCCTGACATCGATAAAAATGCTATAACCGGCCACTGTGATATTGCTCCCGGACGTAAAACAGACCCGGGACCTGCATTTAACTGGGATTACTTACAAAAACTCATAACCCGACAAACTGACTAAGGTAAAACCCTGAACATGGCACTTATATGTATTTTATTTGGGATTATTTTCGAACGTGTTAGCGACATACTGGAAAATTATCGTAATTTTGACTGGTTTGATAATTACAGCCGCTGGATATTAAAAACACTTCCCGGGTTAGTCTCGCAACAAAAGTCGTCAATTTTAATTTTACTGTTACCTATAATGCTAACAACTATGTTGTTACAGATCTGGTTTGCAGGCCGATTATTAGGTCTGATAGACCTGTTATTTGGCCTCGTCATATTTGCTTTCTGTCTCGGCCCCAAAGACCTTAACAGACAGGTAAACCGGTACCTTGAAGCAAAAGAAAACGGTAATGAAGACGCAGCTAATGCAGAAGCCGGCGCGATAATGCAAAAAGAGCCGCCAACTGACCCGGACCAACAGGTCGTAGAAGTTATGCGATCTATACTGCACGAATCTAATGATCGTTTCTTTGCTGTTATATTCTGGTTTGTATTGCTCGGTCCATTTGGCGCACTACTTTATCGTTTAACATCACACACCATGCGCTCAACCCGTAGTGCGACTTTAGCAAATGCTGCGCGTCAGTTTCAGGCAGTACTTGCCTGGATGCCAGCGCACCTGGTTGCAATGGGCTACGCTCTCACAGGTAACTATGAGGGAGCTAAACAGGAGTTTTATGGCAAAAACAAACAGGAAGATTTATACGATTGTAATTACCACACCCTGATTACTGCTGGACAGGGGGCGCTGAAAGATTGTGAACCCGGCGAAGAAACAGCCTGTATCCGTTCGGCTCGCGCGCTGGTATTAAGAACACTGGTGGTATGGCTGGCTTTCATTGCCATATTAACGTTAATAGGCTGGATGTCATGAATGAAACACGCATAGATATTATTCGACACGGTGAACCGGAAGGCGGTCGCCGCTACCGTGGTTTTAGTATTGACGACCCTTTAAGCAAAGTGGGCTGGCAGCAAATGTGGGATGCGGTTCCTGAAAAACCTCAATGGCAGCATATTATCAGCTCTCCACTGTCACGATGTTTGAAATTTAGCGAAGCTCTGGCTGACACCATGAATATCAACTATTCAGTAGTTGATAATTTGAAAGAAATTGGCTTTGGCAGCTGGGAGGGTCGCACACCTGAAGATATACAAAACAATGAAGGTGATGCGCTGGAAAACTTTTTACTCGATCCGGTTAATAATCGACCTGAAGGAGCCGAACCCCTCGATGATTTTGCTAATCGCGTATGGGCCATTTATGAAGAGGTTGCAGAGCAGTACCAGGGGCAACATGTTTTGCTTGTTGCTCACGCAGGGGTTATTCGAGCAATTACCAGTAAAATATTAAGCATGTCACTGGACGATGTTTATAGTCGATTAAAAATTGAATATGCCGCAGTAGCAACAACTCGTATTGCTGCAGGCAAAAAACCTGTACTGGTTTTAACTTAAACATTATAAAAATAAGAGAGCGGGTATGCCTTAGCAGCTTCTATTTCACATAGCCAATACTAGAAAAAACTCCAGTGAACTTACAGCTATCTTTTAACCATATGAGCACTCATCTCTTTTGCCGGCAAAGGCCGACTAAACAAATACCCCTGAATCGTGTCACAGGCATTGGCTCCTAAAAATTCAAGCTGCTCCTGAATTTCAACACCTTCGGCTATCACCTCCATACCTAAACCATGCGCCATCGCGATAATTGCTTTCACTAACGCCGCGTCTTCATGATCTACTTTTACATCTCGAATAAATGCCTGGTCAATTTTTAGCGTATCAATAGGGAATCGTTTTAAATAACTTAAAGACGAGTATCCTGTACCAAAGTCATCTAATGATAACGACACACCTAACTCTTTTATTTTTTTCAAACGAGCAAGCGCAACATCTGGCTCGAGTATTAAAGCGGTTTCAGTTAATTCAATACACAACTTATCAGCAGGCATGCCGGTTTCTTCTAAAATCAAGGCAATTAAAACCGGCAAACCTTCATCTTTAAGCTGCCGTGCAGAAAGATTAACAGAGATTTTTTCTAACTTGTAACCAGCATTTAACCAGCTTACACCCTGTGTGCAGGCCTCGCGAAAAACCCATTCACCAATTTGCATTATCATGCCTGTTTCTTCGGCTAATGGAATAAAAACTCCCGGCGAAACAAACCCTCTCTCCGGATGTTGCCAGCGAATTAAGGCCTCCATACCGACTAGCTGCCCGGTAATCACACTTACCTGTGGCTGATAATATAAACACAGTTCGTTTTGAACTAATGCTTTATGTAAATTGTTTTCCAGTGATAACAGCTCAATAGAGGATTTATTCATCTCTTCTGTGAAGAACTGAAAATTATTTCTACCCTGAGCTTTTGCATGATACATAGCAGAGTCAGCATGTTTTAAAATCACGTCTGCTTCTTTTCCATCATCGGGATAAATAGCGATACCTATGCTGGTAGAAATATGAACTTCCTGCCTTTCTAACATGAGCGGCTGGCTCACGTTTTCTACAATACGTTCTGCTATGCGAATAATTGCCTGCATATTTTCAACATCATCCAGCAATATGGTAAATTCATCTCCACCGAATCGTGCAATTGAAGATGCATTACCATTTGCATTGATAGCAACAGAATCCGTTTTTCTTACTGCTTCAATTAATCGTTCTGATGTTATTTTTAATAATTCATCGCCTGCAGAATGCCCCATTGTGTCATTAATTAATTTAAACCTGTCGAGGTCTAAAAACATAATGGCCAATATTTTATTATTGCGTTCTGCCTGTGAAATAGCATGTTCAAGGCGATCTTTAAACAGACGACTATTGGGTAATGCTGTGAGGCTATCATGATAGGCTAAAAAGGCGATCTGCTCTTCTGCCACCTTGCGTTCTGTTACATCACGAATAAGTGCTATTACTTCCTGCGACTTAACAGGCATCATTCGTACTTCGTAATAATATATTTTTCTATCGTGATATATTACAAACTCGAAATTTTTTGCTGAGAGTTGTTCAAGGACCTGCTTAATTGAAACTTCAAACTTTTCAACAACCTCAATATCCAGAATGTCTTTAATGTGTTGATTGATAAGTTTTTCACTTTTCAAATAGTGATAACTACTTTGACCTAACTTATAACTGATTACCCTGCCTTCAAAATCAAGATGAAATAGCTGATCAGGAATAGCCGCAAATACAGCATTCATTTCATCATTAGCCTGCACCAGTTCTTCGGCACTTAGCGTTAATGATTGTTCAAGCGTGCGCTGGTCTATATCAAATTTTTGATAAGTGCCATCAACAGCCATCATAAATTCTTTCCAGGGTGAGCTGGAAACATCCACAGATGACAGGTGGTCATTAATTTGCTGTTTTAATAAATGGTAAAGATTTATCTCAGTCATCAGAATCGTTTATTTTTATAGAGGAGCCAACTATAAATCTAGCAGATTTTGGCGTGTTTGCTGATATTTTGACATAAACAATAACCCGGAATCTGGCAGAAGAACCTGACAGGCACCCTGATTAAAGGGTGCCCTCAGCTACTCAGGTTTTATTATAGATCTGTGCACCCATATCAATAAACTCAATGGATTTCTCCTGCATGCCCTTCTGCAGAGCCTCTGCATCCGTTATGCCCTTCTTTTTAGCATAGTCACGAACATCCTGTGAAATTTTCATTGAACAGAAGTGGGGCCCACACATGGAACAAAAATGTGCCACCTTTGCCGAGTCTTTAGGTAGTGTCTCATCATGATATTCCCTGGCTTTTTCTGGATCCAGACCTAGATTAAACTGATCTTCCCAACGGAATTCAAATCGTGCTTTTGACATGGCATTATCACGCACTTGCGCACCAGGGTTGCCTTTGGCCAGATCAGCCGCATGCGCCGCTATCTTGTAAGTAATAATTCCTTCGCGCACATCTGCTTTATTAGGTAAGCCCAAATGCTCTTTTGGTGTTACGTAACACAACATGGCACAACCGTACCAGCCAATATTCGCAGCACCTAGTGCAGATGTTATATGGTCATATCCCGGTGCAATATCAGTCGTCAACGGCCCCAGTGTATAAAATGGGGCTTCAAAGCAGTCCTGAAGCTCCTTATCCATATTTTCTTTAATCATCTGCAATGGCACATGGCCCGGACCTTCAATCATCACCTGTATATCGTGTTCCCAGGCAATTTTTGTTAATTCGCCCAAGGTTTCAAGCTCACCAAACTGCGCCGCATCATTAGCATCAGCTAGAGAGCCGGGGCGCAGGCCATCGCCTAATGAAAAACTCACATCATAAGCCTTCATAATTTCACAAATATCTTCAAAGTGAGTATATAAGAAACTTTCCTGATGGTGCGCCAGGCACCATTTAGCCATAATAGAGCCACCACGAGACACAATGCCGGTAACTCGTTCAGCCGTTAATGGCACATATTGAAGGCGCACACCCGCATGAATTGTAAAGTAATCAACGCCCTGTTCAGCCTGCTCTATTAATGTGTCGCGAAAGATCTCCCATGTGAGGTCTTCTGCTTTGCCGTTAACTTTTTCTAGTGCCTGGTAAATTGGCACGGTGCCAATAGGCATAGGCGAGTTACGTAAAATCCACTCACGGGTTTCATGAATATTTTTACCTGTTGATAAATCCATCAATGTGTCGCCACCCCAACGCGCCGACCAGGCCATTTTTTCAACTTCTTCCTCAATAGATGACGTGACCGCTGAATTACCGATATTTGTATTTACCTTAACCCGAAAATTACGCCCGATAATCATCGGTTCAACTTCCGGATGGTTAATGTTTGCTGGAATGATAGCGCGACCACGTGCCACTTCTGAGCGAACAAACTCCGCTGTCATTTCTTCCGGCAGCTCAGCACCAAAACTTTCTCCCGGATGCTGCCTGAGTAACTTCTTATACGCCGGGTCTTTACGTAATTCAGTTAATTTCTGATTTTCACGTATTGCAACATATTCCATTTCCGGGGTAATAATACCCTGACGGGCATAGTGCATCTGACTCACATTTTTACCCGGCAGGGCCCTACGTGGGTTTGTAATATGCTCAAAACGAAGATGTGCAAGTTCTGGATCAGTCTGTCGTGTATGTCCAAATGAGGAAGTTGGGCCATCAAGCTGCTCAGTATCATTTCGCTCAATAATCCAGTTGCTACGAACATCTGGCATACCCTTCATTAAATCAATTTCAATATCGGGGTCTGAAAATGCGCCGGATGTATCATAGACAGGTATGGGTGGATTGACCTCAAAGCCCAGGCTGTCCGAGGTATTGTCCTGGTCAATTTCACGCATGCCAACGCGAATATCATCACGTGAGCCTGTTACATATACTTTGCGTGAATTTCTAAAGGGCCGGGTAACTTCTTCAGATAACTTGGCAGTATTTTTGATAAATTCTTCAGGTATGGCGCTCATAGTTTTTTCCTCGAAATGTGTGAGGCTATGGCGAAAGAAAGGAGCAAACAGCAAAGCTTCCCTCCGCCAGCATAATCTGGATCAGGTTCTAAGGGTTTATTCTAAAATCTGGTTTTAGCCTGGTTTTAGCTCATTCTCAATTTAATGCACCACCGGTTGCCCAACTGGATACACAAAATTCCCCTAGCTTGTGGTCGCTAAGTTTACCTGAGCAAGTTGCTTAGGTATAGGACTATCCAAGATTGTTGACAGGGGGTAGAATTAGTCAAAAATAAATAATGCAAATACCTTCAGGGGAACTAAATGCAGTCACATCTGGACCAATGTCGCTATAATATGGTTGAACAACAGGTGCGCCCGTGGGACGTGCTAGATGATAAGGTGCTTACTACGCTAGAAACTATCCCTCGCGATCAGTATGTACCTGCCCAGTATATTAATCTTGCTTATGCGGATACCGCAATTCCCCTGAATGATTCACAGAACATGATGCACCCTATTATTGAAGGACGCATATTACAGCTTTTGAATATTCAACCTGAAGATAATATCCTCGAGATTGGTACCGGCAGTGGTTATCTTACTGCCTGCCTCGCAAATATGGCCAGCCATGTTGATAGTGTTGAAATTGATGAAACTCTGGCAAAAAAAGCAGCTCAAACCTTGCTAGAACAGGGTGTATTTAACATTAGCCTGAGTTGCGCAAATGGCCTCGACCTACCAGAAATGGATAAAAAGTATAATGCCATTGTTTTAACAGGTTCCGTCAGTGAAATACCCCGGAGCTTTAAAAATGCATTAACAATTAACGGCAAAATGTTTGTAATTGACGGTGTATCACCCGTTATGACAGCACATATCATTACGCGTACCGGTGATAACGAATGGTCTGATGAAAGTGTTTTTGAAACCGATTTAAAACCGCTGGTACATGGCGAACAAAAACCCGAATTTGAACTTTAAATCTATTCTTATATCCAAAGCCTATAAAAAACAAACTCAATATGAAACACAATATGAAAAAAATCTTTTTTGGTATAGTGACCGCTACTTGTTTAATTATTAATTCACAAGCACAGGCAAAGGACAAAACACCTAATACACTCAATTTTTCTCAGGCGCTAGAACTGGCTATTACACATGACCAGGATTTACAGGCTGCTGAATTTGCTTATCAAAGTTCACTAGCTAGCCGCGGCCTTAGTAAAGCGGCATTGCTACCTCAGTTAAATCTTTCCGCTTTTAGCAACCATACAGAACAGGAAACCGAGAACAGTTCGGTTTTTCCAAATGGAACTTCATCATTTGAATCTGATGGATATAGCCTGACTTTAAGCCAGACTCTTTATAACCACAGTGTTTACAAAAAATTACAGCAAACTGACATGTCAATTGCAGCTGCCCTCGCCACCGTCGAAGCCGCCAGACAAGATTTAATTATACGCCTTGCTACAGCCTATTTTAATGTCCTGGGTGCGCAGGATAATTTAAAATTTGCAACAGCTGAAAAAGAAGCTATCAGTAAACAACTTGAACAATCAAAAAAGCGATTTGAAGTCGGCTTAATTGCGATTACCGATGTAAAAGAATCCCAGGCCAGTTATGACACGTCAGTGGCTCAGGAAATAGACGCTATAAATATACTCTCTGCACAATTCGAAGCCCTGGCCGTCATTTTAGGCACTTATACAACCACTATTGCGACGATGATTGAGGATATTCCTTTATTAATTCCTGAACCTGCCGATGTCACTAAATGGACAGACAAAGCGCTGGAAAATAACCTGCAACTAAAAGCCGCACAATACAATTACCAGGCATCTCAAAAACAGGTTTCTGCAGACCAGTCAGAACATTATCCATATCTCGACCTGGTAGCTCAACATGACTACAGTAGTTCTGATGGCGGTCGGTTTGCATCTGACTCTACTGATACTGCAATAACTGTTCAGTTAACTATACCTATCTATAGCGGTGGGCTTACCAGTGCCAAACACGATCAGTCAGTTGCTTTAAAAGAACAATCTCGTTCATTAAAAGAAAAAGCAAAACGCCAGACATTACAACAAACCCGTGATGCTTACCTGGGTGTAACCTCCACCATTGCACAGGTAAAGGCCCTTGAACAGGCACTACGTTCAAACCAGGCGGCTCATGAAGCTACCCAGGCGGGTTTTGAAGTGGGCACTCGTACGGCTATAGATGTATTATCTACATTACGCGAAGTTTACAGAGCTGAGCGAGATTATGCTCGTGCACGATATAATTATGTAATTAACACTTTACGTTTAAAACAGGCTGCTGGCATTCTTAACACAGGTGATGGCCAGAGCATTAATAGTTTTTTAAATTAAAAACCCGGCAAAAATCCAGCTTTGCCGGAGAAATAATAGTTACTCATAAAAGCTACACGTGAAAAGCCTGTTATTATTCATTCGCCTTTTATTAACTAAAGGCAAAATACGTTAGCTGATAATAAGTTAAGCCTTTTCATCTCAATTAATAGATACAACTTTAGAGATTACATTTTGATTAAGGCCGTCAACCCAGCCAACTATCTATCTCCCAAATACTGGCCAACCTGGTTATCACTCGCCATATTACGCACCGTGGTTTCACTTCCCTTACCTGCGATTGAAGTCTGCGGTGCCGCTTTAGGAAAGTTGCTTTATATTTTCATGCCTCAAAGACGCACTATCGCTGATATAAATTTACGTTTTGCATTTCCCGATGCAGATGAAAAAGAAATTCTTCGAATGCGCAAAAGCAGCTTCAGAAACATGGGAATTGCCGCATTTGAACTGGCATTAAGCTGGTGGCATGATGAGAGACTGCTTAAGTTATGTGAAGTGGATGGTTTAGAAAATATCACTGAGCAGCAGAAAAAAGGAAAAGGCGTTATAATTTTAACAGCCCATTTTACCTGTCTGGAAATTGGCGGCCCTGTTCTCAATCATTACGTGCCATTTCAGGTTATGTACAAACGAGCACATAATAAATTATTTGATGCATTTATGCGTTATCACAGGGCCCGCCTTTACAAAGCCATTGTCGATTATCATAAACCTATATCTATGATTAGAGGATTAAAAAAAGGCCATGCCGCATGGTATGCGCCTGATCAGGATTTCAGGGGTAAAGATATGATATTTACGCCGTTTTTTGGAGTACAGGCTTCCGCCCTAACGGCACCCGCTCGTTTTGCAGATATGACGGGGGCTGCCGTTGTTCCCTACTATATTAAACGTAAACCTAAGGGCAAAGGTTACAAGCTGGTTATATTACCTGCTTTAGAAAACTTTCCTACGGGAAACACAGCAGATGATGCACTGGTTATTAACAGGACATTAGAACATTTAATTATGCAAAATCCGGAACAATACCTCTGGGTACATAAACGTTATAAAAATCGACCTGAAGGTGAAAGCGCGGTTTACCCTGAAAGCAAAAAGAAGAAGAAAAAGTAAAGAAAATGAACCCAGATAAATTGTATATAAGAACATGAGTTATAGACTTCTAAGCATTTTTTTATGGCCAGCATTTTTTATATACACTTTAAAGATAGCTATTCGCGACAAGTCATCTCGTTATTTACTACAGCGCATGGGGTTCGCCTATGCCACTCAAAAAAACAAAACCATATGGATTCACTGTGCATCGGTTGGTGAAGTAAATACATATTTACCATTACACCTGAAATTATTAGAACGTTACCCTGACAAAAAGTTTGTTATCACCACAAACACTGTTACCGGAGCAAGCACAGTAGCCCGTCATAACTCGCCACGCACCCAGCACTGCTTCTTACCCATAGAATCTAAATTTGCCATAAGCCGTTTTATCAAAAAAACAAAACCTTCTTTATGTCTGATTATGGAAACTGAGATCTGGCCACTGCTCTACCAAACTTCATATGTAAACAAGATACCAATTTCTATAATTAACGCGCGACTTTCTCACCGCACCTTATCAGCTAATAACTGGGTTAAATCAATTTATAAAACCAGTCTTAGCTATGTAGATAAAATATTATGCAAATCAAACGAAGAATTAACTAATTTTAAAACGCTTGGGGCTAACAACCAGCAACTGTTAGTTGCCGGGAATTTAAAGTTTGTATCTACCAACAACAACCTTCATGTTACAGCCATTAATCTTCAAGGTCGTACTTATTGTGTAGCGGCTTCAACTCACAATGACGAGGAGTTACAATTAGCAACTCTCTGGAAAAAACTTAACCCGGACATGTTACTGGTTATCGTACCCAGACACCCTAACCGTAGCAATCAAATTCAAAAACAACTGAACTCATTAAATATAGAATATGCAGTGCGCAGTCAGTCTTCCATTTTAAAAGACAAAACAAAAATTTATCTGGCTGACACATTAGGTGAACTAACAAACTTTATGCTGGGCGCTGAATTTGTTTTTATTGGTGGATCATTAATTAATCACGGCGGGCAGAATATTCTTGAGTCATGTCGCCTCGGCAAACCAACACTTAGTGGACCACATATGTTTAACTTTGCTGATGAAATGAAATTTCTACTTGAGAATAATGCATGTATACAGGTAGAAAACATAACTAAATTAGAGTCTGAAATTTCATCATATTTTAAAAACCCTGAAAAATTTATCTCTATTGGTAACAACGCAAAAAATGCATTACAAAAGCAGAATAAAATTCTTGATGTTTATATTGACAACATCATTATAAAAAATGAGTGTTAAGCTTTTAAAGATATTGACCCTGCCAGCATGACACTGCTAACTGATACAGGCACAGCTGCAATAACATCAGTCAAATCACCATTACCACCAGAAAAGCAAACAATATCATGCAGGTTATTGCCATTGCCTATATAACTGTCATCCCGCTAACACTAGTTAGCTGAAGAACTATTAATATTTATAATTGCCCCCATTACAGTAAATGCGGATAAACGGCGTTTATGAGCAAAAGTTATATAAGCTGTTATAGATTAACTTACATTTAAGCTGTATATGCAGCTAGCAGAGTTTGCCAGTTTTTTTCTGTAAAATGATATGACTTATGAATTGACCACTGTTTTAATAATGATCTTTTAAGCCGCTGCAAATTTCCCTGCTTCCATGAATCACCTTTTTCCCGGGTATTTCGAATTTCACTTTTATCAAAATCAATAAGATAAACAGAGGATGACTCATTGAGTAGAATATTATTAACATTCAAATCAGCATGATAAACACCTTCATTGTGAAATTGGCGAATGCATTTTCCAACCAGGGCCCATTCTTCTGAGGTTAAATCCCGCTGAGTTAATATTTGATCAAGCACTTTAACATTGGGAATTAACTCAACCAGTATCTGCGCTCGATAAAACGGGCTATATTTGAAAGGCCAGCGGCTTACAGATGCAGCAATGGGCCGCGGAACCGGTAAACCTCGTTCAAGCATCAACTGCAGCAGCCGCCACTCTTTAAATGAACGACTATCTTCCTGTCTCAAACCAAAATACGTCTGCTGGTTTAATCGCGATATTAGGCCACCTCGCAGATATCTGCGATAAACTGCCGCTAACCCATTGATTTCAACAAACCATGCCTGCCCGCGCCCGCCCGCCACAACGGGTCGAAAATCATCTGATTTATGAAATATCCCACTGTAAAGCAAATCGGCTTCCGGGGACGTTAGTAAATGCGGGTCATATAGTAAATAACTGTCTTTTTTATGAATTAAACAGCAATTTTCACTATGAATTTTATGTTTTTGACTCAAATAATTCGCCTAATTTATTTTTTGCTACAGCCAAAGCTTGATATAGCAACCTATGATACCGAAAACTGTAAAATAGACAGCTATTATATCGTTTTTTATACAATGTCAGGCCTAGTTATGCACAGTCCGCTTATTCAACTACAAACACCTAATTAAGCACCTCTTAATACTTACAAACTGTCAAACTATTTTCAATTTATTTATAACCTGTTGATTTTATTAATTAAAATAGTATTGATTATTTTTTATACAATCTAATAAAAAATCCGTTATAGTTCCATTTCAGACACAATTCAGTGAGCCATCCACAGAGTTATCCACAGCTTTTGTGGATAACCTTTTTTCAAAATTTTTAGTTCAAAAACCTCAGTATTTTGTTGACAAGTTACCCAAAATATCTGCTCAGATGGGTCAATTTTCAAATTATTTCTTCAAATCACTGCCAGGAATACCCTTCAGATATGCTATCTGTATTTTAAAAGCAAGACACCTCATTTTCAGCGTAACGATAGTTCTATTCATGATCACCAGCATACAATTGAAATGATTCTGAAATGGCTAAAGTTAAGCTATTTTAAATTTCTATTTACGCATTCCACTAAATGTTATGGCACACTTAATTGCTGATGTATTTTGAATATTAATATAATGATTATGACATTGAGCTGACGCCAACAATGTCAGTTAGTGAAACATTACATGCTGCAGCAGTAGAAACAGCATAACTTCCGCGTAATCTGCATAGATAAGACCATTGTATACCTGCTATTGACGCGCAATACCTACATACACTCGATAGAGACGGGTTTGTCTCGTGATTATTGTGATATAAGTATTTTTCACAAATATAGTCTATTCTATTAGTTACACACTATTGTGCTACGTGCATCGCCTATAAGCGGTGCACTTAACAATTTGCGGCCTGTACTTATGCACCTAAATGTTCGTGATGTAAATTTCGTTTATTACCGATTATTTTTTATATATCTATTGTTTCTATGTGCTGTCGCCGGCCTGGCGACGATAACACTTGAATTTATAGGCGTCCGCGTAATTCAGCTAGACCTTCATGAATCTTATGATGCTTATATTGCAACCTGTTGGGTCGCGATTTTAATTAGTTTCACAATGGCTTCAATAATGCTGCAATTTATAAAGGAACGCAGAAAGCAAAGCAGCGATCGGCGCCAGCAAAACATACCTATTGATTTTTCTGACAGACGTATGCGTGATAGACGATCATAATGTTTAATTTAAAACAAAACACTGCTCCTGGTGGATTAAAGCTGCAAACTCTCAGAGCAGAAGCATTCTGTAATTTAGCCACCTAAAACTATTTTGGTAATAACCGACTTTGTATATAGCTGTTTGGGAATTTTATCTTCTATCGTTTTATGTAACTGGGGCAGTTTTGACCAGTGCACACCCTGCTTGTGATGATGCGCTGTGTGATAACCCAGATTTCCAGTAAACAAATTGTACATTTTATTTAAATTATTATAAGAGGCCTCAAATTCATTTTGAGTATCCAGCCCCGAATGATGTTCATATGTTACAAAAGCTGTAAATAATAAACTGGTAATCATCGGCAGTACAAATAATAAAAAAGCTTCTAGCGGTTTATACCAAACCAGAAGCCCAACAATTAAAAATGTTATCAGGCTATAAACAACAAAAGGTTTTAATTGCTTAGGGTGTTTCTTACCCACACTAAAACCTCTTGGGTATGCAGTTAATGCCACATTCAGCGTATACTCAATAACACCCATTTTTGTGCCATCTTTTCGCTTCCATCGACTTTCATCTTTTTCCTGATCAAGAAATTTTAAATGATGCCCTAATACATGATGTAGGCGCCAGAGATGTGTAGTTACACCCGTATGCAATGCATAAGCAAATTCCAGACCGCGATTCAAAAATGTATTTCGAAACGTAAATAAATGCTGGTGATGATGATTCCAGGCACAGATAGTGCCTTTCGGAATAATCATAATTAAGTAATAAGCAAATAACAGCCAGCCATTAGTCACGCTGAAGTACAGAATAAAATCAACCACAGTGAGGGTTAAAATCAATAGAACAGGCAGCCTATCTTCCTTATACCTAAAGATACTGATTCCTTTCTGAGACAACTGTCTTTATTACATAAAGACACTCAGTTAATTTTAAATTTAATTTATACAACGTCAACACTCCGCTTAATTATCATAACCCAGGTTAGGTGATAACCAGCGTTCTGCTTCTGCCAGTGACATTTTTTTTCGTTTTGCATAATCTTCAACCTGGTCCCGGTTTATTTTAGCCACCGCATAATACTTTGATTCGGGATTACTAAAATACCAACCGCTAACTGATGCAGCAGGTAGCATCGCAAAACTTTCAGTAATACTGATTCCCGCATTATTATCCGCATCAATCAATTGCCACAACTTTGCTTTTTCAGTATGGTCAGGGCAAGCAGGATAACCCGGAGCGGGCCGTATTCCTTTATACTCTTCGGCAATTAAAGCGGCATTGTCTAGAGTTTCTTCTTTTGCATATGCCCAATATTCTCTACGCATTCGCTTATGCATTAATTCTGCAAAAGCCTCGGCTAAACGATCAGCTAAAACTTTAAGCATAATAGCCTGATAATCATCATGATCATCTTCAAAACGTTTTACGTGCTCTTCAATACCTATGCCTGTGGTAACAGCAAACGCGCCAATGTGATCACTTAAGCTGGTTTCTTTAGGTGCAATAAAATCACTTAAACAATAATTAGGTCGGCCCGGAGGCTGCTGCGTTTGTTGGCGCAAGAAGTTAAGTGTAGTTAACACCTCACTACGCGACTCATCGGTATAAACCTCTACGTCATCATCATTTATGCTATTTGCAGCAAATACACCGACGACTGCTTTTGCCTGCAACCACTTCTCACTGATAATTTTATCTAACATGCTTTTGGCATCGTTAAATAATTTTGTTGCCTCTTCGCCTTTTACTTTATCCGTTAGTATTTTTGGATAACGGCCTTTTAATTCCCAGGCGAAGAAAAATGGTGTCCAGTCGATATAGTCTTTAATTTCGTCTAATGAATAATCATCAAAAACTTTCACTCCGCTAAACGTAGGCGTACCAATATCACTTTTATCCCAGTCTATTTTTACTTTATTGGCTCTGGCATCTTCGATTTTTGCCCAGTTGGTTTTCTTACGACGCCCCGCATGATTAATGCGCACCTGCTCATAATCGTCACGCAGTTCAGATACAAAATTTTCTTTCAGCTCTGCTGAGATTAAGCTTTGTGCAACACCCACAGCACGTGATGCATCTTTAACCCAAACAGTCGGACCATCGTAATTTTGATCAATTTTAACAGCCGTATGTGCTTTTGATGTCGTGGCTCCACCGATCATTACCGGAATATCCAGTTTCAAACGCTGCAGTTCTTTCGCCATATGCACCATTTCATCTAACGATGGTGTTATCAAACCACTTAAACCAATTATATCAACATTCTCTTCTTTAGCTTTTTCCAGAATTTTATTCGCAGGCACCATAACGCCCATATCAACCACTTCAAAGTTATTACACTGCAGCACAACACCAACAATATTTTTACCTATATCGTGCACATCGCCTTTAACTGTAGCCATTAATATTTTGCCATTCGATTTAGCCGCGCCGTCCTTTTCAGCTTCAATGAATGGAATCAGGTGAGCAACCGCTTTTTTCATAACCCTGGCAGATTTAACCACCTGAGGTAAAAACATTTTACCATCGCCGAATAAATCGCCGACAACATTCATACCATCCATCAACGGGCCTTCAATTACCTGAATTGGACGCGCATAACTTAAACGTGCTTCTTCTGTATCTTCTTCAACATATGCATCGATGCCTTTAATTAATGCATGCTCAATACGTTTACTTACTTCCAGTTCGCGCCACTCAAGACTTTCTTCTTTTTTGCCTGTACTGCCATCACCGCGATACTTGTCTGCGATATCCAGTAAACGCTCGGTAGAATCATCTCGCCTGTTAAGTACAACATCCTCTACGCACTCACGTAATTCTTCAGGCAGGTCATCATAAACAGCTAACTGACTGGCATTAACTATGCCCATATCCATACCTGCTTTTATTGCATGGTATAAAAAGACCGCATGTATGGCTTCGCGCACAGGGTTGTTGCCACGAAACGAAAACGACACATTAGATACACCACCAGAGACCATTGCGTGTGGCAGGGTTTTCTTAATGACACTAGTAGCTTCAATAAAATCCAGACCATAATTATTATGCTCTTCAATGCCCGTAGCTATGGCAAAAATATTCGGGTCGAAAATTATATCTTCTGCAGGAAAACCAACTTCTTCAGTTAATATTTTATAAGCGCGCGTACATATTTCTACTTTTCGGTCACATGTATCTGCCTGCCCGGTTTCATCAAAGGCCATAATAATTGCAGCGGCACCGTATTTACGAATTAGCTTTGCCTGTTCAATAAAGATATCTTCGCCTTCTTTCATACTAATGGAATTAACGATACCTTTACCCTGAATACATTTAAGACCCGCTTCTATGATGTGCCACTTGGATGAATCGATCATTACCGGTACGCGTGATATATCCGGTTCGGATGCAATCATATTTAAAAAGGTAACCATGGCTTTTTCGCCATCGAGCATACCTTCATCCATATTAATATCTATTACCTGCGCACCGTTTTCTACCTGCTCTCGAGCAACATCCAGTGCTGTTTCATAATCTTCGTCTAGAATCAAACGCTTGAATCGAGCAGAACCGGTAACATTTGTGCGCTCACCCACATTCACAAATAATGATTCACTTGTGATATTAAGTGGCTCAAGACCACTCAGGCGACATTCAACTTTTATATCGGGAATTTTTCTTGGCGGATATTTAGATACAGCATCAGCTATCGCTTTTATATGTGCTGGCGTGGTTCCACAACAGCCACCAATAATATTTAAGAAACCTGAACTTGCCCACTCTTCAATTTGCGCAGCCATATCTTCTGGTGATTCTTCATATTCACCAAATTCATTTGGCAGCCCCGCATTCGGGTGTGCATTAATATTACAATTTACAATGCCCGACATTTCTGCAACATACTGACGCAACTCATCAGCACCTAACGCACAGTTAAAACCAAAACTAATTGGATTCACATGGCACATTGAGTTCCAGAAAGCCTGGGCTGTCTGGCCAGATAATGTTCTACCTGAAGCATCAGTAATAGTGCCGGAAATCATCACCGGTATATCTACATTATGATCATCAAAATACTGCATTACTGCAAAAATAGCGGCTTTAGCATTAAGTGAGTCAAAAACCGTTTCAATCAATAAAATATCACAGCCACCATCAACCAGACCGCTGGTGGCTTCGGTATAAGCCTCAACCAACTCATCAAAGCTAACATTTCGATAGCCAGGATTATTCACATCGGGAGAAATGGAGGCGGTGCGGTTGGTGGGGCCCAAAACACCCGCCACAAAACGAGGTCGCTCAGCTGTGCTTAATTCATCCGCTGCCTGACGGGCTACTTTTGTGCCTTGCAGATTTAGTTCATACGCCAACTCTTGCATTGAATAGTCAGCCATTGCAATTGAGGTGCCGTTAAACGTATTCGTTTCAACAATATCTGCACCCGCTTCCAGATAGGCTTTATGGATATCACGAATGATATCCGGCTGGGTAATACTCAACAGGTCATTATTGCCTTTTAAATCCGATGCCCAGTCTGCAAAGCGCTCACCACGATAGTCAGCCTCTTCTAATTTATAACTCTGAATCATCGTGCCCATGCCACCATCGAGTATCAAAATGCGCTCTTTCAGGGCTAGTTTTAGCTGTTCAATTCGAGTATTTCGTTGAGTATCAGAACCCATTTTTATAACCAATAATGACAAAAACGCGGATTATAGCATCTATCTGTATAGCTTCTAAGGGGTATTTAAGCTGTTTTTAAATTAGCTGTTTATATAAGAGCTGGCTTTAACTGTGATTTCTTTTGCTTTTCATATTCCTTAAATAAATTAAGATACAGCGCATGAACACTCACAACCTTAACCTTTATATAACCGCAGAACATGAATGCGGCTATTATAACGATCGTCAAAGCTCTAACCTTATTCCTGACCCACAGGTAGAAATGTACTCTGACCTGTATAGTCTATTACTTAGTAAAGGGTTTAGAAGAAGCGGTGAATTCGTTTACCGACCGCACTGCAAACAATGTTCAGCCTGTGTGCCGTGTCGAATAAATATAGAAAACTTTAAAGCTAGCAAAAACCAACGTCGATGCCTTAAAAACAACAAACAGCTAACAACTCATCTCAAACCAGCTAAATTTACAGATGAATACTTCTCACTATATCAACGTTATTTAGATAGCCGGCATAAAAACGGCAGCATGGCCGATCCGCAACCCGACGATTTTAGAAATTTTTTACTGAATAACTGGAATACCAGCATTTTTATTGAGTCACGCCTTAATGACAAACTATTATGTGTCGCAGTTGTTGATTTTTTGAATGCAGGGCCTTCCGCTGTTTATACTTTTTTCGACCCGGATGAACATAAACGAAGTTTAGGCACTTTTGCCATCTTACAGCAGGTATGGTTAGCCAGACTTTACAATAAGGAACATTTGTATCTTGGTTACTGGATTGATGGTCACCCAAAAATGGAATATAAACGTAAATTTTCCAGCCTGGAAATATACCGGCAGGACAGCTGGATATCATTTACCAACTAGCACTTTTTGTTGATTTACATCAACGCCAGAATTTTTCTAACTCTCTATGCTTTACACCATGTTGAAACCCATTGCAGTTATGGGGTTTTTAAGAATATTCTGGGTGAATACGAACGAAGCTCGTATTTTCTCAAGTTGCAAAGAATCTCCTGGGGAGCACGAAAGAACATCGTTCTCTCCCAGAAAAGTTAAAAGACCTCATATTTGGTCACGTTCCAGATGAAGTGATTAATGGGGTATGTTGAATCTCCTGGGGGAATACGAAAAAACATCGTACTCCTTCAGAAAAGTTAAAAGACTCCATATTTGGTCACGTTCCAGATGAAGTGATTAATGGGGTATGTTGAATCTCCTGGGGGGGAGTTAAAGAGCAGGTCGTCACCTCGTGATGATCAGCTCTTTTTTTTGTTCAAAAAAAATGAACCGATTGTAGTCCATTCTTGTTAAAATCATGCTTTACTTTTAAGAAATCGAAAAGACATGAGCATTGAAGACGACATCATTGAAAAATTACAAACCACACTTAACCCTGTGTATCTCGATGTAACTAACGAGAGTCACAAGCATAACGTTCCGCCGGGCTCAGAATCTCATTTTAAAGTTGTTGCTGTAACTGAAGAGTTCAATGGAAAAATGCTGGTTGCTCGTCATCGCTTAATCAATAAAGCACTAGCAGAAGAGCTTGCAGGGCCAGTTCATGCACTGGCATTACATACTGTGACACCTGACGAATGGGCAGAAAAAGGCGCAGCACCTGAATCACCACCTTGCCTGGGCGGTGGAAAATAGTCACTTTGGCATAGTTTATGTCACACGGCAGAACTTTTTCTAGCTTGAAAAAAACAGCTGTTACTTAATATAAAGTCAACCTTGTTTCCTTGATTTAAATCAAAACAATCATGATAGAAACAGAACAAACAAATGACATTAGGGCTTACCTTTAGTAATGGAATTAGATACACTTAACAATCCCTTATAAGCACCAGCTGTAACTGCTATGACTTCGACATCAATTAAATTATCTGCTATTAAAACGGCTTGCAAAACCTGTAGCTTACATGATCTTTGCCTGCCCCTTGGTCTTGATTTAGGCGATATTGAAAGACTCGATGAAATAGTTAAACGTAGCCGCCCATTACACAAAAGCGAATACCTGTTTAATAGTGGCGAAAAATTCACATCTATTTACGCGGTGCGCAGCGGATCTATTAAAACATTCACTGAAAGTGAACAAGGTGATGAACAAATCACTGGTCTGTATTTACCTGGTGAACTTATTGGCCTTGATGCCATCCATGATAACCAGCACCCCTGTTCAGCTATTGCGCTAGAGACCACCAGTCTCTGTGAGTTACCATTTGATTCATTAGAAGAACTAAGCAGTCAGATACCTGAATTACATCGCCAGTTATTTCGTATTATGAGCAAGGAAATTGCAGGTGATCAATCACTACTCATGTTGATGGCCCAAAAAAGTGCCGATGAAAGACTCGCTGCATTTTTAGTTAACCTCTCCAGCCGTTTAAAAGCCCGTAATTTTTCTGAAACCGAGTTTAATCTGACCATGTCTCGTAAAGATATCGGCAACTATCTGGGCCTCACAATAGAAACAATCAGTCGCACATTTAGCCGTTTTCAGAGTGAGGGTCTTTTATCAACGCAACGTAAATATGTAAATATTCACAAGCTTGGTGAACTAAAAGAATTAGCCGGAATAACTGACCACTGCACTACTCCTGACTGCCCGAGCAAAACGGCCTGACAACCCACCGGCTGACAAAGAAAGTAGCTTAAATGCATGCCCCTGAAATAGGCGTATACATATTCAACAGCTTGGGACTTAAACTACTTAAAAGCCCAAAGCAAAAAACGCAAACATTAAACTGATATCTCACTTTAAATAGCGCCTGCTTCGCCATTATTACAGGCTCCCGCCCTATATACGCTTCAGGCCAGACAAAGTCTGCTTAAAGCTGCTCCATGCAACTTTACACCCCATGTTTGTGACGCCCATGAACAACTCACCACTTAATCATATCCATGATAATGCTAATGAAAACACGGATATAACGACAAAAAAGATATTCAGTTATACGCCGAGATAACACAGCTATTGTGAAACACAACGTCTGCCCCAGAACAATAACCACACCCAAGTATTTGATTTTTTTAGACGCCTTAAAATGCAAGCCTTTTTTGTGCAAAAAAAGCAAATAAATTTATTTTTAATCTGCGTTTATAGGGGTAATATTAGTCGTCCATAAAAACGGATGGCACAATGCAACTCGGCCCTTACACACTAACATCTCCTGTTTTTCTCGCCCCCATGGCGGGTATAACTGACAAACCCTTTCGTCAGTTATGCCGCAATATGGGTGCAGGATTAGTTGTGTCTGAAATGACAACTTCCGAACCACATTTACGCAACAGCCATAAAAGCCGATTGCGTATGGATCATAAAGGCGAAGCCGGGCCTGTTAGTGTACAGATTGCAGGCACTGACCCTGTAAAAATGGCCAATGCAGCTAAATACAATGTAGAGCATGGCGCCCATATCATTGACATTAATATGGGCTGCCCGGCTAAAAAAGTGTGCAACGTAGCAGCTGGATCTGCACTAATGAGGGATGAGAAAAAAGTAGCCGATATATTACGAGCTGTTGTATCAGCTGTTGATGTGCCTGTTACTTTAAAAATGCGAACCGGATGGGATCACGACAATAAAAATGCTCCTGTTATTGCACATATAGCCGAAGATTGCGGCATCCAGATGTTAAGCATGCACGGACGAACTCGAGCTGATGCATATAAGGGTGATGCTGAGTACGCAACTATCACGTTAGTTAAGCAACAGGTAAGTATACCTTTAGTCGCTAACGGAGATATTACCTCGCCTCTTAAAGCCAGACAGGTTATGCAACTAACGGGGGCAGATGCCATTATGATTGGCCGTGGGGCGCAGGGTAACCCATGGATATTTCGTGAAATAAATCATTTTTTAAAAACAGAAGAAAAACTGGCAGCACCCAATCAACGAGAATTAGTTAAGTTGATAGAGAATCATCTGATCGATCTTTATAATTTTTATGGCGAACAACGAGGCGCGCAGATAGCTCGAAAGCATATAAACTGGTATTCGCAAAAATGCAGCTTTATCACAGATGAACAACAACTTAATTTTCGTAAGCATATCAACCGTTTCAAAGAAGCAAAACAACAACTTAATGAAGTTATTTCGTTTTTTAATAACCCGGATAATATAAAAACAATAAACAGGTCAATTGCAGCATGAATAATAGCAATGTTATAAACTTACATAATACTCAAAACATCAATTTGAATGAAGAACAATCGTCAGGGCTTAATACGATTATTCGCTCATCACTAAGTCAGTTCCTTAATGATCTGGATGGTGAAAACCCAGGTAATATCTATGATCTGGTGATGCAACAGGTTGAAGAGCCTTTATTAGAGCTCATTATGCAGCATGTTGAGGGCAACCAGTCAAAAGCAGCTGAGTGTCTGGGCATAAATCGCGGTACTCTGCGTAAAAAACTCAAAACCTATAAGCTGATTAAATAAAAAACATTATCCACATAATGAGTTTGAAAATTACCGGCTTATTAAGCCAGTAACACTCCTGGCAATGGAGATAATTAATTTTTTGTACCATTTGTGGGCGAGTCTTTTCTATAAACAATCGGCCCCCTTTCGTGCATAAATATTTCGCTTAACCTTCTGAGTGCCCCCTAATTAGTTTATAATTCGCTTCTTAAATTGACAGACTGCGGATTACAGAAACTATGAGTAATGATACCCGCCCGGCAAAACGGGCTCTGATGAGTGTTTCAGACAAAACCGGCATTTTGGAACTAGCCCGGGCACTGGTTGATGCAGGCGTCGAAATCCTTTCTACCGGTGGTACGGCTAAATTACTAGCTGATAACAACTTACCCGTTACTGAAGTTTCTGAACACACGGGCTTTCCTGAAATGATGGATGGACGTGTTAAAACGTTACACCCTAAAATTCACGGCGGCATTTTAGGCCGCCGTGGTATAGATGATGACGTAATGCAAGCCAATGATATTGCGCCAATAGACCTGGTTGTTGTTAATCTATACCCATTTGCAGCCACTATTGCTAAAGCAGACTGCAGCCTGGATGATGCTATCGAGAATATTGATATCGGTGGGCCCACTATGGTTCGTGCTACTGCCAAAAACCATGCTTTTGTGACCATTGTTGTAGACCCGACAGATTACTCACGTGTTATCAATGAAATAAAAGCTGGTGGCATTTGTCAGGCAACTCGATTTGACCTGGCAGTTAAAGCATTTGAACACACTGCAAATTATGATGGGGCCATTGCCAATTACCTTGGTACCATTAAGCCAGATGGTAGCCAGTCGAATTTTCCACGCACCATCAATATGCAGTTTGATAAGGTACAGGAAATGCGTTATGGCGAAAACCCACATCAACAGGCGGCTTTCTACAAAGAAACTAATCCCCCTGAAGTCTCCGTTGCCAGCGCATCTCAAGTTCAAGGTAAGGAACTGTCTTATAACAATGTAGCTGATACAGACGCGGCACTGGAGTGCGTTAAATCATTTGCGGAGCCGGCATGTGTCATTGTAAAACACGCAAACCCCTGCGGTGTAGCCATTGCTGATAATGTTATGGCAGCTTATGAATCGGCTTACAAAACAGACCCGACATCTGCTTTTGGTGGCATTATTGCTTTTAACCGCACACTAGAAGAAGACGTGGCAGCTGAAATTATTAAACGTCAGTTTGTTGAAGTTATTGTTGCGCCTGCGGTGAGTAAAGCAGCTAAAACGGTTTTAGCTGAAAAGAAAAACGTTCGTGTTCTTGAATGTGGTGAATGGGACAAACCTGTACCTGCGCTCGACTTCAAACGCATTAATGGTGGTTTATTAGTACAGGACCGTGATTTAGGCATGGTGGATATTGATGACCTTCAGGTTGTTACCGAGAAGAAACCGACAACAGTGCAGATGCGCGATTTATTGTTTGCCTGGAAAGTAGCCAAGTTTGTTAAGTCTAACGCCATTGTTTATGTACAAAACCAGATGACTATTGGTGTAGGTGCCGGCCAGATGAGTCGAGTATACTCTGCTAAAATTGCGGGTATTAAAGCGGCCGATGAGAATCTTCAGGTTGAAGGCTCAGTCATGGCATCAGATGCCTTCTTTCCGTTTCGTGATGGCATAGATGCAGCACATGAAGCGGGCATCACAGCCGTTATTCAACCTGGCGGTTCAATGCGTGATGATGAAACGATAGCGGCAGCTAATGAACACGGCATGGCAATGGTATTTACTAATATGCGTCACTTTAGACACTAAAAACCTTTGCCACAAAGACACGCAGGGCTCAGAGAAATAAATTATTTTATTGTGCCCTAAGCACAAACTAAAAACTCTGCGTCCTGCGTGTCTTTGTGACAATAAAACCAACAGGTCAAATAATGAATATACTTATCATAGGCGGCGGTGGTCGCGAACATGCACTGGCCTGGAAAGCAGCCCAGTCTGAAGCTGTTAAAACTGTTTTTGTAGCACCAGGTAATGCGGGAACTGCCCGTGAAGATAAAGTTAAAAATGTCGATATTAATGCCGAAGACATTGATGCTCTAAAAAACTTTGCCATGCAAAATGAAATAGCGCTTACAATTGTTGGCCCTGAAGCCCCCTTAGTAAACGGCATAGTTGACACTTTTCAGGCTGCCGCTTTAAAAATATTTGGCCCAAGCCGTAGCGCTGCTCAATTAGAAGGATCAAAGGCATTCGCTAAAGACTTTCTTGCTCGCAATGAAATTCCTACTGCAGCTTACGGCAATTTCACAAATGAAGCCGAGGCAATAACTTATATAAAACAACAAGGCGCACCGATTGTTATAAAAGCAGATGGTTTAGCTGCTGGTAAGGGTGTCATTCTGGCGCAAACTGAAGCACAGGCCATAGAAGCTGTAGAAGACATGCTCTCAGGAAACAAATTTGGTAATGCGGGAGCCAGGGTAGTAATTGAAGAGTTTTTGCCAGGTGAAGAAGCCAGCTTTATTTGCATGGTCGATGGCAAAAACATTTTGCCTCTGGCGACTTCACAAGATCATAAAGCACGTGATGAAGGTGACACCGGACCGAATACCGGTGGCATGGGTGCTTACTCTCCTGCCCCTCTGGTTACAGATGAAATCCACCAGAAGGTGATTGATGAAATTATTCGCCCTACCGTTGACGGCATGGCTAACGAAGGTCATCCATTCACGGGCTTTTTATACGCCGGACTAATGATTAAAAACAACAAGGCTAAGGTTTTAGAATATAACGTGCGTTTTGGTGACCCTGAAACACAGCCAATTATGATGCGCCTACAATCCGATATTGTTGAATTATGCCTGGCTGCAGTAGATGGAAAACTTGATGAACACACTGCACAGTGGGACCCTCAATATGCGTTAGGTGTTGTACTTGCTGCTGGCGGATACCCGGATAACTATAACAAAGGTGATGTAATTAGCGGGCTTGATGGTCTCGATACATATAAAACAAAAGTTTTTCATGCAGGTACCGCTATAAAAGACGAACAAATCGTGACAAATGGTGGCCGTGTACTTTGTGCCTGCGGCATGGGCAATAATGTTGCAGAGGCTCAAAAAGCAGCTTATGAGATTGTTGAAAAAATTCAATGGGATAAAGTATATTACCGCAAAGACATCGGTTTTAAAGCAATATAAATACCCTCTAAATCATCAACTGGCTGTGAATTAATTAAACCACAGCCAGTACTTAAAAGATGGATATTTAAGCTAAACAAAATAAAGGCAGTTAAAATGGATCGGATAAATGGATAATAAAAAATATAACGTCACCATTCTTCAGACACCCGTATCTGAATCTGTTACAACTCAGCTGTCTAAACTATTTAAAATTTCTCCCGAAAAATCTCAGAAAATTTTACAAAAAGAATCCTTTATAATTAAAAAACAAACCGATAAAATTACTGCGGAAAAGTTTCATAAAGCCATCACAGCTGCAGGCGTAAACTGTCAAATCAATGAAGTTATTGCAGAAGAAGAAACAGCACTACCCGAAATAGAAGAAATAGAAAATACGGCTAAAGTAAAACCTCTGACTGATATTACACGCCCCGATATAACTCCCTTACATCAGGAAAATGTAAACCTTAGCCTTCAAAGTGGGGCTCCTGAAAAAAATAACACTTCCAGTGATCCCACAAAAATTAATGACATTAACCCTGAAAATTTCTGCCCGCAATGCGGGACTATTCGAGCCAGCGCAGATTTAGCCTGTATTCATTGTGGTTACGACCCAGAGGAATTAAAAAAGAGCAAAACAAAAACCACTTTAATCAGAACCGCTATCATTATTCTTTTACTGGGCATTGGTATTGGGATTGGCTTTCCATTTTATAAGCAGTACGTAAAACGTGCACAAATTATTGAAGACTTAAAGCTGGCATTTGATACACGTAACAAGGTAACAGAATTTATTCAGAAAACTAATTTCTGGCCTAATCAGAACATTGATGCTGATTTAAACAAACGCATAAGTAATAGATCATTAAAATCAGTTGTTGTGGGTAACAATGCGGTAATTACAGCAACCCTCTACGGCCATGTTATAGACGGCACAGAACAAACTCTTATATTCACACCCAATATATTAAAAGGCAGAATAGTCTGGAACTGCCTGAAGGGCACATTAAAAGAAGAGTTCAGGCCTGAAATATGCGTCACACGAACACAGCAGGAATAAGTTATTTATTTTAAGCATATGCTTTTAATACGGGCATAAAAAAAGCCGGCTTGAGGCCGGCTCCGAACAATACGGATTTCCACGCTAGTTTTAAAATGTTTGACCCGATTTTAAGCGTTTCCAGAGGAACCGATGCCACAACCACAGAAGCATCATTTAGCGGGAATAACATTTATTAACGCATATATTCACCACTAAAGGCAAGACCTTTCATCCTCATTTTTGAATTTTAGCCCACACATTTTCAATCTTTATTTGTACTCTATATAAGGTTTTTCCTATATTTATATTTATCAGCCACCTAAGGGCTATATATTAAGGTAAACTCTTATCTTTTATTTAAAATATCGGGATAAATAGCTGAATACGCACTAATGCTATAAGTATACTTTATGATCTAAATTATAAACAGAGCCCTTAAATCGCTACAAATATTGATTTATATGACTGAAAAAGCTCTAATTCTAATAAATGTTACTGATTTAGATGATTAACAGAGCTTTTTTACTACTAAGAAGTAATTGATATACATGACTGAATACGCACTAATTCTAATAAGTACTATTGATTTAGATGATTAACAGATCTTTTTTTACTACTAAGAAGTAATTGATATACATGACTGAATACGCACTAATTCTAATAAGTACTATATGGGTTAACAATTTTGTATTGGTTAAGTTTCTTGGCTTATGCCCGTTTATGGGGGTTTCGCGTAAGCTGGAAACAGCTATAGGCATGGCCCTTGCCACCACGTTTGTACTGACTTTATCTTCAATTTGTAGCTATTTAGTCAATGAATTTATTCTTGAGCCATTTGACATTATGTACTTACGTACCATTATGTTTATTCTGGTAATCGCTGTTGTGGTTCAATTTACCGAGATGATTGTTCATAAAACCAGCCCTCTACTTTATAACGTATTAGGCATTTTTTTACCCCTTATCACTACCAATTGCGCTGTACTCGGTGTTGCACTGCTTAATATTCAGAAAGACAATAACTTTCTTGAGTCCGTATTTTATGGTTTTGGAGCCGCCGTTGGTTTTTCTATGGTATTAATCTTATTTTCTGGAATTCGAGAAAGGATTGCGGTGGCTGATGTACCCAACGTATTTCAGGGAACAGCCATTGCTATGATTACGGCGGGCATTATGTCGCTAGCTTTTATGGGTTTTATAGGATTAGTAAATTAATTTAGATGTCTATACTCATCGCCATTATCGTACTTGCCACTATCTCGGTTTTTTTTGGTTTATTACTTGGTTATACCTCTGTTAAATTTCATGTTGAGGGTGATCCGGTTGTCGATAAAATTGATGCGTTGTTACCACAAACGCAATGCGGGCAATGCACATACCCTGGCTGTCGGCCATACGCTGAAGCTATAGCCGCTGGTGAAGCGAATATAAATCAGTGCCCACCTGGAGGTGAAACTACTATGCTCGCGCTCTCAGAGCTGTTAGGGGTTGAGCCGATACCGCTTGATAGCGAGCATGCCGACGATCCTGAAAAAACGGTTGTTTATATAGACGAACAAACCTGTATTGGTTGCACATTATGCATTCAGGCGTGCCCGGTCGACGCTATATTAGGTGCTGCAAAACAAATGCATAGCATTATAGAGAGTGAATGTACTGGTTGTAATTTATGTATACCACCCTGCCCGGTAGATTGTATTCATATAATACCCGTTAAAATTGAGCCAGAAACCTGGCGTTGGTCATTACCTGAATCTACAGATACATCACCAAAGGCATGAGCACTTAACTTAAACTTAAATATTACTAGAAATATAGAGACACAAATTAAAATATGACTCGATCTTCCCGTCAACTCTGGCACTTTCATGGTGGTTTAAAACTTGAAAGCAATAAAGCGATCTCAACGCAATCGCCTATTGTAAAAGCCCGCCTGCCAAAACGCCTGATATTACCGGTGCAACAGCACATTGGTGAAGCTGGCGCATTGCTGGTAAAAAAGGGAGATAAGGTTTTAAAAGGTCAGGCAATTACACAGAGCACTGAATATGTGAGCGCACCTGTTCATGCTTCATCATCTGGCACCGTTATAGATATCGATGAATATCCCGCACCCCACCCATCTGGCCTGAACACCTTATGTGTCGTTATAGAAACAGACGGCGAAGATAAATGGACGGAGCTTCAACCAACGCATTATATAAATACAAAATCCCCCGCTGAACTACGCCAGTTAATTCGCAAGGCCGGTATTGTTGGTTTAGGCGGTGCGGCATTCCCTACTGCTGTAAAAGTAAATCCCGGCCCACAAGCTCATATTGAAACATTAATTATTAACGGTGCAGAATGCGAACCCTATATCAGTTGTGACGATATGCTGATGCGTGAATATGCTACTGAGCTAATTTCAGGCTGCGGCATTATTCAGTATATGGTATCGGCTACTCACTGCTTAATTACCGTCGAAGACAATAAACCCGAAGCAATTAAAGCTATTCAAGCCGTAATAAATGAGCAGGCATTACATACCATCGAAGTTGTTAGCATTCCTACAATTTATCCAACAGGCGGCGAGAAACAACTAATAAAAGTTCTTACGCAAAAAGAAGTACCTAGTGATGGTTTTCCATCAGATATCGGGTTGCTGGTACAAAATGTGGGCACAGCTGTTGCTGTCCATAAGGCTATAGTTTTAGGTGAGCCCCTTATTTCCCGCATCGTGACAGTTACCGGAGAGGGTGTAAAACAGCCACAAAACATGGAAGTACTGATTGGTACTTCTATGTCTGAATTAATTGAACAATCGGGCGGTTATCATGATGACGCCTGCAAATTAATTATGGGGGGGCCAATGATGGGCTTCACCCTGCAAACAGATCATTTGCCCGTCATTAAAGGCTGTAATTGCTTACTTGTTGAAAACACACCTGAGGAAACGCCTGCAACTATGCCCTGCATTCGTTGTGGTGCCTGTGCCAGCGTTTGCCCCGCACAACTGTTACCTCAGCAGTTATTCTGGATGGCCAGTTCGAAAAACTTTGAACTGGTACAGGATTACCATCTTTTTGATTGCATTGAATGCGGCTGTTGCGCACAGGTTTGTCCTAGCCAGATCCCTCTGGTGCAATATTATCGATTTGCAAAAACCGAAATATGGAGCCAGGAACGAGATCGAATAAAATCCGATCATGCACGTGTACGCCATGATTTCAGGCAGGCCCGTTTAGAGTTAGAAAAGAAAGAGCGTGCAGAAAAACTGCGCAAGAAAAAAGAATTATTAGAAAAGAAAAAAATAGCAGAAGCCGCTGCCAAAAACGATACTCCTGAAACAGAAATAGACCCTAAAAAAGCGGCAATAGAAGCGGCAATGAAACGGGTACAGGATAAAAAAGCAGCTAAACAAAATAATAACACCAGTTCTGATGAATAATATTTTAATGAATAGTATTTTCTGGATACAAAAATTCAAAAACAGAAATGAAATATTTTTATATTTTTATAAATCAGAAACTCAGCACCCTTACGCGTCACTATTAAAGCATTCAAAAAACACTGGAAAATGCAATGCAATTTAAAACAGCTAGTTCGCCACATATACCTCAACAGAACAGTGTTCAGGGGTTAATGTTTAAAGTTTTACTGGCGATGGTACCCGGCACAATTGCGATGATCGTTTTCTTTGGCTGGGGCGTGTTAATTAATATCATACTCGCCTCTGTAGTCGCTCTGTCCGCTGAAGCATTAATGTTATGGATTCGTAAACGCCCAATAAAACCTTATATCACTGATGGCAGTGCAATACTTACCGCGTGTTTACTGGTACTTGCTCTGCCTCAGTTAGCCCCCTGGTGGCTAACAGTGATAGGCACTCTATTTGCAATTATTGTTGCCAAGCATTTATACGGCGGACTTGGCTTTAATCCGTTTAATCCTGCTATGGTAGGTTATATCGTTGTTATTATTTCTTTTCCTAAAGAAATGACACAGTGGGTACCACCCTTATTAGAGGGTTATACCCAGCTCACTTTTACAGAAACATTAAGCATTATTTTTGGTGGCGATTTACCTCTCGCATACACATGGGATGCCATAACAATGGCCACCCCATTAGATACGGTTAAAACACAACTTGGCCTTGAACTCAGTATTAATGAAATTGAAAATCACAAAGAATATGGCGGCATATTTGGTTCAGTGGGTGGTTTTGGCTGGGAGTGGGTTAATGGCCTGTTTCTGGCAACGGGATGTTATCTAGCTGTAAAAGGTATTATTGACTGGCGCATCCCTGCTGGCCTCATTGCTGCTTTACTGGTTTTATCTAATACCTTTGCACTTTATGACTATGCCTCATTTACCCCGCCCACTTTTCACCTGTTCAGTGGTGGTATTATGCTCGCCGCATTCTTTATTGCCACTGACCCGGTAACTGCAGCAACAACCACTAAAGGCCGCTGGCTTTATGGCGCTGGAATAGGTGTATTTATATTTATTATTCGCACCTGGGGTGCCTACCCTGATGGAATTGCATTCGCAGTAATCCTTATGAATATGGCAGCGCCTTTACTCGATTACTACACGATGCCACGCGCATTTGGCCATAGCTGGACAGAGTTCCCGCATCACCATAAAACAGATGATGACGATGAATAACAAACGTTATATTTTAGTTAGCGGTTTAATACTGGGACTATTTGCAATTGTAGGCACGGCTCTGGTCGGTGTTACTCACCAGGTTACCGCCGATAAAATCATTGATAATGAACGCCTTGCATTATTAAGAAAACTTAACCAGATTTTACCTTCTGAAAAATATGATAACGACTTATTGCATACCACAATAAGTTTAGACGCTGATGACCGCCTAGGCCAGAAAGAGACATCTACTATTTATATTGCAAAACGTGGAAATGAAATCAGTGCGATGATTTTTCCTGTTATTGCCGGTAAGGGTTATAGTGGTGAGATAAAAATGCTGGTTGGTATTAATATTGATGGCACATTAGCCGGGGTACGTATTGTTAGCCACAAGGAAACACCGGGGCTTGGAGATGCCATGGAAATTGAAAAAAGTGACTGGGTACTGGGTTTTAATGGTAAATCACTAAATGAACCAGCTGAAAATAAGTGGAAGGTTAAACGTGATGGCGGCGCATTTGACCAGTTCACCGGGGCAACAATTACCCCACGAGCAGTGGTACAAGCTGTGCATTTATGTCTGGTATACTTTGATAGACATAAAAAAGAACTAATCGAAAAATATAACAAACAGGTTAAACTGTCTGTTAGTAATAAAAAATCAGGCGAGCCCGTAAAGTGAGTGATACAAACTACAATGAAATAAGCAAAAATGGCTTGTGGAACAACAATGTTGCGCTGGTGCAGCTGCTTGGACTCTGCCCTTTACTTGCTGTTACCGGCACAGTTATTAATGGCCTGGGCCTGGGTATGGCAACATTATTGACATTAGTTTTATCTAACGCGGTTGTCTCACTCATTCGTCACTGGGTTCGCCCTGAAGTACGAGTACCAGTCTTCGTTCTGATTATTGCCTCGGTGGTTACTGCTATTGAATTATCTATGAATGCCTGGTTATATGAACTTTATACTGTACTGGGTATTTTTATCCCTCTTATCGTTACTAACTGTGGCATTCTGGCTCGCGCAGAAGCCTTCGCGTCTAAAAACAGTTTATTACCTTCAATGCTTGATGGACTTATGATGGGGCTTGGTTTTACTTTTGTACTGGTGACACTTGGTGCTATTCGAGAAATTTTAGGTTATGGCACTCTGTTTAGTAATGCACATTTAATGTTTGGTGATATGGCGCGAAACTGGACATGGGTATTTGTTGAAGACTACTCTGGTTTTCTTCTGGCAATATTACCACCTGGTGCTTTTATTGGCATGGGCTTAATCATTGCTTTAAAAAATGTTATTGATACCCACAATAAGAAAAAACAAACCATCTCTGCAGCTCAGGCCGTATCTGCATCAGAAGCGACTGCTTAATAATAAATAGTTATCAGCTATGAACAAACTTAAACGAATCGAAATATTTTCTCGACTCAAAGCTGAAGACCCTAAGCCCACCACTGAACTTGAATATTCAAGCCCTTTCGAGTTGCTCGTTGCTGTTGCTCTATCGGCACAATCAACGGATAAAGGTGTTAATAAAGCAACTAGAAAACTATTCGCTGTAGCAAACACCCCAGAAAAAATTCTTAAGTTAGGTGAAAACGGTTTAAAAAAATATATAAAAACAATTGGTTTATTTAATACAAAAGCCGCTAACATTATTAAAACCTGCAAAATATTAATTGAAAAACACAATTCTGAAGTACCAGATGACCAACAGGCACTTGAAGCTTTAGCCGGTGTTGGCAGAAAAACCGCCAATGTTATTCGTAATACTGCATTTGGTCATCCCACTATTGCGGTTGATACACATATTTTTCGAGTTTCTAACCGCACGAAAATTGCCCCTGGAAAAACAGTTCTTGAAGTAGAAAAAAAACTTCTTAAGTTCGTGCCTGAAGAGTTTTTACTGGATGCACATCACTGGCTAATTTTACATGGTCGATATACCTGCATCGCAAGAAAACCTCGCTGCGGCTCATGTATTATTGAAGATCTTTGCGAGTTCAGGCAAAAAAACAGTGATTAATATTTGTTGCTTTTTCTCTTTAAATTTAATTGTGGAAAACACCTGACATGTTTGGAAATGATCGAAATCAATTAAGACAAATGTATAAAAGTGCATGGGACAAGCTCCAGCAGCAGCAAGTACTCACGCCACTTGAAATACAAATTACTGATGTTATTAAAGAACATCCTGAGTATCATGATTTTGTTAACCAATTAGATAAAGACTTCTTACCCGAACTGGGGCAAACCAATCCATTTTTGCATATGGGCTTACATCTTGGACTGCGCGAACAACTGGCAACGAATCGCCCAACAGGTATAACTGAAATTTATAAACAGCTGCTCAAGATAAAAGGCTCAGGCCATGATGCCGAGCACAGCATGATTGAGTGTCTGGCAGAAGCGATGTGGTCTGCTCAAACAAATAATACTCAACCCGATGAAAGCCGTTATCTACAGTCACTTAAAGAACTTTTAAACGTTTAACAGTCTTATATTAATTCATTCTAATATTAAATTAAATTTAGACAATCTATTGAACTTGCTTTAAATTCGATGTCTAACTTACCCAAAGTTAAAAAATGTGAACTTGTAGTTAAATCACGTGCCTAATTTTTATGTCCTTTCTGAATAAATAAGGATAGACTCAGGCCGTAAACTCAGGGACATTGGTTCGTTGGGCATATAAAGTTACACAATTTATGCACAACAACTGAATAGTTCGATTATAAAAACCAACCCAGAAGGTATAAAAAAGATGACTAAATTATTTAACAAATCTCTTATTGCAGCACTCAGCTTTTTATTTGTAATGGCATTCAGCCCAATTACTAGTGCATCAGAAAATCCATTTGGTATGAGTAACATCGATACTGACCAGATCACTGTTGCTGAAAAAGGCAAATGTGGTGAAGGTAAATGCGGCGACAGCATGAAAAAAGGCAAGTGCGGCGACAGCAAGAAGAAAGGTAAGTGCGGTGAAGGTAAATGTGGCGATAGCATGAAAAAAGGCAAATGCGGCGACAGCAAGAAAGAAGGTAAGTGTGGAGAAGGCAAAACAAAAGGTAAAGGCAAGTGCGGTGAAGGTAAATGTGGCGGTAATTAATCACAACACTTAAGCACTTACGAATATGTTTTTTCAGTATTCGCTCAATGAAAGGCCTCGATTATCGAGGCCTTTTTTTATTAACTTCAATTTTGATTGTAACTCTCTCTAACAACTTAATTCAAAAACATATATACAAAACGAGCCATGTACAGCAAAAATTAATGATTACTGCTATTTTATGTATACAACTCTAATAATTAAGATGAATAGATATGACTGAACTGCCTTTTTTCCAGAGCGTTTTACAAATCCTGGCTATATTATTTGTCACTTCAATTGCCGTCGCCGCAATTGTCATTATCGTTATTTATATAATAGATAGAAACCAGACCGTACACGCAATTCGCCGCAACTACCCGGTCATTGGTCGATTTAGATACTGGTTTGAACATTTGGGCACCTTCTTTCGTCAGTATTTTTTCACAATGGATAGAGAAGAACTGCCTTTTAACAGAGCTGAACGCTCGTGGATCTATAGAGCAGCAAAGAATATAAGCAACACCGTGGCTTTTGGTTCAACTCGTGACTTAAAACCTGCGGGCACAGTAATATTTGTGAACTGCCCGTTTCCTACATTAGGAAAAGATGCCGTTGTCCCTAAACCGGTCACCATAGGTGAAAACTGTAAACAGCCATTTACGACCTCATCAATTTTTAATATTTCAGGCATGAGTTTCGGCGCACTTTCAAAACCTGCTATTGTCTCTTTATCTCATGGTGCACGTAAGGCTGGGGCCTGGATTAATACAGGTGAAGGCGGCTTATCGTCCTATCATCTTGTTGGTGGTGCCGATATCGTATTTCAAATTGGTACCGCAAAATATGGCGTCAGAGATGAAAATGGCAACCTTTCAGATGAAAAATTAAAAGAAGTTGCGGCAATTGAACAGGTAAAAATGTTTGAGATTAAACTTAGCCAGGGAGCCAAGCCTGGTAAAGGTGGCATACTTCCCGGAGAAAAAGTAACCGCTGAAATTGCGGCTGTTAGATGCATTCCAGAAGGCGAGGATTCAATAAGCCCAAACCGTCACGCCGATATCAACTCTAATGATGATTTATTAGATATGATCTACCATATACGCAGCGTGACAGGAAAACCTGTAGGTTTTAAGGTGGTTATTGGCGCCTACGACTGGATCGATGAGTTATGTAAAAAAATAAATGAGCGAGGTCTGGATTACGCCCCGGACTTTATTACAATCGATAGTTCGACAGGGGGTACAGGTGCTGCTCCCATGAGCCTGATTGATTATGTGGGTCTACCCATTCAGGAAAGCCTGCCACTCGTGATTGATAAATTGCAGCAATATGGACTGCGTGAACGTGTAAAAGTTATCGCTTCAGGTAAATTAATTACGCCTGCAGAAGTTGCATGGGCACTTTGTATGGGCGCTGATTTCATTGTCAGTGCCCGCGGTTTTATGTTTGCTCTTGGCTGTATTCAGGCACTACAGTGTGATAAAAACACTTGCCCAACGGGTATAACTACGCATAACAAAAAACTGCAACGCGGCCTGGTTCAAACTCAAAAATCATGGCGAGTAACCCACTATATTCAAAATATTATTCATGAGGTTGGCGTAATAGGCCACTCATGTGGAGTAAAATCTCCTCGTGAATTTAATCGAGATCATGCGCGGATTGTGCAGACAAATGGCCGCTCAAAATCATTACGTGAAATCTACCCTGAGAAGCAATCAAAAAATCAGGCTTAAAATTATATGAACGAAAATTACATGCATAAATCAACCAGGCATAATAACTTAATTAAAAGGCCCCCCTATGAACAAGTTAATAGACTTAATAACAGATATTCAAGTTTTCTTTCTTGAAAAGATAAAGTTACTCGATTTCACCGCTCCCTTATTGATTAGAATTTATCTTGCACCCATTTTTATATTAGCAGGCTGGGGTAAATTAAATGACCTGGAAAGTACTGCTTATTATTTTGGAGAACATCTGGGCCTGCCCTTACCTGATTTAATGGCATTTATGGCAGGATCGACTGAGTTTTTTGGTGGTATAGCCATCTTAATTGGACTTGCCACTCGCTGGTTTTCAATTCCACTAATGGTCACTATGCTGGTTGCAGCGAGCACTGCTCATTGGGCTAATGGCTGGCATGCACTACCAGAAACAACACTGACAGTTCCATGGGAATGGCGTATGGATTTAATTGATGATGCCGTGCAACGACGTGATGCTGCCCGCAGTCTTCTGCAGGAACATGGTAATTATGGATGGTTAACCGCTACAGGCAATATAACTATACTGAAAAACGGTATAGAGTTTGCAGCAACCTACTTCATAATGTTATTGCCTTTATTATTTTTCGGTGCCGGTCGAGTTAGTATTGACCACCTGTTACGTAAAAGGTTTATGGTTTAATCTAAAATCATCCCCATAAAAACAGGGGCTTAAATTTAAAGAATTTAAAGCCTCTGTAACTAACATACGCTCTTATTCATACTACGTACCGATTTCATTTATTAAACGATTACATGGCGTTAATTGTTGTATTACATGCTCAGCTGGCTGATTATAATTTTAAATTTTAACTTTAAAAATCGCAGGTAATTAAGAAAAAATCTTTTGCCACCAACGGCGGCGATTGTTAGCAGGCTGTAACGCGTCCTGTAAATCAACTGGTTTCATTTTTGACATTATCCAGCCTGGCAATGGAGGGTTTTCACTAAATCCACAGCTCACACCTAAGTTATTTGGGTCAAATATTTTTATAAAATCAGGGTTTTGATGATTATCAGCGTAAACAATACCGCAATAAGACTCGTCGTGCTCATCGTGAAGCAACTGGTCTATTTCAGTAATAAAATTCAATACATTTTCTTTACTAGCAGGTTCCGTTGGTGCCTCTTCACCAATTGCATATACGTACCAGCTATCATCTATCTGTGGTCGTAGTGTATTCCAGAAATCTTCAAGCTGTTGCCAACGCATCAATGATTCAAAGCGGCCCTCTTTAAATCGTTTAACATAAGGATCTGAATATTCAATGTTCTGACTCATCAGTAAAACCGCCTGACTAGTTACTTAAAGTTTGATTGAGCCAGCTTTGAAGATCATTCACACTTCTATGTAAAAATGGCGCATCATTATAAACATTGGCAATAAGAATAATGCCCTGCATCCTGGCTAATAAATCTTTAGCAATATCATCACCACGACTGCTTTGCCCTAATTTATCAAGTTGCTCTATTATCCAGCTCTTTAATAAATCAAAGACCGCAGTCAAACGTACCTGAGATATCTCTGTATCCTGTTCTTTAACCAGCTCTGAGCTTAGTGAGCCAATAGGACAACCATACTGCAGCACCTGAGTTTCATGCTGCAAAGGCAACTGCGCCAGGGCATGTAAACGTTGCATCGGATCAGAAGTCGCTTCTTCACAGTTTTTTAACACCGCTTTAAATTCACCGACGCGGGCATCAACTACGGCAGCGAGAATATCTTCTTTAGTTTTAAAATAGTAATAAAAATTACCTCGTGGAATACCTGTCTCATCTGAAATATCACTAAATGAAGTTTGATTATAACCTCGCGAATAAAAGAGATGGTCAGCGGCATCGACGATTCGTTGGCGGTTGGCTGATCCTTTCGTTCCCATAATTTTACCTGTGTATTACCAATACTTTGTATCAACTAAGACTGCTGCCTGACTATAACAGCGCTTTTATAAAGAATAGCCTACCCTCAAATATAAGACAATCGTATTATTTTTTAGCCTTTTTTTCAAGTTATACCTGATAAGCGGTTGGCTGTCATATATAATCAACGCTTTATTCAAACTAACAAGCCTGCTTTGAACCCATGTATGCCCTAGAAATCGAACATTTGAAAAAAACCTATTCCAGCGGCACAAAGGCACTTAAAGGTGTTGACCTAAAGGTTGAGAAGGGAGATTTTTTTGCCCTGCTTGGTCCAAACGGGGCAGGAAAATCGACTACAATCGGCATAGTCTCAGGGCTGGTAAACAAATCGGCCGGCAGTGTTAAGATTTTTGGTTATGACTACGACACACATCAGGCGCAGGCAAAATCATGCATTGGCCTTGTGCCACAAGAGTTTAATTTCAACCAGTTTGAACGTGTCATTGAAATCCTGGTAAACCAGGGAGGTTATTATGGCATTCCCAGACCACAGGCATATAAAAGAGCCGAAACCTATTTAAGACAACTTGAGTTATGGGATAAACGTAATGATATGGCGCGTGAATTATCTGGCGGTATGAAGCGCCGTTTAATGATTGCCCGGGCGCTTATACATCACCCTAAGTTACTTATTCTTGATGAGCCCACAGCTGGGGTTGATATAGAAATACGCCGCTCTATGTGGGACTTTCTGACTAAAATTAATAAACAGGGTACTACCATAATTCTAACTACACATTATCTAGAGGAAGCCGAAAGCCTGTGTAAAAATATCGCAATTATTGACCATGGTCGCACCATTGAAGACACCAGTATGAAGACATTATTAAGTCAACTAAACACGGAAACCTTCATATTGTATTTACAGTCACCTATAAATGACACACATAACCTTAAAAGTCATGATTTATCACCTTTTGATATTCACGTGCTAGATGAAAACACACTAGAAATTAGCATTCATGAAAAGATGCAGTTTAATCACTTATTTAAACTACTCACTGACAATGGCATTCAGGTCTTAAGTATGCGAAATAAAACCAACCGACTAGAACAGTTATTTATGCGACTGGTTGATAAAAACCGTAATAACTCAGAGCTCATTGAGACGTTAGAACAAACTTCACACACTGAAAATTTAGACGGATAAACACGTATGAGCTGGTTTGAAAAATATAATGCTTTAAAAACTATTATCATTAAGGAATATCTTCGATTTATTCGTATCTGGATTCAAACTGTTTTACCACCCGCAATTACTACAGCGCTTTATTTTATTATTTTTGGCAAGCTGATTGGCTCCCAGATTGGTGATATCAATGGTTATAAATATATGGACTACATTGTTCCTGGATTAATTTTAATGGCCGTCATAACTAACTCCTATGGCAATGTTGTGTCATCGTTCTATAGTGCGAAATTTCAAAAAAGCATTGAAGAGTTACTTGTCTCACCCACTCCCAACTATTTGATTTTAATTGGTTATATTTCGGGCGGTGTCGCCAGAGGCATTATTGTTGGCATAGTTGTAACTTTAGTCGCAATGTACTTTTCTGACATACAGGTTCACAGTTACACTCTAAGTCTGTTTGTGTTTATCTTAACCGCCACATTATTTTCCATAGCTGGTTTTATAAATGCTATTTATGCAAATAGTTTTGATGACATCAGCATCATCCCTACATTTGTTTTAACACCGCTGACTTATTTAGGTGGAATATTCTACTCGATTGAGATGTTACCCGATTTCTGGCAAACACTTTCCTTAGCTAACCCTATTCTCTATATGATTAGTTCTTTTAGATACGGCATGATAGGCACTAGTGATACTGATATCACCACTGCAATTATGATAATTATCGGATTTACGCTTGTACTTTTTACCTTCGCCATGCACCTGCTTAATAAAGGTACAGGCATCCGACAATAACCAATGACACCTTAACTGGTTTAGATTCCTGTCATTGCTTAAGGCAGTAAATAGCTATAATTGACCAGGCGTTATTCGAAATAAGCGATTATTCATATTAATAAAGTATATTCAATTTTTTCGCATTAAATAATGAATTAAATATTTTTATATCTGAAAAATAAACCCGTTTTTATTTAATTCAAATTAGTTCTTCTCATACCTTAAAGCATCACCTATTGATATTTTAAAAGTTGATTAATATCTGCTTAAAACAATAAGTCAAATCAGACATGAACTAAACTTAAAAACAATTACCGAATGGGTAAAAAGTGATGAGTCAAAAACATTATTAACAGAGATGTGTGTGAGCTGGTCACAGGGTGATTACATTAAAGTCTTCTTTCTCAAGTGATATACAGGCACTAAAAATCATTAGATATTCAATAGTTGTTCACGATATAGACTACACTTTATTTTAATCTCAAAAAACAGCGAAAAACTCACAATGAAAGCATCCGACCTATTTGTTAAATGTCTTGAAGAAGAAGGAATCGAATATATTTACGGCGTTCCCGGTGAAGAAAATGCAGACTTCATGATGTCACTGGAAAAATCAGATAAAATTAAATTCATTTTATGCCGCCATGAGCAGGGCGCTGCTTTTATGGCCGAAATTTACGGGCGTTTAACAGGTAATCCCGCATGTTGTTTAGGAACATTAGGGCCTGGCGCTACTAATCTAATAACCGGCGTTGCTGATTCAAATATGGACCATGCTCCTATGCTGGTACTAACTGGCCAGGGGTCATCACAACGCCTACATAAAGAATCACATCAGGTAATGGACGTTGTCACAATGTTTACACCAGTTACCAAATGGGCCTCCAGTGTCTTACACCAGGATAATATCCCTGAAATCATACGTAAGGCAGTGAGAGTTGCCCGATCTGAAAAACCTGGCGCAGTATTAATTGAGCTACCTGAAGATATCGCTAAACTACAGACAACCACAAAACCCATACCGCCTCGCCGCTTCCGTCGCCCGGGGCCGGATAATAAAATCATAGATGAAGCGTATGAAATGCTTAAAAAGGCAAAACGCCCTATTATTCTTGCCGGTAACGGCTGTATTCGACGCCGCACCAGTAAACAGTTACGACGTTTTTGTGAGTCCACGGGTATTGGCGTAGTTAGTACTTTTATGGGTAAAGGCAGTGTTGATATGGATGCTGATTATTGCCTGTATACAATTGGTTTACAGGCTAAAGATGTAGTGGCCTGTGCGGTTGATGCAGCGGACCTTATATTAGCCTTCGGTTATGACATGGTTGAGTATCACCCGGTCCTCTGGAATAAAGACGGTGATAAACATATTATTCATGCTGACTTTCACCCCTCCGAAATCGATGCACATTACCACCCTGAAGTTGAATTAATTGGTGATATGGCACAAACCATAACCATGTTACTAGAGCGTATCGAAAAAGAAGGTGTATTAAGTTATGACTTAAGCCAACAAAAAGCCACACGTGAGCAAATGCAACAGGAGCTAGCCATCTACAAAGATGATGATGCTAACGACTTAATAAAACCTCAAAAAGTTTTATGGGATGCTCGGCAAGTTATGGGGCCACACGATATAATGTTATCTGATGTTGGCGCACATAAAATGTGGGTCGCCAGACATTACCAGTGCCATGAACCCAATACCTGTTTAATCCCAAATGGATTTTGTTCAATGGGTTTTGCACTTCCTGGTGCTATTGCAGCTTCTATGGTGCATCCTGATAAGCGTGTTCTGGCGGTTTGTGGAGACGCGGGTTTTTTGATGAACGTACAGGAAATGGAAACAGCTAAACGCTTAAATGTAAACTGTGTTGTTATGGTCTGGGAAGATAATGAATATGGTCTAATTGCCTGGAAACAACAGAACGAGTTTGGTCGGCACACAGATTTAGCTTTTGGTAACCCAAACTGGATGCAATTGGCAGGAGCATTCGGCTGGAATGGACACACCATTACACAATCATCTGAAATCACAAACACACTAGAAGCCGCATTTAATGAAGATGGCCCAAGTCTTGTCCTGGTACCTATAGACTATCGTGAAAACATGATACTCACGGAACGACTAGGTGATATCGCCTGTCCTATTTAAAGTTTAATCATTACTGCTAATAAGACGTCTTTTTAACAGTAACAATATAATTAAAACTTAATTTAGTATTGAGGAATAAAATGAGCTCACACTACAACAATATGATAGCAGGTGATATTAAAGCCAGTGGTAAACTAGACGTCACCGCCCCCTTTGATGACCAGTTAATTGCCACCGTAGACACAGTTGACGCAGACGCTATCGAACATGCACTTAGTACGGCCAGTGGCCTGTATAACGACAGATCCAAGTGGTTAAGTGCAGATAAACGAATTGAAATATTAACGCGTCTGTCACATTTAATGGAGGAGAATGCAGATCGATTAGTTCTAATTTCTGCTCAGGAAGGTGGCAAGCCACTTAACGATACTAAAGTTGAAATGGCTCGTGCAATTGATGGCATCAATAATTGTGTAGAGTGTATCCGTAACAATCATGGTGAAGAAATTCCAATGGGCTTAAATGCAGCATCCATGAATCGACTGGCATTCACTTCACATGAGCCGATTGGTGTTGTCGTTGCGGTTAGTGCATTTAACCATCCTGTCAATTTAATAGTTCATCAGGTTGGGCCAGCCGTAGCTTCAGGTTGTCCGGTGATAATAAAACCCGCCAATGATACACCGCTATCCTGTTATGAGTTAGTAAAACTGTTTCATCAGGCGGGGCTGCCAGAAGAGTGGGCTCAAGTTGTAACACCTGAAAGTCATAAGGTAGCTGAATCGCTGGTAACCGATGCCAGGGTTGGTTTTTTCAGTTTTATAGGCAGTGCAAAAGTTGGCTGGATGTTACGCTCAAAACTCGCACCCGGTACGAGATGCGCATTAGAGCATGGTGGTGTTGCACCGGTTTTAGTAGCAGCAGATGCTGAGCTTGAAACTGCAATACCTATGCTTGCAAAAGGCGGTTTCTATCACGCTGGTCAGGTATGCGTTTCTGTTCAACGGGTATTTGCCGAAAAAAGCATTGCTCGACAAGTTGCAGATAAAATTGCAGAAATTGGAAACAATATGATTGTAGGTGACCCAACCCTGCCAGAAACTGATGTTGGGCCCATTATTAGACACTCAGAAACTGAACGCATAAATGAATGGGTAGAAGAAGCTATAAAAGCAGGTGCTGAAAAAATCTCGGGCACAGGAAAAATTTCAGATAGCTGTTATTCACCCACTGTATTATTTAACCCCCCTGAAAATACATCAGTCAGCTGTAAAGAAGTTTTTGGCCCTGTTATATGTGTTTATGAATATGATGATATCAATGACGCTATTAAACGCGCTAACTCACTTGATGTATCATTTCAGGCTGCGGTTTACACGTCTAACCTGAATACAGCCATGCACGCTTATAAACAACTTAATGCATCTGCCGTTATGGTTAATGACTTTACTGCTTTTCGCGTTGACTGGATGCCGTTCGCCGGGCTTCGTCATTCAGGTATGGGGGTTGGCGGCATACCTCATACATTTAAAGATATGCAAATTGAGAAAATGATTGTTATAAAATCTGACAAATTATAACTAGCCAATTTCCTGACCTTATCAACATAAGATGCCTCTATCATTTCGATAGAGGCATTTTTAATTATCCAGCATTATTCATTTTTCAGTATTTTGATACGCATTGATATAACCACAAGTAAGGATAAACAACAGACTTAATGCTCTAAGTTTTTCACTTTGAAATTAAAGTCAGGCGTAGTAGCATTTTTACCCTGAAAAAACGACAAAATCAGTCTTCCCTAAAAAGCAGTACCAGGTTTAAAACTCTTACAAAACAATCAATAAACTCCATACGAGCAATATAACTCTCTAATTGCCTCTTTATTCATAAATTTGATGCCAACAGACCTGTATGAGATTGGCATCCCTTTATAATTACATTTATAATAGGTCACATCTTTTTCAATACCGAAGTATCATTATGAATCAAATACTTATCCCTATCTCTCCCGGTGAACTACTCGATAAAATCACTATTCTGGAAATAAAATCAGAACGCATCGAATCTGCAGAAAAAAAAGCCAATGTAAACAAAGAACTTGCCATGCTCAATAACGTCTGGTCAGAAGCGGTTACTGAAGACGATGAAATTAAAGCCTTGCGCTCTGAAATGAGATCTATCAATGAAACCCTATGGGAAATTGAAGATGATATTCGCGACGAAGAACGAGATAAACGTTTCGAAACTCGTTTTATTGAACTGGCGCGTAGCGTTTATGTAACAAATGACGTGCGAGCTGATGTAAAAAAACGAATAAACCTTTATTTAAAATCTGATATTGTTGAAGAAAAGTCATATCAGGACTATACGTAGAAAACACCTTCCCATGCATTCAAAAAAAGAATCATTACTCAAACGCTGGCATAGTTTAAGAATAAATCCGAAAAGATGTGCGAAAAAATGGAATCACCAGTACTGGCAGAATATTGATAACTGTCGTGTAATTTCATGTGCAAACTGCCCCAGTTTCAATGAACAAAAACAGGCATGTAGCATTAATTTCGGTACACCACTACGCAAATGCGTTGTCTCAAGTATTGAAGCACACTTTTTTGATTGCAAAAACAAAGACGTACTAGAAATAGGTTTTGGCCGTTTTAAACTGGCAAAAAAGCTAATTCAACGTAGTGGTGGCACATGGACAGGTGTCGAACCCAGACGCCCAAAAAATGAAACACCCGTTATTGGTAAAGGTGGTTATGGGCATGCCACTCATGTTCCGTTTCCAGATAAAACATTTGATATGGTTTTTGCAGTGCAATCTATTGAACACTGGGGACAAAAAGCTGGCGGTGTACGTGAACCCTCTTCATACCCGGATTGCATTGCTGAAATTAGACGTGTACTAAAACCTGGTGGGACTGTTTATCTAGATGCACCGGTGCATTTTCATGGTAATGAAATGTTCATTATGGGGGATGTGGATAAAGTAAGATCCCTTTTCCCAGAAGACCAATGGAAAAATGTTAATATTGAAAAATGGCGAGAGGATTATTCACCATTACAACGATACACACCAGGGCAAAATGAATTTAATGACTGGCCAATTGAAATCACCAGTTACTCGAAAGAACAGGTAGCAGAAGCAAAATCAAATGGCGTAGTCTGGTTACTTACCGTTACTGCTGAAAAAATTTAATAATGAATATTCTGGCCTGCACATCTAGTGATTGTTCGTTTAATAGCCTTCGTCCTGAACACGAAATTTATATAAGCCTTGCAAAAGCAGGGCATAACATCTCGATCATCACACATGAAAATGCACCCTATAAAGAATTATTTATTAAAAACAATATAGCTGTTATTGAGAAACCGATAACAAAAAAACTAAGTATTAAATCTATTCGTTTAATTCGACAAACGATAAAACAGAAATCGATTGATATCGTTTACGCAACTAATTCAAAATCCATACCAAATGCCGCTTTTGCCTGTATTGGTACACCAGCCAAACTGGTGGCTTATCGCGGAACAGCAAGCGGTTTATACTGGCATGACCCGGGTAGTTATCTGGGCACATTACATCCAAGAGTCGATGGTATTATATGCGTATCAGAATATGTTTATAATTATGTTGTATCGAAAAGAGTTCTAAAAAATAAAAAGATCATTTCTATATACAAAGGTCACGATTTAAGCTGGTATAATAAAAAACCTGCTGACTTAAATGAGTTTGGAATAAAGAAAGGCGATTTCACAGCCATTTGTGTCACAAATGCGCGACCTCATAAAGGCATTCATATTGCTCTTGAAGCGACTAATAAACTTGCAGATATTGAAAACTTCCATCTTTTATTAGTTGGCAATGGCATGCATAAAGAGCCATACAATAGTTTAATTAACAATAGTAAAATGAAACAGAGGATACATCTTGCGGGTTATAGAAATGATGCGCCTGAACTAATTTCTGCAAGCGATATTCTGATACAACCCTCTATTTCCGGTGAAGGCCTGCCTCGTGTTGTGCTTGAATCCATGGCTTATGGCACGCCTGTTGTTGCATCTGCGAACCCTGGAAGCATGGAGATCATTGACGACGGGGTTAATGGTTGTATCGTCGCCGTTGGTGATTCTGATGCTATAGCAAATAAGGTGAAGGAACTTCACGACTCCCCAGATTTACTAAAAACGCTATCAGATAACAGCCCTAAAGTTTTACTTGGTAAAATGTCACACAGCAAAACAGTTGAACATTATATTAATTACTTCGAAAATCTTTTAGATAGCTAAATAACTATTGTTTTACTTTTTTTACGTTTCTGTCAGCCATCACCTGATCAAGCTTTTTACATACATCGTCAACGCTGATTAACTCCATCACACCGGGCAATTCAATTTTTGTTCCCCAACGTAAATCACCTGCTGCTTTATTTAGAAATTTCTCAGCTGCAATTTCAAATTTATCTACACAATATTCTAGAGAATTATAAGGACCGCTTCGTTTGCTCCAGGTACACGCGTATAAACCAATAACAGGTACTGCTAGCGCATTTGCAATATGCGCAGGTCCTGAGTCAGGTGACACAACAACAGTGGCCTTACTTAACAGCCCTACTAACTGCTCAAGAGTGTCTTTTCCTACCAGATTTAAGACCTGATTATGCATATTGGACTCAATATCCTGAGCCATAGTAAGCTCTAGCTCTGACGGGCCACCGCTTAAAATAACCTGCATATCATATTGGTTAATGGCATAGTCTGCTAATTGTGCATATCGGTCGGCAAACCAGTTGCGTAATTTGTGACTCGAACAGGCGGATATAACCATTACAGGTTTATTTTTTTCTATATATTTATCTGCAAATAATATCGCTTCATCTGTAACGGGTATATTCCATACTGGCGTTTCTGCCTGTAAACCCAGCGATCTGGCAAACGATAGAAAACCCTGCACCTGATGTTGCTGTTTTTTCTGGTTTATATGTTTGTTTATAAAAAACTGATGAAAGTCCCTTGATCTTGCCTTATCCCAACCCAGCTTTACTTTAGCTTTAATACCCAAACTAGCTATATTTGCTCTGCCTGCCACCTGCATTTGAAGCAAGACATCAAAATGTTCATTTTTAAGTGAGGCCCATAATTTTCTATATTCCTTTAAACCATTTTTTTTATCAAAGACAATAAACCTTACGCCACTTATAACTTTAAGAAATTTATATTCAAACTTTCCACAGATCCAGCTTATTTCTGTTTCAGGCCATTGTTGTTGTATAACTCTAAGAACGGGCAAAACATGCGTTACATCACCTATGGCAGAGAGACGTAATATACATATTTTCTTTGCTGGGATTACTGATGAAGACATATATAAATTTAAATGTTTCTTAGTTCATTACACAAATCATCAGCCTCTGATTTATGAACCAGTATATAATCTCGACGATGACTACCATCAAAACTTTCTAAAGTATTAAGCACATTAACATCAGCTGGATTTTTTAAAGATACGCCTAATATTTTATAATCAATAGATTGCATAAGCTCACGTATTAACTTTAACCTTTTCAACTTCTCATCATAAGTAGGGTGTCCAGCTTCAGGCAATTGCCATATTTCACAAAACAGATAAGGTTTATATTTTGCAACTGTACCGGCAAGACCTCGTAATACTTCCAATTCAGAACCTTCAACATCTATTTTAAACGCACATAAAGCTTCAGGAGCTAACATCTCAAAAAACTCATCAGCAGGGAATGTGAACAAATCAAATGCAAACTTATCTGTTTCTCCAAAACGTGCATAATCATTTAATGACCCCATCTTGTCTGCTTTTCTTCTTATATAAAAAGTTCTCAGTTCTTTTTTATCCGATAATGCAAATGGTAAAATACGTACATTCTGAAAATTATTTGATCTAATAAGTTCTTGCGTATAGTAATTACAAACAGCATTAGGCTCAAAGCCAATATAATTACGTTGCTGATCAAGTGCTTTTAGCTTGACCATATAAAGCCCTATATTCACACCAATATCGACGATACTTCCCTGCTTTTTCTTTAAAAACACAGCAAGACAATCTGACATCCACTTATCATCAGGAACAAGAAATCCTGCACCCAGACCATGCAAAATCGGTACATTTAGTTTTAAACCGAAATAATCTGTTTTTGCCTGTTTCAGGCAAATTTTAGATAAAGGCTTATATAATTCTCTGCGAAACTTATTAAAATATCTAACCAAACTCATTGTTACTTTTCTCTTATTAACTCTCAGACTCATACCTGAATCTTAAAAAATTATACTTATTAAATGTATATTGCATTTGTATAACTGAAATTAAAAACCCATGATAACCATCGAGCACGCCCAGACGTATAATATAGTGTCGAATAAAAGCAAAAAGTGAACGCCCTATAATTTCTAATGTTGATGTTTTTCGACCTTTTTTATATTGACTATCAGCCCATGCTTTTGCGTAACCATTCCTTTTGTTCATATACTCTTCTAATGATTCAAAAGTGTAATGATATAATTTGCCTTGTAAGTCTATTTTTTTTGCAGCCTTACATTCCACAGTTTCATGTACATATTTGTCATTATATGTGTAATGCTTTTTATTAAATAAACGAACAATTTTATCTGGATGCCAACCACTATGGTAAATAAACTTATTACAGAAATGAGTCAATCTATTTATACGGTACACATAATTTTCATCAACCGCTGGTAATAACTCTATAATTTCATCTCTGAGCTCTTCACTCACCACTTCATCCGAGTCCAGCGCTAACACCCAGTCATTGCTGGCTTTTTCTACCGCAAACCTCTTTTGTAAGCCGAAACCAGGCCACTCAGTATTGCTATATATTTTATCAGTATATTCAGCAACTATTTCAAGCGTTTTATCTGTGCTACCTGAATCAACAACAACAATCTCATCTACCCAAGAAACAGATTCAAGACAGCGTCTTATTCTGCTTTCTTCATTTTTACAAATAATGGTAACCGATAATTTTGATTTCATATTTAACCCAGACTTTAACTAGCCCTCATATTTCATAACAGCTATATTAATAGCCTATACCACATGTGTGTTAATCGTATTATACTCATGACCATGAAAAAATACCTGCTTTTTGCTGAACAACTCTATAGTTACCCAATTTTACGCCCTCTTCAACAGGCTATTTTACAGCGTGGAGACAGCGTTGCCTGGTACATACATAAAATACCGAACTATTTAACAGCACAAGACGCACCTTTACTTAACTCCGTAGATGAAGTGCAAAACTTTAATGCTGATGCGGTTTTTGTACCTACCAACTGGGTACCTGATTTTTTTCCTGGTATAAAAGTTGAAATTTTTCATGGTTTCAACGTGGGAAAACGTGCCAATAGCAGCCAGGATCATTTTAGAATAAGGGGCCACTTTGACCTTTATTGCACACAAGGCCCAGACACAACCTTACCCTTTAAAAAACTTGCTCAACAATACGGCTATTTTAGAGTAGCAGAAACTGGCTGGTCTAAACTAGACCCCATGTTTAACTGTGAATCACCAGACCTATTACGAAATAAATTAAATGTTGATAAACCAATAATATTTTATGCATCCACATTTAGCCCCAAACTTACATCTGCCCCCATTTTAATTGATCAAATTAAAAAAATGGCCGCATCAGGAAAATGGCACTGGTTAGTTACTTTACATCCTAAATCAGATCCTGAAGTCATTAAACTTTATCGTGATATAAAAAGCCCAAACCTCACCTTTATTGAGCCAGGTGAAGAAATAATTCCCATGCTTTATGCGGCTGATGCCATGCTCTGTGATACGTCTTCTATTTTCATAGAATATCTGTTACTTAATAAACCTGTGGTAACTTTTAATACCTCAGTTCCCGGGCCTCATTTGATAGATGTGAAGTTAATTGATCAAATTGAACCTGCGCTTGATAAGGCATTATCCAGACCGATAGAGCTCATGAATGAAATAGAAAATTATGCTTTGAAAATACATCCGCTACGGGATGGTCACGCAGCTGAACGTATACTGGATGCTACTGTAAATTTTATAACTTCAGATAAAAGTGATTTGAAATCAAAACCATTAAACTTAGGCCGTAAATTACAAATGCGAAAAAAACTAAAATACTATAAGTTTTAAGAGATTAGCTAAATTACCATGTAGGAGTCGTTATTTATTTTAGGTGACTCCTGATTAATCAGTTACTATCTATTTTTCTTTCAAGTGATAATCAGCAGCACAATACGGGCATTTACCTTCACCATTTTTATTGAATGCTATATACACCCGTGGATGTGAATCCCATAAACTGCTTCCTGGCATAGGGCAATGTACGGGAACATCATTTTGTGTAACTTCATAACAATTTTTTGCATTCGGTGTCGATAAACTTTCCTGAGCCGTCATCTGTCTTCTCTTTAAGGTTATACTCGTTTTATTACACTAATAAAAATAGGGCGTCACAAGTCCGCCTCTACTTGATTGTAGTTAACCAGTTATCTTCGATATGTTTTCTACCATGTACCACATCAAAATATAATGTTTGCAGTTTCTCAGTAACAGGGCCACGAGTACCTGCACCTATTATACGATTATCCACTTCTCGTATTGGGGTCACTTCTGCTGCCGTACCGGTAAAAAAGGCTTCATCTGCAATATAAACTTCATCCCGTGTAATACGTTTTTCTACTATTTCAATGCCCAGATCTTTGCAAAATCTGAATATTGTATTTCGTGTAATTCCATTAAGAGCCGATGTTAAATCAGGTGTATAAATTATGCCATTTTTAACGATGAAGATATTTTCTCCACTACCTTCAGCCACATAACCTTCATTATCAAGTAACATAGCCTCATCATAACCATCACTAATTGCTTCTTGCAAAGCCAGCATGGAGTTAATGTAATGGCCATTTGCTTTTGCTTTGGTCATGCTGATATTTACATGATGACGGGTATAAGATGATGTATGAATTCTCAAACCTTTCTTAAGGTTTTCTTCACCCAGGTACGCACCCCATTCCCATGCAGCAACTATGACATGGGTTTTTAAATTATCTGCCCGTAAACCCATACCTTCTGAACCATAAAATGCCATTGGCCTGATATACGCTGAATCTAAATTATTTTCACGCACTACAAGACGGTGCGCCTCATTAATCTCATCTTTATCGTACGGCATATCCATGCGCATAATATGCGCTGAGTCAAACAGTCTATCCGTATGAGCTTGCAGACGAAAAATGGCTGTACCTTGCTCAGCATGGTATGCACGAACCCCCTCAAATACACCCATACCATAATGTAATGTATGGGTTAAAACATGTATCTTAGCTTCACGCCAGGGAACTAACTCCCCGTCAAACCAAATTACACCATCGCGATCTGCCATGGTTTGCATACTTCTTTCTCCTAAATTTATTTTAACCCCAGCCCCTGCTAACAGGGCCCTTATTAATTTGCCGGGTTATGCAGATCAGCAGATTGCTCAAACACATGCTGCCAAACTTCTATTACCTTATTTCTTAACTTTTCTATCTCGGTGATTTCTACCAGAGATGACAATTGCTGTAACGCGCGTTGATGACTACAGGTGCGATAATCTCTATACGCATCAATTAAGCACTGCGCCTGCTCCTTATCAAACAAAGAACACTCAACTAACTGCATGAGTATTTTTCTGGTCGCGGTATATTTTGTAAACTGCTCATATTTTGACGCGCAGCTTAAAACGCCATATTGAGCAATAAACTCAATATCCACCAGTCCACCTGCATCCTGCTTTATATGGAATTTCCCATCGCTATCTCTGCCACCCAGTGTTTCACGCATCTTTTCTCTCATTTCAACAACTTCCGATGCTAATGTAGCCAAATCCCGTTGGCGCATTAATATCGAACGACGAATTCTATCAAATTCTTTCTTTAAATGTTCACTTGAACACAATATTCTGGCTCGAATTAACGCCTGATGCTCCCATGTCCAGGCTTTTTCATGTTGATAGCGGTCATACGCATGAATATTACTAACCAACATACCCGCATTTCCATCCGGACGAAGCCTCATATCTGTCTCATACAAACGGCCATTTGCCGTTTGTAAGCTCAATAGATGTATTACCCGTTGGGCCATACGCGCAAAAAAGCTCGTGTTATCTATCGCTCGCTCACCCACCGTCTGCTGCTGTTCGCCCTGACTATCGTGCAAAAAAACCAGGTCAAGGTCAGAGCTATAACTTAATTCCTGTCCGCCCATTTTGCCATACGCAACGACCGCCATTGTTGGCCTGTAAACCTGGCCATCAATCTGACACTCGGGCACACCATGTTTGGCCACCATCCAGTCCCATGACATACGCATTACCTTATCGAGCAACACCTCAGCAATAATACTAAGTCGTTCACTCACTTCAAAAACATCAATAATGCCAGAAACATCCATTGCAGCAATTTTCAGTACCTGAGTTTGTTTAAATTTTCTCAGATTTTCAATTTGTTGCTCTTCATCATCACCCACTCGCTGCAGTAAATCGTTCAGCTCCTGCTGTAGCTTTGAACTACTTGATACCTGATATAAACTTCGTGAATCTAATAGTTCATCGAGAAGAACCGGGTACCTGCTAAGCCACTGCGCAATCCAGGGGCTAGCTGCAAACAGGGTAACCAGTTGTTTTAATGCCTGAGGATATTCATTTAATAAAGACAGATACACACTACGTCGTAATATGGATTGCAGTAAAGCCAGTAACCTTTTTAAAACTTCTGCGGGGTCTGTTTCATTAATTATCGCAGCCAGTAACTTGGGCATTAAGGTATCCAGGCGTTGTCTACCGGTTGCCGTCATTACATTTAACTGTGCAGATTTTTTAAATTGATCGAGTACTTTATATACCGCAACTGAATCCGCCATACCTGTGCTTTCAAGTAATGTCAGGCCATCGTCTTCATCCTGTTCATACAACCAGATAGAACGCATGGCATCATCTTCATGATCATCATCTTTATCTACTGCAGACTCTGAATCATGTAAAAGCTGTGCAAATGAAACCCGCACTGATTCACGACAGGCTTCACAAGCCACAAACAATTCGTGCCAATTTTCATAACCCATAGCCAGAGCCATGCTTAACTGTTGCTTTTCATCATTAGGCAACAAATGAGTCTGTGCATCTGAGTACATTTGTAATCTATTTTCAAGACGTCGCAGAAAGTCGTAACTTTTCGCTAGTATTTCTGACTCTTTATTATCCAGATATTTTTTTTCTGCTAGTAGTTCAAGCACATCAAGAATACCCCGAGTCTGTAAATCAGAATCACTTCCCCCGCGTAACAATTGAAATGTTTGCCCAATAAATTCAATTTCACGAATACCACCCGAGCCTAACTTAATATTATTCAAATTTCCCTTACGACGAACCTCTGTATTGATCATCGCTTTCATATCACGTATAGATTCAAATGCTCCAAAATCCAGATAACGCCTGTATATAAAGGGTTTAAGCATATCCATAACAACCTGGCCCTGCTTACGATCTCCACCTATTACCCGCGCCTTTATCATTGCATACCTTTCCCAGTCTCTTCCCTGCGTCTGATAATACTGTTCAAAAGCCACCTGACTCATAACTAATGGCCCACTCTCACCATAAGGCCTTAAACGCATATCAACCCGAAACACGAAACCATCTCCGGTTACATCATTTAATGCTTTAATAAATCGCTGGCCTAATCGAATAAAAAACTGACTGTTTGAAAGTGAGCGCGACCCCGGAACTTCACCCTCCTCCTCAAAGCAAAAGATCAGATCTATATCAGATGAAAAATTTAATTCATAACCACCTAACTTACCCATTCCAATGACAACCAGGCGTTGTTCATCACCCTTAGAATTTACCGGTATACCTAATTGTTTACATTGGTCCTGATAGAGAGTTTCCAGGGCAATATCAACACAGGTTTCCGCGAGATCGGTCAAATTACATAATGTTTCTGAAGTCGGTGCACAATTAGCCAGATCACGCCAGGCAATACGTAACATTTGTTGCGCACGAAACAACCGCAGCTGCTTCATTAACACAATATCATTTAAGACCGCATTCTCTTCCAGGCGTTGTCTTAGTTGTTTACGATAATCATCAAGAGAAAACGTTAAATCAAGAGCGTTTTTGTGTATTAATTCAAACCAGAGATCCGGATTGCGCACCATGGTAGTTGCAACAAACTCACTACAGGCCCAGACTTTTCCAAGCAAAGCCAGGTCGATACCGCCTGACGGGTTTTGCTCAATTAATTCACAGGCCACTACCCAATCTTGCCAATGGCGAGTGACACGTTCATGTAATAACTCTGGAACAAAACTTAGAATTGAATTTTCTGACACGTGTGAATTCCAATATTCAATTTATATTAAAAAAATACGTAAGACGCAAAACGGGAAGCAAAGCTTCCCGACACACTCCCCCTGAAAAGATCAGGAAGAAAAATTTCTGACATAATTGTTATGACATCAGCTAACGCATACGCCTGGCTTTTACTAACATTTCATAGGCATGTTTAATGTCATGAATAATATCATGTGCTTCTATCACCTCAACTTCAGAGGCGCCTTTGGCAAGTAGTTTATCCGGATGGAATTTACTCATCATTCGACGATATGACTGTTTAATCTGGTTCTGGTTCGCCCAGCGATTTAAACCCAGCATTTCATATGCATCCGCTAAACTAAAGTTTTTTTTTGGTGCATTCGCCACTGGCTGATTGGCTACTTTTTTTTCTGCTCTCACTCGTCGCTCAATACGAGTATAAATAGATTCTGATACATCAAGGCGTTTACACATGCGCTTGATTATTTTCATTTCTTTTTCATTCAGACTGGCATCTGCATAAGCCATTTTCAGCTGAATTTCGATAAACACCTGCACCACACTAACTCGGTGACCACATTTACGTTTAAAACGCCATAACAATGTTTCCAGGGCGAAGTCATCATTTTTACCTTCATTAAACAGGCGTATCGCCAGCTGTTTCTGCTCCTGGTTTAGCTTGAGATGATCCATAACCTGCGTTGCCAGCTCAATCTCTACACTTTTAACCCGCCCATCACACTTTGCGATACGCCCCATTGCTGAGAAACTGGCTATAAAGAAGGCACCCTGCACAGCACCATCGTACCCACTTTCTTCAAGTTTCTGCTGATAGGTTTGCCACCAACGGGCTAAAGGGTCTCTAAAAAGTCGCTCTGATAGAGCATCAGGGCTAATAGAACGGAATGTTTGAGTAACTACGTCTGCTAGGCGTGCCAATGTTTTATCCTGCTTTAGTCATTTTGTTATGTATAACAATAGTATAATAAAAAACAAAGGTAAAGAAAAAAATCAATAAAAATAGTGATTTAGATGGTTTAGTTAACAACTCACACTAGAAGTAACCTCTAAACCTGATATAGCAACTCAAAATCGTCAGCTGTTGTTGTAACCTGGTAGACCTTTCTCAGCACCTTCATCATATCCTCGCCATTAAGGATAACATCATGTAATTCACGTTCTTTTCAATTGCATAACGACTGATATGACTTCCTGAAAAAAGCCTCACTCATGCGGTGAATACAGTCTGCCTGAACAGGTTATTTACAACATGAGCCTTGTTTGAACTAATGCATTAAAAAACAGAAACGCAATAACCTGCTCCCCAATCTATCATCTACTGAAACATTGTATGCCTCAAATACACCAGATGCACTCAATTCAATAGAGTTAATGATAAACAGACCAAACGATAACCCAGCCTCAAACCGGCTTAACTGTTGAAGCCGCTAATCGAGCTCGACCACGTGCCTCTTCTATTGAACCGGCACTGGATACGGCAACACCCATACGACGTTTTTCAAATGCTTCTGGTTTACCAAATAATCTAATTTCTGTAGATGGCACACTCAACGCCTTATCAACATCTTCAAAGGTTATACCCACAGCATTTTTACCGCCATAAATCACCGCGCTAGCACCGTCACAACGCAAACTGGTATCGACTGGCAAACCGAGTATCGCACGCGCATGTAATGCAAACTCTGACTGCCATTGAGTAATAATAGTAACTAGCCCTGTATCATGGGGTCGCGGACTAACTTCACTAAAATAAACCTCATCACCCTTTATAAATAACTCAACACCAAACAAACCACGACCACCTAAAGCAGTGGTGACTTTTTCAGCTATCTCTCTCGACTTTTCTAATGCAACTTCTGACATAGGATGGGGCTGCCAGCTTTCAACATAATCACCATTTTTTTGAATATGCCCTACCGGAGCACAAAAATGCGTTTCTAGTTTACCTTCTGCATTTTTAGCCCGTACGGTTAACTGTGTAATTTCATAATCAAAATCAACCACGCCTTCTACTATCACTCTGCCTTGATTTACCCGCCCTGCATCCATCGCATACTGCCAGGCTGATTCAACATCCGTGGCAGACTCCAGTCGTGACTGGCCTTTTCCCGATGACGACATCACCGGTTTAATAATGCAGGGAAAACCAATTAATTTCGCCGCCTGCTGTAACTCTTCAAAGCTATCAGCAAATACATAACTGGAGGTTTCAATTTTTAAATCTTCTGCGGCAAGTCGGCGAATACCTTCTCGATTCATTGTAAGCTGTGTTGCACGAGCCGTTGGAATAACTTCAGCTAAACCTTCTTCTTCAATAACCGCCAACATGTCTGTTGCAATCGCTTCAATCTCCGGCACGATAATATCAGGACGTTCTTTTTTAACCAGCGCCTTTAAAGCCTCACCATCGGTCATATCAATTACATAAGCACGATGAGCGACCTGATGCCCCGGCGCATTTTCATAACGATCAACCGCAATAACTTCTACACCAAAACGCTGCAATTCAATAATGACTTCTTTACCAAGCTCACCAGAGCCCAGGAGCATTATTTTTGTTGCCGAAGGAGAAAGAGGAGTGCCTATTTTCATTTTTTACCTCCAGGTAATAGTACGAGTGAATTCGCACCGACAGTGTTATATATTACAATGATCACTCTAAATTGTAGGTGCGAATTTATTCGCACAACTCACAACCATTGTGCATCCCAATGAGAATATTCTAAAATATTATCAACCAACCCCGCTCTTAACGGATTAGCTACAATATATCGAGCAGTTTTTTTAAGACTTTCATTATCTCTTAAACCACGGTCATAATAAGCTTTCTGCCAAACGCTGCCATCACGATTTAAATATTTATTGATATCTTGTGCTGATATGGACTTCAACCGTTTCATTACTATAGACAATGACGTTTCGAACTCATACAAACGACTATCGCTCAATTGAAACAGCCAATGCAAGTGATCCGGCATAAGCACCCAACTTAGTGAATTAACATAGTTTTCATCATGCAGGCATTTCATTGTTTTTATAACAATTCTGGCCACATATAAATCATTAAAAAGAGGCTCTCTATTTTTGCTCACCGTTGTTATAAAATAGGCTCTGCCAATTTCAGAAACTCTGCCTTTTCTTAATGCGTCATATCCCATCATAAAACATCCTTGTTTTTGATTGCTGTGCGAATGAATTCGCACCTATATTGGTGGATTTTACTTTTCCAAACGGTTTACTTTTCTAGCTGCGAAACATCGCGCACTGCGCCACGCGCTGCACTCGTTGTCATCGCCGCATACGCCTTAAGTGCATTACTCACTACACGCTCACGCCCCAGAGGTTTCCAGGCATCTGAGCCTTTAGCATCCATTGCGGTTCTACGCTTAGCTAACTCATCATCTGTTATTACAAGATTAATAATACGTTTAGGGATGTCGATTTCAATTGTGTCACCTTCTTCAACCAGACCAATTGCTCCACCCTCAGCTGCTTCTGGCGATGCGTGGCCAATTGATAAACCTGATGTTCCACCAGAGAAACGTCCATCAGTTAATAAAGCACAGGCTTTGCCTAAACCTTTCGATTTTAGGTACGAAGTTGGGTATAACATTTCCTGCATACCCGGGCCGCCTTTAGGCCCTTCATAACGAATAATTACCACATCACCCGCGACCACATTATCATCAAGTATGGCCGCAACTGCTGCGTCCTGTGATTCAAAAATTCGCGCTCGTCCAGTGAAAATTAAATTATCTTTATCCACACCGGCGGTTTTAACAATGCAACCTAACTCGGCAATATTGCCAAATAAAACCGCCAGACCACCATCTAATGAATAAGCATTTTCCAGATTTCGAATACAACCATTAGCTCGGTCTGTATCTAGTGGCCAAACTTTTTCCTGTGAAAAAGCCTGTTGTGTTGGAACATTACCGGGTGCTGCAGAAAATAATTTTTTAGCATCTTCATCTTCACTAACGGCAATATCCCATTTAGCCAGGGCCTCTGCCATGCTTGCACTATGTACAGTCGGTAATTCAGCATGTAAACAACCTGCACGATTTAGTTCACCTAATAAAGAAAATACACCACCTGCACGATGCACATCTTCCATATGATATTTTGGCGTCGCTGGCGCCACCTTACATAAATTAGGTACCTTACGAGATAAACGATCAATATCGTCCATGGTGAAATCAATTTCACCTTCTTGTGCTGCCGCTAATAAATGTAAAACGGTATTCGTTGAACCACCCATCGCAATGTCTAAACTCATGGCATTTTCAAAGGCTTTAAAGTTTGCAATTGAGCGCGGTAACACGTCGTAGTTATCATTTTCATAATGATCTCTGGTAATTTCTACTATACGACGACCGGCCTCTAAAAATAGCTCCTCACGATAAGCATGAGTAGCCAGTAAAGATCCATTACCTGGTAAAGACAAACCTAATGCTTCGGTTAAACAGTTCATTGAGTTCGCAGTAAACATGCCAGAGCATGAACCACAAGTTGGGCAAGCTGAACGTTCTACCTGGTCAACAATTTCATCTGACTGACTATCATCTGCCGCCATCACCATTGCATCGACTAAATCTAAATGCACTTCTTCACCCAGCATATTTGCCTTGCCCGATTCCATTGGGCCACCGGATACAAAGATAACAGGAATATTTAAACGCATTGAAGCGAGTAACATGCCCGGGGTAATTTTATCGCAATTTGAAATACAGACAATGGCGTCAGCACAATGTGCATTCACCATATATTCAACTGAGTCGGCAATAATCTCTCTGGATGGTAATGAATACAACATGCCACCATGCCCCATGGCAATTCCATCATCAACTGCAATGGTATTAAATTCTTTAGCAATGCCGCCGGCTTTTTCCACTTCACGTGCTACTAACTGTCCCATATCTTTTAAATGAACATGACCGGGAACAAACTGGGTAAATGAATTTGAAATAGCAATAATTGGTTTTTCGAAATCACCATCTTTCATGCCGGTTGCACGCCAGAGTGCGCGGGCACCCGCCATATTACGGCCATGAGTAGACGTTCGAGAGCGATATACTGGCATTTTGAGACCTTTAAATTTGTTTTTAATATTAAGCGCTATTGTAAATGAATAAACTCAATGTCGTAAGCCTTAACTCGCAGCACTTAAAGTCACACCCAAAAAAAAGCGAACCCTCCAAAGGAGAGCCCGCTTTTGACTTACGACTTACGACTTACGACTTAAGACTAAAGACTTACAACTTAAGACTTCTGTTTATCTATCTATTAAACCTTCAATCTAGAAATCACGTGTTTAAGCTCTTCCGCCACATTACGTAAATCTTCAGAGGTTTGAGCTGTATGTGCAGCACCTTCAGAGGCTACTTCTGCACCCTGTGAGATACTAACAATACTACGGTTAATTTCTTCGGCCACTGAATTTTGCTCTTCCGCCGAACTTGCAATGATCGTATTCATCTCATTTATATTGGTGACAGAGTTCGTAATGCTAGTTAACACCTGCCCTGCGCGAGCAGCCGTATCACGAGTCACATCTGCCTGGGAGCGACTCTGGTTCATCGCATCAACCGCTTGCTGTGCGCCACTTTGTAATTTTTCAATCATTTTTTGAATTTCTTCTGTGGATGTTTGTGTTCGCTGAGCGAGTACACGCACCTCATCAGCCACCACCGCAAACCCTCTACCCTGCTCACCGGCACGAGCGGCTTCTATTGCTGCATTTAATGCTAACAGGTTGGTTTGTTCCGCTATACCGCGAATCACGTCTAACACTGAGCCTATTTCGACTGAATCATTTTCCAGTGCCTGTATAACGTCAGCCGCTTTTTCAACCTGCTGAACCAGTTTTGAAATAGCACTGATTGACTCATTAACAACCCCCTGACCCGTATTGACCTCACTATTAGCCTGGTTTGCAGAGTCCGCCGCCAATTGAGCATTTTGTGCTACTTCATGAACAGTCGCTGTCATTTCGTTCATAGCGGTAGCAACCTGATCCGTTTCTAATCGCTGCTGCGTCATGGATTGATTGGATTGCTCAGTGATATGTGCCATTTCTTCGGCCGAAGTCGAGAGTTTGTATACGGACTGATTAATCTGATTAACAATATTACCTATATCATCTCTCAAAACACTCGCACTATCAGCAACCTGGCCTAGCTCATCTGCAGAATACGCGATAATTTCATTACTAAAATCACCTGATGCCATTAATGATATATCTCTTGCAACATTTTGCGCCGGGGTAACGATTATCTTTTTAACCATGATCAGAAACATGAAAAAACCTAAAACAAGAGAAACAGCTAATGAAAGCACGGTAATTTTTATTCCATCTGCGGCATGTTTCTCACCGATTGAAATAATGTTAGTGATACTTTCGGTCAAGCTGCTGGTAATGGCGTCCAACATCTGGCCAGATTTTATCTCTATGCCTTTTACCTCTCTATCTCCGGCAATATGATCAAAACCGGTATTTACAAAGGTCTCGAGAGCTTTTTCATATAAAGCAAAAAGAGCTGCGTGCTCTGATTTAAATGCATGTAATTGCTGCTCAACTTGCGCATCATGCACATCGCTAACTAACAAATCGACAGCCTGCTGTACAGACTCATGCTGCTTTACAAATTTATTCCAGTATTGTTTTCTCTGCTCGTCATCATGACCTCTAATTAAGACGTTTTTCCAGTTTTGAATCTGCGCTCTAAATTTTGATGATATATCTGAAAATTCAGCCTGAACTGTCAGTGAGTGATGAATACCCTCTGACATTTCCTGTTTTACCTGCCAGCCACTATAAATACCATAAACCGCTGCTGCCACAACCAGTGAAGTTCCAAAACCCGTAATCATCAGCAATTTATTTCGAATGCTTGAACAGATATATCTTTTTATCACTTTTTTATCTCACCTGAAAATGGAGCGATTAGCCCAGTAGTTAGTATTGTTATAGCAAAGATATCGACAAACGACAGAGATGCTTTAGTAAATATATTTACTAAAGCCTTATATTTTGATAGATTTTTTAAATGGAAAATAAAATAACTTCAAAAAAGCTAAATCATGACTCTAACTGAACTTAAATACATTGTTGCGGTTGCGCAATATAAACACTTTGGTCGCGCGGCCAAAGCCTGCTTTGTTAGTCAACCTACTTTAAGCCTGGGCATAAAAAAACTGGAAGATGAGCTTGATATCAATATCTTTGAAAGAGAAGCCCGTAATGAATTACGAATAACCGAGCTCGGGCAACAAATTATTGAACAGGCGCAAAAAGTACTCGACCAGGCATTACAGTTAAAAACACTGGCTCAATCACATCAGGACCCACTGGCCGCAGTGCTTCGCTTAGGCGCCATTTATACTATTGCTCCCTATTTGTTACCTGACCTTATTCCGCGTTTACACAAACGTGCCCCTAATATGCAACTACGTCTGGAAGAAAATTTCACCGCGGTACTCTCTGAGCAATTAAAACAGGGCAAGCTGGATGTTATTCTAATTGCTCTACCCTTTAATGAACCCGGAGTGGTTACTCAGGCGGTTTATGACGAACCATTTGAGGTTGTTATTCCCGCCAACCATCACTGGAAAGATCGGCAGCGTATAGAAGCCAATGAGCTTGCTCAGGAAAATTTACTTCTACTCGGCCCGGGCCATTGCTTTCGAGATCAGGTATTACGATCCTGCCCGGACTGTAGCTCATCGAGCAACTTACAGGAAAGCCTGGCAGGTGGCTCATTAGAAACCATACGCCATATGGTTGCCAGCGGCACCGGCATTACCGTGTTACCTTCCAGCTCAAAACAGAGAGCCACAAATAACCCACTAATTAAGATGATCCCCTTTATAGAACCAGCTCCAGAACGCCGTGTGGCACTGGCCTGGCGTAAAGGTTTTACCCGACCTGAGGCAATCGAAGTATTACGCCAGGAAATTTTAAAATGCTCTCTTAGCGGCGTAAATATGATTGCCTCTGAATCCGAACCTGCAAGCACAAACGCAAAGTTAACTAAATGATTTCATCCGCTAAAAAACCAGACACACTGGAAATGATTCAACAGCTTATTTCAACCCCTTCGGTCAGTTGTGTGAACCCACAAATTGACCAGAGCAATTTACCGGTAATTAACCTTCTCGCTAACTGGTTAAACGAACTGGGGTTTCAGGTTGAAATACTTTCTGTGTCAGAAGGCAAGGCTAATTTGATTGCAACACTGGGCTCTGGCACAGGCGGGCTTATTTTGGCTGGTCACACAGATACTGTGCCATATGATGAAAATCGCTGGTTACATGAGCCTTTTAAACTTACTGAAGACAATGGCAAACTCTACGGTTTAGGCACCTCGGACATGAAAGCCTTTCTGGCACTGGCAATAGAGGCGGCAATTAGTTTTGCTAAAAACGAATACAAACAACCGCTGATTATTCTGGCAACATCTGATGAAGAAACCACCATGGCAGGCGCTAAAGCACTGGTGGATGCAGGCAAACCCACTGCACGATACGCTGTTATAGGTGAGCCTACGGGCATGCAACCCATTCGCATGCATAAAGGCATTATGATGGAAGCTGTGCGTATAAGCGGACTTGCTGGTCACTCCAGTAACCCGGCATATGGGCACAACGCATTAGAGGCGATGCACCAGGTGATTGCTGAACTTTTAAAATGGCGAGATGAACTGCAGCAACAATACAAAAATCACTTATTTGAAGTTCCGGTGCCGACTATGAATCTGGGACATATTCACGGTGGTGATAATCCGAACAGAATTTGTGGTGCCTGTGAATTACATATAGATATTCGCCCCTTACCTGGCATGGACCTGCATACACTTAGAGAAGAACTAAAAGCTAGATTACAAACTGTCATTCCCGAACATGGTTTCAAGCTTGAAGTTCTACCTCTGTTTTCCGGCATCCCTTCAATGGAGACATCTGCTGAATCAGAACTGGTAAAAGCCGCAGAAAAACTAACGGGAACACCAGCAGGCAGCGTAGCATTTGGCACAGAAGCGCCCTATTTGACTGAAATGGGCATAGACACTATTGTACTAGGGCCGGGAGATATCGCCCAGGCACACCAGCCGGATGAATACCTGGATATAGACAGGATTGAACCGACGGTAGATATATTAAAAAAGCTGATACATAAGTTTTGTATTCAGAGTTAGATTAAGTCGACTCCGTAATACTCTTGATGGCATCAACACAGGGGACAGGGCGCAAAAAACGCGACCTTTCCCCGATGGAGATGAGTCTAAACAGTGCAATTTAACAGAACATAAACCGGGATTTATTAACTAATAATGACATCAATGAAACACCAATATGTAGAATGGTTCCGTGGCTCTTCACCCTACATCCATAGTCATCGCGGGCGTACATTTGTTATTTATATTTCAGGTGAAACTATAAACCACGCGGGTTTTGCTCACTTAATTAATGACATCGCATTACTTAATAGCCTGGGTGTAAAACTGGTGCTGGTTCATGGGGCGCGCCCACAAATAAAACAGCAACTTGAAACCCTGAAAATTAAATCGGACTTCCATAATGGCTGGCGTATAACGCCAGCCGATACACTGCCGGGCATTGAACAGGCTGTTGGTCAGGTACGGGTAAATATAGAAACGCATTTATCCAGAGGACTAATTAACACCCCCATGGCAGGCGCTGCCCTAAAAGTAATCTCTGGTAACTTTGTTACTGCCAGACCTTACGGCGTTAGAGAGGGAATTGATTTTGGTTTCACTGGTGATATTCGTAAAGTTGATACCGATGCGATTCAACAACAGCTAGTACTTAACAATATCGTCTTATTATCACCTATTGCCTATTCTCCCAGTGGTGAAGCATTTAACTGTCGTGCTGAAGATGTCGCAACATTCGCTGCCAGCGAACTAGGTGCCGATAAACTTATTTTCATGATGCCTGATGCGGGTGTAAAAAATGCACAGCAAAAAATTATTCATCAATTAACCCTAACTGAAGCGGAGTCACTGGCTGAAAAAAATATCAATGACGAGATTACCCAATTGCATCTTTGCAGTGCGCTCGACGCCTGTAAAAAAGGCGTGCGTCGCGCGCATTTAATAAGCCACCAAACCGATGGCGCATTATTACTGGAGTTATATACCCGTGATGGTAGCGGCACCATGATAACTACCGATACATATGAAGGTTTACGTCAGGCAGATATTAACGATGTTGGCGGCATTCTCGAACTCATTCAGCCTTTAGAAGAACAACATGTTCTTGCTCACCGTTCACGGGAGCAACTCGAATTAGAGATAGAGCAATTCACAGTTATTGAGCGTGATGGAATGATCATTGCCTGTGCCGCCCTTTACCCATATGACAATCATTGCGCAGAACTAGCCTGTGTTGCCGTACATAATGATTATCAGAAACAGGGGCGCGCAGGAGAGTTATTACAGCACATACAAACACAATGCATTAAAAATGACATTAAGCAGTTATTTATCCTAACTACTCATACCGCTCACTGGTTTATAGAAAAAGGTTTTATTGAAGGTGACTTAAAACAGATCCCGATACAACGCAGAGATATGTATAACGCACAAAGAAACTCAAAGATATATATTAAAAGCTTATAACTTTCATGCATCGCTTTTACAGTCTCATCAATGAGTTAAAACATGATCAACACGGCCAGCATATACGCTTATTATTAATAGCCAGTTACTCTATTATTTTTTGCATTATGCTAGCAGCTATAGCCATCACCTATAAATCTGGCTCTGACGTAATCACACTGGGCACACAGACCCACAAAAACAGCCACCCTGTTACACTGCAAATTATCTCTTTAAAATTATCTATAAATGAAAGCAATCGACTGATTAATACCTGGCTCGCCAAGCCTAACAAAGAAATGTTCAATGCTTACAAAAAGTCTAACCAGCGTTTAAACAATGAACTAAAAAAACTAATATCATTAACAAAGGACAATAAACAACTCATAAACACATTAGCTGCTGAGATAAAAAACAACCAAAAACAGATAAAAAACACACTGCTCATTCCAAACAGCCTCGAACACTGGAAAAACGCTCGTGAAATAATTAAAAACAGCTCAATTATCAATGACCTTATAGATGAATTAATTAAACAGCACACGCTTGTATCACAAAATAATAGTCAAAAACTTAACGATAAATTATCTCGAATTATTAATGTTAATATAGGAATTATGTTGTTCGCTTTATTGTTTGGTCTTATTATCGTTTTTAAAATAAGCAAACACGTAGTAAACCTTCTTGATGATTTACATAAGAATCGCGCAGATGCAGACACCGCAAGAACCACCGCAGAACAAAAATCTCAGGAACTGGATAATACCAGTCGTGTATTAATTAAAACTAACCGCAATCTTGTTGACTCAATTGAAAAACTGAACAGTACTCGCGACCAGTTAGTACAAAATGAAAAAATGGCCTCTCTGGGAGAACTTGTCGCTGGCGTTGCGCATGAAATAAATACACCTGTTGGCATTGGGGTTACAGCAGCATCGCATTTACAGGACACCATTAATCTTTTTACTAAAAAATTTGAAAGTGGAAAAATAACTAAAACTGAATTTGCAACGTTTTTACATAATGCAAATGAAGGTAGTGAGATTTTACTTAACAATCTTCATCGTGCGGCAAAACTTATCCGAAGTTTTAAACAAATAGCGGTAGATCAAACATCCGAAGACAGACGTAATTTTAATATAAAAGAAACAATTGAAGAAACATTACTCAGCTTACAACCTGGAATAAAAAAAACGCGTGTAAAGACAAAACTTAAATGCCCTGAAGATATCGAAATAGATAGTTACCCAGGGTCTTACTCACAAATAATCAGTAACCTGATCACCAATTCATTAATTCATGGATATAAAGAAAACGATCAAGGTTTAATAAGTATTGATGTGACAACCAACAAGCAGAGTATTTTAATAAAATATTGTGATGATGGTTGCGGCATTCCTGAAGAAAACCTGAGCAGGGCATTTGATCCTTTTTTTACCACTCGCAGAGGTCTTGGTGGTAGCGGCCTGGGCTTGCATCTAGTTTATAATATTATAACCCAACAATTAAAAGGGGAAATATTGATTACCAAAAACCGTGAAAAAGGTTTATGTTTTGAAATAACCCTACCACTCAATTTGCTTTAAGTACAAAAATCACCTATTGCTTATCCACATATCTAAAAAAATTAGTATTTCACAATATGACTGTGTTAGTCTCAGCACCATAACTCTAAATATATAGAGATACTCTAAAAAAATAGAATAACAATCACCCGTTCAGGTGATTATCGCCACGCAGCGAGTAAGCCCTGTAACCATTAAGGGCTCCGGCAGATGGATTAACCGGTTAAAAATTTTCACCTTTTATTTGGCTGGAAGCCCGGTAAGGTATTTTGACATGGTGTAAGCAGTAAATGTCTGACGATATTTTTGAATTTCAAGATGATAAAAATGAAAGTCATCTTGAAAAAACACAAATCAATAACACTCATGATGGCAACGCAAAATTTTCTGCTAGCTGGAAAGTTCTCATTGCTGATGATGAACCCTCTATTCATGAAGTAACCATTCTTGCACTTAAAGATGTGCACTTTGAAAACAAACCTATTGAGTTTCTGCACGCTTATAGCGGCAAACAAACAATTGAAATACTGAAACAACACCCTGATACCGCTTTATTACTACTTGATGTAGTAATGGAAACGGATGAGTCGGGACTAGCTGCCGTTGATATAATTCGAAACACCTTAGACAATCAATCCGTGCGAATTATTTTACGAACTGGCCAGCCAGGACATGCTCCAGAGTTAGATGTCATACAGAAGTATGATATTAATGATTACAAAGAAAAAACTGAACTTACCTCTAAAAAATTATTCACTACTGTTTACACAGCACTAAGAAGTTATAGCGATATAGTTCGATTAGAACAAAGCCGCCAGGGATTAGAAAAAATCATCAATGCAACAGCTGATATTTTTCGCCTACAATCAATGGAGCAGCTTGTCTCTGGTGTTCTAATGCAAGTTATGTCAATTATTGGTATTGATGAAGGCGCATTCTACGGACATTCATCAAGTTTCATCAGTATTAAAAACAGTCAGCCCGAACAAAACAATACCAATAATATGGTTATAATATCTGGCACAGGCCGTTTTGAAAACATGACAAACCAGCCCGTCAATCAAACACTCGCAGCCGATGTCATTCAACATATAAATACTGCTTATAAAGAAAAACGCAGTGTCTTTACCGATGACAGTTGTATTGTATATCTTCGAAATCACAGCCTGATTTATATAGATGGTTATAAAAAATTAAACAAACTTGAACAATCTTTACTGGATATATTTAGCGCAAATGTAACCGTGGCTTTTGAAAATGTAGAATTGAATGAAGAAATTCTAGAAACTCAAAAAGAAGTTATATTCACGCTCGGCTCAACAACGGAGTTTCGTTCAAACGAAACCGGAAACCATATAGCCAGAGTTTCTGAAATGTCTCGCAAACTGGCCATTCTAGCGGGCCTCACTGAAGATGATGCTGAGTTAATTCGCCTTGCCTCACCAATGCATGACGTAGGAAAAATTGGCATCCCTGACAATATTCTTTTAAAACCGGACAAATTAACTGTTGAAGAGTTTGAGGTAATGAAAACCCATACCACTATCGGTTATGACATTTTAAAACATTCCTCTCGACCTATATTTCAGGCTGCGGCAACTATAGCTTATCAACATCAGGAAAAATGGGATGGCAGTGGTTACCCCCGCGGCTTAAGCGGAATGGATATACATATATTTGGCCGAATAATCGCAATTGTTGATGTTTTTGATGCCCTGTCTAGTTCTCGCTGTTATAAAGAGGCATGGTCAGCAGCAGACATTAAAAAATATTTTAACGACCAAAAAAGCAAACATTTTGATCCGCAACTAGTTGAAATTTTTATAAACAACTATGACAGTTTCACCGAGTTCAGAATACAGCTAGGTGATGACTAAAAAGGTTAATGCTATTAGCCCTTTTTCTTCTTGTTTATCGTCGACTGAATTATACCCTTTGATAACAGTCGACAGATACCCTGAAACTGAATGTATTCAGCCTGAGTTAATTCACCTTTTACCTTATCTGCATACATTAAACCCACTGCATGACTATTAGCAAAAATTGACATGGCAAAAAACTGCTTAACGCCAAGTGATAATTTTACGGTATCAGGAAGAGACTTCCAGTACTTGCCTCTGTTTGAATCATTCAAAAATATATTTCGGCTTTTTTCCATAAGCAAGGAAAACAAATTAGGCTTATTAGTTGCTATTTTAAGTGATTTAATTGCTATATCGTCTGAAACCTGAGTTATATACCTGGACACCAGGAAGTTTTTTTCTGGTACTTTAATTACAAACACACTCCTCTGGACACCGCATAATAGACAGGTTTTAACCGCGAACTCTATTAAATCATGAGCGGGTTTCCCCTGAGACACCATTAACTGAAATTCTCTAATAGCAGCAGCAAGCTCTTTACTAACTGATGCTGATTTTTTTTCACTTTCATCAAGCTTAATTTCTTGCTTATCAGGCATTTTTTTTCGAACAACATCTGAAACTTGTTTTTCAGAATTATCAGCTGACTGGTTTTCTTCTCTTTGTTTCTCGGCTAACTTTCTGGCTTTAATTTTTTCTAAAATAACATCTCGTGAACTATTCGACGGGACTATCTCTGCTTTAGCCTTTACCTGTTTTACATTGGCTTGTTTTTTATCAGCTTGCAAGCCTGTTTTTCCTGGAGTTTTTACGACTTCTGATTTAGCAGATTCGGGTTTAACTGATTCTGCTTTAGCTGATTTTTCAAGTGGCTCATCTTCTTTATTAAAAACAAACTGGGGGTATTCATAATTATCATCCGCCAGTTGAAATAACAATTTAGCCGGTGCTTCAAAACCTTTATCCAGCAATTCATCATTAACATCAACCGCATTCATGTGTAATCGACGTTCAATTGCACCTTCTGCCAGGCCTTTATATTTTGCAATTCGCCTGATCACGTCTTCAGCATCTTTTCCATACCAGTTCAATGTCACTATGCGAGCTAACTCTGATGCAAGGGATACTCCACTGGCCAGTGTAAAATTATCCTGTTTTGATAACAGACCATCTACTGCCATTTCTGGTAAATTCCATTCGATTGCCAACTTACTTCCAAGCTCCCTCATACCGCAACCTAAAACCGAACTAGCAGCTTCTTCATAGGGCTTTTTCTTCACATAACACAGTTCTTCAATTTTCAGCATCACGTCATCGCCGTAACACCAGAGCATTAACTCGGTTATATTTTGCAACAGTGCTGCTAGCTGAGTTTCTTCGGTTTCAACTGCATTTCTTTGTAACGCCCAGTTTCTAGCTTGAAGAGATGCATGACAAGCCTGCCCCATCACTCTGATATATCCCTGACTATTTCTTTCTGATAACTTCAGGTCTTCAAGTGAAGGTGCTTTATTTAGAAAGTCATTAAAGGCTGTTTGCCCCAGGTGTGATAAAGCATTACCCATTGTGGTTAACGGGTGTTTACCTGATGATTGTCTTTGTGTATTCACGTGACGAAAAATACGTGCACTAAAACCCGCGTCATAAACGATGGGGGTTGAGTATTGAGTTATTGATAACTGCGCTTGTTTTATTAACGCCTGCACATCAGCTCTGCTACGCTGTAGTATAGGCAGTTCCTTAACAGATAAGTAAGCTAGCCATTGCGCGAGGCCATGCTGCATAATATTAATCCTGAGGGTTTGTAAATATAAATCATAATATTGAGCTTCTAAATATTAAGTATATGCAATCTTAGGGGAATTGGCTGATATTTATCTTTAGATATTTATATTTGATTCACAGATTTTTACACAACTTCTGCCTATGTTAGTATTAGGCCAAACAGATAGAGATACTCATTTTTAGTGACAACTTCACTGGCAACATTAATTCGTCTGCGCGGCATTCAAAACAAGACCCGAAAATTATTTGAAGGTCTTAATGATATTCATTACAGACTTCAATATCAACACGACCTGAGCCCTGCCGGCTGGTATCTGGGGCAAGCTATCTTTTTTGAGAATTACTGGTTACATGAAGTTATCCAGGGTAATAAACAATTTACAGAGGATAAGTCATTATTTGTTGCTGACAATTGTCCAATATTTCAACGTGGACCAAGATTGCCGCCCTTACATAAGCAAATCAGGGACATATCTGAACAACAGGATAATAATGACCTGTTATTACTGGAAAAAACCACACCACTTAGTCAGCACTACTTGTTCAAAGACGAATATATAGAAAATCTCATCATCCAGAATTATGCGTTAAACTATGAATCAATCTACACAGTTTTAAACCAGATCGCGCTTAAGAAGCATAAAAGAAGTAGCAAGAATCAGCCTTATACCCCATCCGAACAGCTAAAACCTCAGGCCCTTATTAAAAACATTTCTCACATTAAAACGGGCCATTATTCAGTAGGCGGTGAATGGCCTTATTCTTTTGACAATGAATTACCCGGCCATCAAATTCAACTTAAAGATTTTTTTATAGCCAATACGCCGGTTAGTAATGCTCAATATCTACTCTTTATTGAAGATGGAGGATATAACAATAAAATTTTCTGGTGCGACTCTGGCTGGCAATGGCGTGAAAAAAACAACATTCAGCATCCGGAATACTGGGCCATAAATGATCACGGCCAATGGTACGGCATAAACCACCTCGGTCCATTTGATCTTAATAACAATGATGCGGTATACGGTTTAAGCCATTTTGAAGCCAGTGCATTTGCCAACTGGGTTGGTGCACGCCTTCCCCATGAACATGAATGGGAGACAGCGGCTCGGCTCGAATTAATTAAAAGCACCACCGATGCCTGGGAGTGGTGCTGTAACACACTTCAGCCTTATCAGGGATTCAAGGCGTTTCCCTATACAGATCGCAGCCAAACTGAATTTAATACTGAACATTTTGTTTTAAAGGGAGCGAGTCACTATACTCGCCCAGAAATCAAACGTGCCTCGTTTAGAAACCATCATCAGGCTCACCATAGGCATATATTCGCAGGTCTTCGGCTAGTATTTGATTAAAATAAACGTACACTTACGACTTACTGAAAACATATTAACGATTTAATTATGCATGTACCCCACAGCTACATAGAAGAAAGCGTACACACCGCTCTCAATGAGGATATTGGAACTGGTGATGTAACCGCGAAACTCATTGATGAAGACGATTTTAGCCTGGCCACAGTAATCAGCCGTGAAGCTGCAACTATTTGCGGCATTGACTGGTTTGAAGAAGTTTTTTCGCAATTAGATTCTCAGATTTTTATCGAATGGGATGTTGATGATGGTGATGTAGTGGAAGCGGGACAGCAGCTTTGCTCACTAAGCGGCTCTACTCGTGCTTTGCTAACGGGCGAACGCAGCGCATTAAATTTTTTACAAACCTTATCAGGCACGGCAACAATAGCAGCTGAATATGCTGCAGCCGTAAAAGGCACTAATGTAAAAGTATTAGACACCCGAAAAACCATACCGGGTTTACGTCTGGCTCAAAAATATGCAACCAGATGTGGCGGCTGCCATAATCATCGAGTGGGTTTATTCGATGCCATATTAATTAAAGAGAACCATATACTAGCTGCAGGTGGCATAGCACAAGCCGTTGAGGCCGCCCGTTTTCACGGCCCTGAACTGATGATAGAAGTTGAAGTAGAAAACCTCGATGAACTGCAACTCGCTTTAGATGCAAATGTTGATCGAATCATGCTCGATAATTTTGATTTAGACATGTTGACTCAGGCGGTTAAAATTACTAATAAAAAAACCGAGCTTGAAGCATCGGGTAATATCACTCTGCAAACTATCGCTGGAATTGCTAAAACCGGCGTAGATTATATCTCTACTGGCGCTATAACTAAGGATGTAAAAGCACTAGATTTATCTATGCGTTTTTCTTAAATCACATTGAAAATATTTAGACCCATAATACTTAGCCTGAAGTTATTTCGCATTAGCCTGCACTTGATATCAGGTTTGACACTCACCTTGCTTTTTGTGCGCGACGGCATACACAATTCAAACACTGCTTCACGTTTGTTTATATGGTGGAACAAACGTTTATGTTATATTTTCAAAGCGAAGATTGCTGTTCATGGCGATATGAACCCGGAAGCAACTTTATATGTAATGAACCATATTTCATGGTTCGATATTCCTGCTTTAGCTTCACAGCAACCTTTACATTTTTTATCTAAAGCAGAAGTTAAATCATGGCCTTTAATAGGCTGGTTCACACAAAGAGCAGGCACCTTGTTTATTCAGCGGGGCGCAACGGGCGCTGCTGAAAACTCTTTAAATGAAATCACCCAATGTCTGAAAGATGGTGGCAGTGTTGTGGTTTTTCCCGAAGGCACCACAACTGACGGCTCAAATTTAAGAAATTTTCATGGCCGTTTACTTCAGGCGGCTATCAATGCACAGGTAAAATTACAGCCCGTTGCTTTACGTTACCCATATAAAGAAAGCATTAACCCCCACGTTCCTTACATTGATGAAATGACTTTTATGGATTCAGTTATGGGGCTGACAAAATCCAGGCCTTTAAAGGTTGAACTACATTTTCTAGAACCAATTGATACTCATCTTCACGAAACAGCGGTTATAACTAATAAACAACTTGCTTTGCAGGCAAAACAGGCCATTGCCAGCAAACTAAATCTGGATCGTTAAACTTAACCTTTCGTAACAGTTTTAAACCTGGATACAAAAAATAAAAACACCGATGCAAGCACGATAGACGGCCCCGCAGGGGAATCCCACTGCATCGATGCAAACACCCCACCTAATACCGAGAGCAAACCAAACAACACTGCTATTATAGCCATCGATTCAGGTGATGATGCAAATCGTCTGGCACTTGCCGCAGGCACTATAAGTAATGCTGTAATTAAAATAATACCGACAATTTTCATGGCGACGGCGACCACTACCGCCATCAATAACATAAAAATCAAACGCACCCTGTCAACGGCGATACCTTCACTACGCGCCAGCTCTTCATGAACCGCCACGGCTAAAATCGACTGCCATATCCAGCCCAATAAAGCCAACACTAACAAACAAACCCCACTTAACCAGATGAGATAAGCCCAGCTAACCGAAAGGATGTCTCCAAACAGATACGCCATTAGATCAACTCGCTGCCCCTGAGACTGCATAATTGCTAATAACACCAAACCACCTGCTAGCGCACCGTGTGACAAAATACCTAAAATAGCATCGCTGGATAAATCTTTATTGGCCTGCAACCTGATTAATAAATAACTCAGCACAATTCCAATCAGCATGACGCCAATCAGCGGATTAATATCAAACATAATAGCCAGAGATGTGCCCAGCAAGGCAGAATGCGCCAGGGCATCACCGAAATACGCCATGCGTCGCCACACTACCACACAGCCCAATGGGCCAGATACCAGCACCACCAGTAACCCCGCCAATAACGCACGAACAATGAAATCATCAATGATCATGATCACAGTCTCCATGGTGTTCATGCTCAACAACATCACCGCTTAAATCGTGTGAGTGATTATGATTATGGGTATAAACCGCTATTCCATCCAGTGAAGCACCAAATAATTTAAGATACTCCGGGTGCTGACTAACTGCTTCAGGATGGCCCGAGCAACAAATATGCGTGTTAAGACAAAGCACCTGATCAGTTGCTTCCATTACCAGGTGCAAATCATGCGAGACCATTAAAATACCGCAGCCAAACTCATCTCGAATAGTAGAAATCAGTTGATAGAGCTGTTGCTGACCGTTGATATCAACACCCTGTGCCGGCTCATCCAGCACCAGTAAATCTGGCTTACGTAGTAATGCCCGGGCTAATAATATACGTTGAAATTCGCCACCTGAAACAGACTGCAATGGTTGACCTAACAATGAACGAACACCTAAGGTACTGATCATACGGGAAATATCATTAGCATCCGCTTTAATTCCCATTTGTAAAAACCGTAATACACTCATCGGTAAAGCCGAATCAATATGTAGTTTTTGTGGGACATAACCAATAACCAGATCAGCTTTTCTCTGCAACTGCCCATGATCAGGCTTAATTAAACCCAGTAATACCCTGACCAGTGATGTCTTGCCAGAGCCGTTTGGTCCAACCAGTGTGAGAATCTCAGACGGCTTTATGCTCAAGCTGATATTGTCCAGAATCTGACGCTGGTTAATCTGCAGACCTATATTGTCTGCCTTTAATAAAAATGAACTCATTTAAGCTCTTGCCCAACTTATTTGTATATCTTAATCTTAATTGACCAATTATTTCTGACCTGTAAACTAGCTGTCAGAAAACAGCCTACAATAGCATAAATT
>JAPHSS010000058.1 GCA_026195255.1 Gammaproteobacteria bacterium | reverse complement strand
TTATTCATGATGGATGCTCCTCGAATTTAACTGAGTTAGAAAATACCAGTTTGGCGCATAGCGACGCCGTATTTCAAGGGGCGTCCATCCCATCACCCACCCTAATAAAATCAAAAAGCTAAAGGAATAACTAAGACACCCATAATAAGAATCCAATAAAAATAATGGCTTAACTTGTGTCTAGTTGTTTTGTTATTATGGGTGTCTCGATAAGCATCGTCTCGATAAGCATCGATAAGCAACACACCAACAAAACGAAGACTCATATGCAAATTGTAGCTCTCTTGATATTCACTTCTATCCTGCTCGTTTCTGCATGTGAAAACACCCCGCAGGAAACAGCCGACGCACAGAGGAGTATGACAACACCGTCAACGTCTACCGCGCATAACTATCAATGCAAGAGCGGTGAAACAATTGTTGTAACCTACCCCTCCAACGAATCGGCCACAGTTCAATACAAGGCTAGTAAGCACAACTTGAAAATCGCGGTTTCTGCCAGTGGTTCGCGTTTCGTTGGTGATAAGCTGGAATGGTGGACAAAGGCTTCTGGCCCTGGATCTGAAGGCACTCTTTTCAGCCATATGGCTGATGGCACTACTGGAGAAATTATCGAGCGCTGCACAGAGTCCCAGACAGCAAACAACAACTAGCAACTAACTGGATACCCACCTTAATACTTCTAGAACTTCTGTTATTATGGGTGTCTCGATAAGCTCATTATGGGTGTCTCGATAAGCTCATTATGGGTGTCTCGATAAGCTATATTATTATGGGTGTCTCGATAAGCTAATGGGTGTCTCGATAAGCTCCAGCATATATGAAATGAAAAGAGTAATCGCAGGAATAGTAACTATTACATTTGCCATGTCGAGTTATGCCTACGACATCCCTGAAAAAAACTGGGGTATCGCTATAGGCATACGAGACGCAACTATCCCGTTTAAAACAGAAGAAGAAAGCGTTCAGGATATCATTCCTCTTTTATATTACGACGGCGATCTATTTTTTATTCGTGGCCTGAGCGGAGGTGTAAAGTTATTCAACAACGATGCGTGGCAATTTAGTCTGCTTGGAAAATACCGCTATTTTGACATTCCTGCGGAATATCAAAATCTGCTGCAGGGCAATGCGCTTGATATTGGCGGACAATTAAAATACCGCTTTAAGTATAATTTTGAAGCCAATTTTGAGATATTAAACGACCAGGATCATCGTTACTACACATCCTTGAATACACGCTATCTCTGGAAGTCCGCTTCGTGGGAATTGTTTCCATACGCCGATCTGCGCTTCAAGAGTGCTGACTTTAACGATTATTATTATGGCCTCGATGGTTTTAGCGAACCAGGTAATCCATCCAGTACATTAAATAATAAAATCGGCAGTGCGTTTGATATGACAGTGGGAAGTGAACTGCGTTATCACGTAACGAGCAACTTTTACTTACTCGGTCGCGCTCAATATACAGCCCTCGATAGCAAAACCCGCAACTCAATCAGCATCGAGAACAGCTCGTTCGGTGAAATCTACATGGGTATCGCTTTTTTTAATGATAGATCCAGTAAGAAAGTGTCGTCACTAAAAGCAAAACCTTATGGTCGAGTCGCCCACGGCTGGGCAACACCATCAAACCTGGGAGATACTATTGTATTTAACGCAGAGGGTGACGATCAGAACAATCAGTTAACATCATTTTTTTATGGGCATCCAATCGCGGACAGCCTGTTTGGAATTGAAGCCGTGGATCTTTACATCACTACCGGTTATGTATATCACCACGGCTCTGATTCCTACAGCCAGACGCTGACACCCGGGCAAGGTATTAACACGTCTGACTCGGTTGATTTTGGCAATAACCCCTGTGATGGCATTAATCCCTGCACAATCACATATAACAAACAGCCGACCAGTGAATATATTCTGGCTATCAAGGCCTACTACAACATGAGCTGGCCGGTGCACTGGCGAATTGGCCTGGCTGAGGGTTTGTCCTACATTGAGACTGTTAGCAACCTTGAACAAAGAGAGATGGATATAAAAGGCTATCGCTCTAGCCAGCTCATGAACTACATAGATTTCACGGTTGATTTTAGTCTGGGCGATGCCTTTGGTGTTGGCGCAATGAGGGAAATTTATCTGGGTGCCGGTATTCACCATCGGTCTTCTATATTTGAATCATCGTCTGCCTTCGGGCGGATAAAAGGCGGCAGCAACTACCCATCTCTTTATCTGCAATATCATTGGTAACATGAAAAATTTGATAATGGAATAAACGGGTTCAAAAATAAACGGGGTCAGGTCTTGCAATGCAGCATCACTAAAAAAACATTCAGACACTCATTTTAAAATTTATAGTAAGATATAAATACAGCCATCTTAAGAATATAAAAATAAAAGCTAATCAATAAATATAAATTAGCATCGTTGACATAAGTAAATTAAGCCCTCTTTTTTACTTGCATGGAGATAAAGCATATGTATGAAGTTATAGAAACCACTTCCTATAAATTCGATGAAAAAACTAAAGGAATAAAACGCAACAAACCCGTGGAAATTATCATTGAGACAATGGGCTGGTTTTATGCTCGTATCCCGGTATTTGAACGCCCCGTCTATGTAGAAGGTGTGATTGAAGTGACAGAGGCTGATGCGCAGACAAATACACCCGACCCTATTAGCCAGTTTTCAGTTTCTGCATCTGTTAAAAGTCGAAATTTCATGAAGGGTAATGTAAGAAATTCAGGGCGTCCAGATATGCATAAGGATTACATTATGGCATTAGAACTTGGGGGGCCCGATGTTCCATTTAATATCATTCCCCTATGGTCAAATATACAAAACAATGCAAGCTGGAAAAAGTTTGAAACTAATGCAAAAAATCTTGCTATGAATAGCCAGGAAGAAGTAATATTTCAGGCATCGGCCATCTATCTCGACTCTGAAACCGCATTCGACAGGGCTTCTATACCTGTCGGCATCTACGTTGACATATTAGAGGGAGAGAATGTAGTTGATTCATTTAGATTAGAACAAAGACCATCCGCTGATCTATCTTCAGGTGAAAGCAATGAAAAAGCTGTACATGACAAATTACAAAAAAGTAAATCAATGAATAAACCCCGTAAGCTAACGGCGATTCTTCAGGGCGGGATCTTTAAACAAAAGTTAACCAAAAAAGTTCAGGATCGAAGAGTCAAACAAGGTTTACTTAAATTAAGAACTTATAATAAATAAATATAAGGACAGCCAATCTAATAATATAAAATGGCTGTTCTATAAACAGTGTAAAGAGAGCCTTATGGATAAAAATATAAAACTTTACCTTGATAATTTACCATCACCTCAAAAGGAAATTTGCAAAAGAATTCGGAAAATAATTAAAAAAACCTGCCCTGAACTAGAAGAATCGATGAAAAATGGAGTTCCATCATTCGAGGACAAATACTATATTGTTGGTCTTAAGGATCATGTCAATATTGGTTTTTCAATCGAGGGTCTTTCGCCAGAAGAACTAAACTTATTTGAAGGTAAAGGAAAACTAATGCGGCACATTAAAGTATATTCACTTGACGAAATTGATGAAAAGAAAATAATTAAATTACTAAAAGTAGTGAAATAAATAATAACAACTAAAGAATGTACTTAAGCCGACGCTTCGAATAAGTGAAAACGATATAGGCCACCCATTTTAATTAATCTCGCTTAATGACCTTACTCTTCAAATATATAGTAGCTAGTCTTACTCGTTTCGGTTGAAACTCTCAACTTTAATTAGCAGTGCACCGATACTGTCATATTCTTCATTAACTGCAGAGACCAGGTTTGTTCCTCCTGTATATCGTTGGCGTAGATGCTTCATTGCCTCCTGCCCTTCTTCGGATAATAAAGCAGTACGAATTTTTTCTCTCATATGTTCGGGTATGTTTTTACCTACGGTAAATGCCTGGTTTGGATAAGGCAAATGTGTATGAATTGATTTTGTATGTTTACCTTCTTTATCATAAATCAGGTGATTTTTTTTCGGCAAAACGCCTGCCACACAATCACCATTTTTGACAGAATCAAAAACATTCTTCCAGCCTTTTACCTGCACATGAACGGGTTGTTTCTGTTTATCTTTAAAATGATTAAAAAGATTTAACATGCCAAAATTCGGAGACCCAGGGGCACAGGTCTTCTTTCCGACCAGGTCTTCAACTTTAGTAATTGAGGTATTGTTTTTACGCGTAATTATTCGCCACTGTAAAAGGTGCGGTATTTTCAATACGGTGTGATGATTAATATTATGTATACGCCAGTCGACAAAATGTGGACCATCAAAAACCAGATCATATTTCTCGCTGCGCATACCTTTTACATATTCAGGCCAGGTAGATTGCTGTTTGTATTCAAACTGTTGACCTGTCGCTTGAGTTAAAAAATCTGCAATAGGTTTGTAAACCTGATGGCCTTTTTCGGTGGTTTCTCTGGGTGGAGCCGTAAAGGTATAAGCGCTAAGTACAGTTTGTGGTATGAGTAAAACAACAATTGACAAAATTACTCGTATTGACGATATATTAAACATGTAAACCCCTGACGAATTATAATAACTTCTATAACAGGAGAATATTAGTAAGGCCTTGTTATATCAACAGGAATTACTCCCTATTTTTAACGTAATTTAACAAATTCCCAAAAAGCACAAAACGGGTTCAAGTCTTGCATTAAAACATCACTAAAAAGACATTAAGTACACCCATCTTAAAATACCAGTATAAAAAAGTTTTATGAATAATTCTGCGAATTACTTATTATTGGTAATCTGATTAAGACTTGTTATAAGGGCAATATTACACGGTTAGACCAGGAACATTATTTTCGCTACAAAACAGCGAATACTCTATCCATTCTTAAATGCCGGCATCCAGCCTTTGTTAAAGATCTTTTTCTTATTTAATTTTTTCTTAAGTTTTTTATACCATAACTTATCCATAAGATTAAGCGCGCCATTAAGCGAGGCCGCAAGATAATAGTCTGCGGCCGACTCACCTGCCCCTCTATTCATACAGGGTTTGGCATGGCCTATTCTTTCAAGCCTCTGTTGTAGTGATGGGTAGCGATTTTTTCGTTCAATAACCTCATCTCGTGCGAGTTTAATTAACATATCCGGGGTAATTATTTTCAGGTTATTTTTAATTACCGTGGTCAGTTTTCTATAGGGTTGAGTCATTGCGTCATGATTTTCTAAATTGGCCTTTTCAATAGCCGGCCAGAATCGTTTTTCGAGGTACCAACGAGAAAAGGCATCTGCCGTTATCATTTCGCATATCACATCATGTGAATACATCTCCATTGCATAAGCATCTGCGTTAAATTCATCCGACCTTGCCGCGTAAACCGAAAACTTTTTGTACAAAGCTGAATACATCGTATAAAACAGTTTCAGTATCAGGCTCTCTATTGATTTCTGTTTGCTATAAATATAACTATACTGCTGCCAAATACCATTTAGCTGGTATATCCAGTTTGTCATCATGTTATTTTGTTTTGAATACTGGCCTATGCGCCGGGCAAGCATATGTTCAAATTGCTCAGGGCTAAGACAAATCATCAGGGGCAGCCCGATAACAAGCGTATTACTCGACCATACGGGCAACATCCAACGTGGGGTTTTGACTATATCAAGCTCATAATTTGCACTGATAATAACGCGATGTATTACGGGCCGTTTGAAATGAGACTGCACCTGGTCAATCACTTCATACACCCTGGGGATTTTAGACTCTGGCATGGTAAAGCCAACAGCTGGTACAGGTCGGGTTATAAACATTCGGTAACTCAGCTGAACAGATAGAAGCAGTGTTAATAACCAGGTAAATACCGATTTCCAGTTTATATCACCATTAGCAATGAGAGCTTCATAAAGAGAGTTGATACTTAACAGAGCCAGTGCGGGAAACAGCAGGACAAAGGTATAACCAATTAGCGCAAATAAACCGATTAAGACGAGATAAGTTCGATGAAATTTTGTAACCAATCGCTCAATATGTTGAACGACTGCATCTATTTTCTTCTCTAAAGTAACTATAAAATCCATCTCAAATCCTCAAAACGCCATTAATCAGTTAATACAACTGATAACCCCTGTTTTAACAGCCCGTAATATTAACTAATATGTATTTTTGTAATTGTGTGTTGGATAACACTTTTAAAAACCAGGCCTGGCAATAAGATAACCTTATTAGGCCACCCGAATATCTTAATAAAGTACCAAGCAGGACAACCTGGGGTAAAATACGCAATTATTCTAACTGATGATGTAAACGACCATTAATACTAAAGATATAACCGAGAACGAAGTCACCTGTTCAAGCTGTCAGGCTTGCTGCTGTCGTTTAGAGGTATTGATTATCACCGACACGGGTGTTCCTGACGAGCATATAACTCGCGATGAATGGGGTGGTGAAACGATGTTGCGTTTAGAAGATGGCTGGTGCTCTGCTTTAGATCGTGAGACTTACATGTGTTCTATTTATCAAAATCGCCCGTGGATTTGTCGCGAGTTTGAAATGGGCTCATATGAATGTCGCAATGAAAGAGCCGTAGAAATTAATTGGAAACAGAATTAACGGGTGAAACTGAGGCCCTGGCTTTTATCTTATTACTCAATACCAAAGTAAAACTTAAGCCTGCCCTCAAAATTTTCTGGTCTGGACTATGTTGCTCTTTCTGGGGCTGGTCTCCCTGGGGGCAGCCTTATGCCATAAACAGCGAGTTATACTCCTTATAATATACACTGCGTTTACTAAACGAGTTATTATAAATATCAATAACCTCCTGCTTTACCTTTGTTTATTTTTACGTCGCTATCAAAGAACATCCATAATAATCTGGCCATAACTTCAGGCGCTATCACTGTATGTTTATTATTGCTATCCTGCATGCCCTGACGTAAAGCCTGTCTAGTGTCTACGTTACCCGTTAGGTCAAAAATCATATCAACAGCATCTCCCATTTCAATGACATCTACTGCATTTTCATAAACATGTACGCCGTTTTGTTTAAACCCTAGCACTATCGGAGAATTTAAATCGTCATGAGCCACTGCCACTATCTCAACTGGCTTACCACCTTCCTGAATGATTTCAAGGAAATGTTCTGCGAATTCCTGTCCAACTTCTCCCAAACCGAGTAGTGCTACTTTTATTTTTTCACTCATATGTACGACCTATAAATTAATGTGCTTGAGCTTATAATATAGCTCACTTTTCGAAATAAATATGAGATCAGCTCTTTCCATGTCACATCAATAAAAAAACATTAAGTCCTCTCCTCTTAAAAATATGGATAAAAAAGAGGCTTATGAAAAATACTGTGAGTTGAAAATAACTAAGGCACCCATAATAAGATTGCAATAAAAACAAAGGCTTAACTTGTATCAAGATCTTTCGTTATTATGGGTGTCTGGATAAGCTTGGGTGTCTGGATAAGCTTGGGTGTCTGGATAAGCTTGTGGGTGTCTGGATAAGCTACGTCTGGATAAGCTAAAATAAAACGCACAATTTAAATTCAGGCAAATTTTTTAATGGTTTACATACGAATGGGGCTAGTGTGTTAGCCAATATAGTGGATTTCTAAACAATGCTTTATTCAACCTGTTTCTGAATGCACTACCTCAGCATGGTTTTAATAATGCTTTTATTTATGCATATAAAATGAGATCATTATCGATACGCATACTCAAGGATGGGAGTAAATTAATGAGCTCAACAATAAACGTGAACAAACGAACTGTTGTTCACAAATCTAGCGATGGCATTTCTACTGCTTTTCCTGATGTATGTAAAACACCCACACCGGGCGGCCCTGTACCCATCCCCTACCCTAATATTGCGCGTTCGGCTGATACTGCAAATGGCAGCACTTCAGTTAAGATGAATGGCAACCCTATTATGCTTAAAGACTCTAATTTCTCGACTAGCACGGGAGATGAGGCTGGAAGTGCCGGTGGTGGAATAGTTTCAAGCACAACTAAGGGCAAGGCAGAATATGTAAACTACTCGTTTGATGTAAAAGTGGATGGTAAAAATGTACCCAGACTAGGTGATATGATGTTGCAGAACAAAGGTTCTTCACCAAATACACCGCCTTTTCCTGAAGTGCAACCACCTTTAATTGCAGCCGCTGCTGTTACAACAAAAAAATCAGATGAGTGTGACCCATGCGATCCTCCTGTTGGAACGGTTGCCTATGAAGTACATCGTTGCCCACCGGGCACTCCACATTATCCATGCACAGGTGATCATGTTCATTTTTTTCAACGACATCAAAGCCCTAAATCAAAGGGATGTAAGTGTTTCTGGAAGCGTAACTTTCGCCCTGTACAGTGCCTTCCAGACGGCACTACATTTACACCTGAGCATGGTATGGTCGCCATTTAGAGAAATATCTTATGACAAATAAAACTCTCATTGAATTATTAAAATCTGTTTCGTTTATTGGCTTCGATGTGCGTCGTTCACCAAAACCCATTGAAAGCATAGTTATGCCGCCTGAGAGACGATTAGCTAGTTTATTACAACCCAATTGCCCTACTGTTCTATCAGCAGACCGGTCTATATGGCCTTCTGTTTTTTATAATCAGGAGTCGTACCAGTACGTAGAGAACAAATTTACTGATGACATTATTATATCTGAAACATTAAGTGATGATTACTTCCAGGCTTTTGATCTTTGGGAAGAACTCAGTGCGATGTTGCAAGCTTATAAAGAATCATCGACTGGCGACTGTGGAGTCGCCTTTGGGCTTGTTAAACCAAATTATTACGCAAATGAACTTATAAGTGACGACTGGTTTGATGCGATTTATTCAGAGTCTGGTGTGGTACCCCCTAAAACAGCAATTGACTGGCCATTATTAGGCTTCGATGTCGTTAATAGTGGATTTCAAAGCGCCATCTCTGGTTTTGTTCTAAAAGATAAAAACGCTCTTGAAAAAAAATGGGCTAAGAACATGAATGATTATTGTCTATTCAATAGCCGAGATCAGGCTCTACTTTTTAATGAGCATGCCAATGTTGATTATAAGGCTGATGGACCTTTTTATACACTCGCTATCTTCCTTCTTTGGGATACCAACGGCGAGCTTAAAACCAGAGCCAATAAAAACATACTATTAGACTCAGAATAAAAAGGATCAGATTATAAAATATTATAAATGAAAACACTGAACTCAGGAAATCAGAAGAATAAACAACAATGGACAAGCAAACTACATTACATCTGATGTGTGGGAAAATGGCATCAGGAAAATCCACATTAGCAGCTTCTCTCGCTGATAAGAATAATGCCATTCTAATTATTGAAGATGAATGGCTGAGTAAGCTCTACCCTGATGAAATTAGAACTATAAACGATTACATTAAATACTCTAGCCGTTTACAGAATATAATTAGATCACATGTTATATCACTGTTGAAACATGGCACTTCAGTCGTTCTTGATTTTCCAGCAAACACTATTAAACAACGTAATACCCTTCGCTCAATATTCGAATCAGCCGATGTAACACACACGCTTCATTATGTAGAGGCTAGTAATGAAAAGTGTAAAGAACAGTTAAAGAAAAGAAATGAGAATAATCCAGAACAGACAGCATTTACATCAGAAGCAGAATTCGACTTTATTAATCAATATTTTCAGCCGCCATCAGATACTGAACACTTTAATATAATAAGGTATTAAATAACTTTAACATGCATTCTAGTTGTGTGTATGTATAAAATTACGCATACATTAAGACCATGCAATCAGCATTCATAGTACGCTCAACACGAACGTTAGTTTAGATAAAAATACAATAAATGAGGTTAATATGAATAAGTATCTTTTAATTTTAGTTGCTTTTTTTACACTAACTGCACAGGCATTTGCTGAGACTTCCGTTAAGTATAATAAAGAGCTGGATGGTTTTGAGTACCCATTTAAAGTTTATACATTCAAGCTTAATTCTCAAAACCAGGATTTAAAAATGCGCTACATGGATATTGGAGACAAGCATTCACGAAAAGTAATTATCTTATTACATGGCAAAAACTTTTCAGGATACTATTGGGAAAAAATCGCAAAAGACTTTGTAAAGAAAAAATACAGGGTAATTATACCGGATCAAATTGGCTTTGGTAAATCATCCAAACCAGATTTTTACCAATACAGCTTTGGGCAACTGGGCTTGAACACTAAATCCTTACTGGATAGTTTAAACATCAAAAAAGCTGATATTGTCGGCCATTCAATGGGCGGTATGTTAGCGGTTACCTTTGCTGTTAATTATGTAAATTTCGTTAATAAACTCATTCTGATTAACCCCATTGGTTTAGAAGACTACAGTAAATATGTAGAATTCAAAGATACCAATTTCTTCTACAAAAGAGAGCTTGATACAACATTAGATAAAGCCATAAACTATCAGAAAAATAATTATTATGATGGAAAGTGGTCAAGTGAATACGAGAATCTTTTAAAACCTCTAAAAGGCATGCTTGCGGGAGAAGACTGGAAAATTGTTGCCTGGAATAACGCATTAACCTATGGCCCCATATTCTCAGAAAACATAGTGGCCCGGTTTTCACAAATTAAGAATGAAACTTTCCTTATCATTGGCACTAGAGATAAAACCGGCCCCGGCAGAGCCTGGTTAAAAGAAGGTGTAACTAGAAAGCTGGGTGATTACAAAAACCTCGGGAAAAGCACTCAAAACAAAATTGAGGATTCAATGCTTATTGAGCTGGACGGATTAGGTCATATGCCTCAATATGAAAACTACAATGTTTTTATTAGGGCACTCTATAAAGTCATTGATAAATAACGGTTAACAGGTGAACCTTAATACTTTTTTAATAAAAACATAATTTAATTAAAACTAACAAAACATACAATCTGACACCGTTGTTACGTTTGATGATTATATCTGTCAAATATATAGTGTGAGTTTTATCAACTACTGAGGGCAACAAACATGCTGTTACGAAAACTACTGGCTAGCGGCCTCTTAATTTTGTTTACTACCCTATCTCATGCATCGCAAAGCACTGTCATAGAATTCAAATCAGCTGATAATTTATTGATAACAGCAGATTCATATTTTTCACAGCCCACAGGCAGCACGCCTATTATTGTATTATTCCATCAGGCTGGATCGAGCCGCGGCGAATATAACGAAATTACACCACGCTTAAACCAGCTAGGTTTTAACTGTATTGCAGTTGATTTACGCTCTGGAGAATATTCACGGGGTAAGGACAATGAAACGGCGATGCGTGCAAGTAACGCAGGATTAAGCACAAACTACGCTGATGCCCTGCCTGATATCATTGCAACACTAGAGCACACCCGCAAGCAATATAAACATAATAAAATAATAGCCTGGGGCAGCTCCTATTCAGCCTCGCTGGTACTCAAAGTAGCGGGCGACCACCCACAGCTGGTCGATGCTGTACTTGCTTTTTCACCGGGAGAATATTTTTCTCACATAGGAAAAAGTAAAACATGGATACGAGATTCTGCAAAAAACATTAAAGTGCCCACATTCATAACATCATCAAAAGATGAAGCAGACAGCTGGAAGGTTATTTATGAAGTTATTCCCTCTACAACCAAAACAGGTTTTATTCCTGCAACAGCTGGTCGACATGGTTCAAGAGCTTTGTGGAACAAGTACATCGATAGTGAAAAATACTGGCAAGCCGTTATTAAGTTTCTGAATTCAGCCAGGCTGTAAGAATATAAATTTGTTAATTCAACCTAAACCTTTATTTTTTCAGTCTCTCAGCATGGGAGCCCAACTAAAATCAGCATCTTGTTTGAATTAATTACTAAATATTTGTCGTTTCTGCAAGGCACATTCCTAGAGAAAGCATTCTCTTTTTTGAGTATACGGAAAAGTGGGCATCTCAGGTCTTGCCTTTTGCATTACTATGATAGAATCGGACCATATAAGTAATCCTTTAAGTGCTTGAATAATGAGGTTAAGTAAGAGCGTATAGATTTTGTATATATTTATATAAAGATCAGGATGAAAATATTTTAAGACTCGGAGTTATATAATGTCAGTGTACGGAAAAATAATAGAGAGCTTTTTTATCATATACAGCAACAGATATGGCTGTTACTAGTAATGATGAATTAAAAATTATAGGTGTTTTACGAGGTGACCCTAATGTTGATACTACAATTCGATATCTCAAAACCAAGGGCTTACTAAAAAAACTGATTAATAGAATTGATAGCAGCAATCATCGAGGCGTTCTTGTTCAGACACTTGCTGCGAAAATAACTCATACTACGTTTCCAGTAATTGCAAATGAGCTAGCTAATTACCCAAAAGTCAGAAAAGTATTTGAGAGATGCTTTGACTTGCAAACTAACCTTAAACCCTATGGCATTGTTTCACCTGCGCCATCCATACCAGCATCTAAACTTATATCGGCTAAATCTAAAGATGCCTTCACTGGTAGTGGCGCAACAGGCATAAGCCCTACCTCTCATTCTATAAGCGCACTTGATAAAATACTATTAGCAAAAAAATCAAAAACAACTGTTCAAGAATATAGTAATCCTATACCTGGTAGCTTATCTGCATATTTAGCAGGTTTAACGCCTGATGCAAGAAAATCACAGGCGCTGGTAATGGTAAGGCACAAAATAGTGACGGTTTACCCTGACAGTTATATCGGCGGGCTACCGAGTAGGACTCAAGTCATAAATGCAGCAGGAAAAATGTATAAGTTGCAGCCTGCATTGATAGCAGCGTTTATTCTAGCAGAACAACGTGACCAGTCTAAGAAAGAAGATGCAAAAGACTATACTGCTGCTGCAAGTTTCATGGAGGGTAATACATCTATAGGTTTAGGGCAGGTGGTTGTTTCAACCGCACGAAACCATAATTTATTTTCTGGTCTGTTATCAACTAAAATCACAAAACTCTTAGTACACGATGAAATAGCTTTGCTTTTAACCTCAGACGAGTTCAATATATTTTCAATGGCAAAATACATACGATTAACAGCTGATAAGGCGAGTACAATTTCTAAAACGAGTTTACCTAATACAGTAAGTGAATTCCCAGGGATTAACTTCACACTATATAAAGAACATTCATCGAAATGGCCAGATGATAATATCAGAGCAATGGCATCTGAATACACCTCCAGAGCATGGGATGACAGGGTGTCAACAGGTTGGGCTTATTTCGTTTATGAGGCTTATTCAGATATAGTAAAGTCTGGTGCATTTTAATGAAAAAAATAATACTTTTTTTACTTTTACTAAGCTTTATTTCCTGTGAAATAAACAATGAAGCGGAGAATAAATTGGAAACACTATCACATGAAAATGGTTTGACTATTAACATTAGAAAAAATGTGAATAAATTTAAAAAAATAGAAACAGGTTTCAAGATTAATTTTTCGTCTGATGATAGCCGAGCAATAAATGAGCTTGAAATAAAAAAAACCGATAGTTCACCTAATGACCTATCCTCCTATGAAACGAAAACTATTAACGGTGTAGATTACTTTTCAAAACTTGAGACGGTTAACGAGGGCTCAGGAGGTAGTGAGCATACATTTAGGATTTGGAAATCAACACAGAAAGGCGGCATATTACTGGAACACTATATCCAGCAAGATTTAAAGCCAATATTTGATCAGGATTGGGAGATTATACAAAGCGCCAATTAGTCAATCTGAAAGGTTGCAAATTCACTATTCAGGCCAGAACACAATGACTTCAAATATTTATAAGTTTTGTGCTCTGCCACGAATTAACTATGATCTCTGATACTCTTAACATAAACTAAATTTTCTGTTTTTTTGTTAACTTGTATCTGCTTATCGTTAATACCAAAGCACTCAAAAGTAATAGCCAAATACCCATAGAGCCTCTTCCGACAACTACAACATCTGTCTGTACTGGATGTATAATCTCTATATTGCTATCATCAGAATAACTGTCTTCCAGTGGTAGCGTGCTGATTGATGCATCATCATATGGGCCGTAACTAGTTAACCATTCATTATAGTCCGCATCGTATAATTCAATGCGTACATCATAATAACCGCTAGGGAATCCATCTGTAAGTTCTGATTCAATAACAAAGGCATCATTCTCGCTATTTCCATAAATGTGATAAGCACTGCTGGTGGCATAATAATTCCACGGGCCACCCTCGTAACTCAGGTAAAGTTTTGCATATACATATGAGACATCATAAATAGTATCCGCATCAATTTCTACGCTAAATCGATGATAGAAACCATCATAGTCAAAGTCGCTAATTAATTCAGTTGTTACGTTATAAATGTTAAACGCATTCACAGAGTAATGAGCGATTGTTGTGGTCAATTTCTCTGGTATTTCTGTTTCGCTGCGATACCCCTGTTTGAGTGTGGGCGCAAGCGTTGTTGATATAGCCTGTTTTAGTTGTGTGTCTTTTGTTGAATCATCCATTAGAGCATTACTGCTATAACTGATCGATTTGCTGCTAGTTGAATCAGCAGCCAGGGTAATTGTCGGCAGCGCCAGAATAGCGATAAGCAGTACTGATATGTTCAGACTTATTTTTCTTATTATTGTGTTGTTTGACATGAGATTCTCCGCTTTATTTAATTCATTCTCTAAATTACGGTTCTATTTCATCATGTGTTAGCTGAACAGTAGCTGAACGGAATTTAACTGTTATGTTTTTATGAAAAGTTACTTAAATAAAGTATTGAGGAGGTATTTTTGAAACCACGGATGTGTATTCGAGATAGATGCAGCGTTAGAGTATAATTTGAATTTCAGCGCCACCGAGTGGGCTTTTTTTAATAAATAATTCGCCCTGATAAGCATCAACAATATTATGCACAATTGATAAACCGATGCCGTGTCCGGCAATATTTTGATCGGCGCGCACGCCTCGTTCTAATAACATCTGCGCCTGCTCAGCTTTAATACCCGGGCCATCGTCTAATACACGTATAGATAGTTTACCTGCCTCAGATTCAGCAATAATATCAATACGTTTATCGGCCCATTTGTATGCATTGTCTAAGAGGTTACCTAACAGCTCCATTAAATCGCCTTCATCACCTTTGAATGTGAGGTTTTCATCCGCAGTCAAATTAAGTCTAATCGCTTTGTCACGATAAACTTTTTTAAGTGACTCGAGCATTCGAATAATAATCGACTTTATTTTTAATGATTTTGCACTTGTCGAGGTGCCCGCGGTTGCCGCACGTTGCAACTGATATTCAACAATAGAGTTCATGCGTGTTATTTGCTCTTTCATTGAGTCATCAGCTGTATTGTTTGAGTTCAAACTACTTTGTAATACAGCAAGAGGTGTTTTAAGACTGTGTGCAAGATCACCAAGTGCATTTCGATAACGTGTTTTCTGATTACGCTCCTGTACTAATAACTGATTAATGTTGTTTGTCAGTTGTTCAATTTCCTGTGGGTAATGTTGTTCTATTTGTTGCTGATCACCACTTTCAATTTTATTTAATTCGAGTTTCACCTGGCGTAAAGGTAATAAACCCCAACGCAGTATCGCAGCCTGGCTAATCAGTAAAAGTATGGCCATTGCTAATAACCAGCCCCACAGGGTGTTACGATATTCTGTTATCTGTTTATTAAATGACACAAGATCCGTTGCTATAGTAAATGTGAGCGCAATGGCGCTGGTATCGGTAACCCAGTTTATGCCGTAGGCAAAGGTGTAATAACTTAACTCTCCTACGTCTGTTTTTTTGAATTGTTTTTCACCACTTGCCAGTGCTTCAGCCCGCGGTAGTTTTGCACCTAATGCAGATGATGATTGCCATAAGGTCTGCGCTGACTGATTAATAATATAGGCATAGACGCCCGAGCTAGGTAATCCGAGTAGCGCATCCAGTTCACTGGAAGGCATTATTATCTCGCCTTCTGTTACCTCTGCTGCAGCCAATAATGCATACAATTGACTGGTTAGGTTGTCACGCAGGGCGCTTTCGGTACTCTCGACAAATGCGCGGTTTAATGCCGCTGCCGTCAGTGTAATAAAAATTACCAGTACGCTGGTTGCGCTTAGAATGATTCGAAGATTAAGTGACATTGTTTATTATTATCATTTTGAGTCTGTTATCAGGTTTCACTGTCGTTATTGCTATTGCTATTGCTATTGCAGAGGGTAAAACGGTAACCCCGATTACGCAGTGTTTCGATTGGCAGAAGCTGGCCTTGCGGGTCTAACTTCTTGCGTAAGCGCCCGATAAGCACCTCGATAACATTACTATCGCGATCATCATCGTGTGGGTAGAGGTAGTCTGCTAGTCGTGATTTGGATACGGCCTCGTTGGAGTGGCGCATTAGATATTCCAGCAAGCGATATTCAAAGGCGGTTACTTCAAGCCCTGCGTTATTAAGTAACACCTGCTGGGTTTCAGGTTTAAGTGTAATGCAACCGCAGCTAAGCTCTGTGGATGGGGAGCCGCTTGCACGACGCAACAGGGCTTTTAACCTGGCCTGTAGTTCTTCCATCTGAAATGGTTTTACCAGGTAGTCATCTGCGCCCGCCTCCAGGCCTTCTACCTTTTCCTGCCAACGACTTCGCGCGGTTAAAATTAGCACAGGCAGAACGTGTCCCTGTTGACGAAGTTTTTTAATGATTTCAATACCCGACATACCCGGCAGGCCAATATCAATAATAGCCGCGTCTAATGGATATTCGGTTGCAAAATAATAACCCTCATTTCCGTCACTACTTGTGTCAACGATATAACCGTCAGATTCTAGCTGGCTTTTAATGTCGTTGAGTAAATCCAGCTCATCCTCAATAATTAAAATACGCATAACGACTACCGGTTAACCGTCTTTCCGCTATTCGCATCAACTGAAATAGAGCGCACTTCGCCACTCGCATTGAGTATTTTAACGCGATAGACATTTCCATTATGTTTAACTGAGAGTACACGCCCAGGATGCTGTTGCAGGGCAATGCTTACCGCCTGCTGTTTGCTAATAACCTGCTTATCTGCGTATACAGGGGTTGTTAGTGTGAGCATTAATAATAGAAATAATGATATAAGTGCTTTCATAAGCCAGATCGTAATATTTAATTAAGGTGCAGTTTACACTGCCGTGCCATTGGCTACCACACTACACGGCCCAGTTATCTGTACGCCCGCAGGCTATACAGATAACGATTGGCGTAAGGCTTAGTCACGAACATAAACATCAAATCTGTCGGTGTGTAAACCAAAAACAACTCCCAGGTTACGCAGGTTGAGAAATCCGCGATTATAGTGATTTGAGTGTGAGTGATTCGAGTAACCATGATCATGTCGATTGTGGGTATGGCGGTTGTAGTTGTGTACTACCTGGTGCCTGCCTCTATGCCGTTGTCCATTATGGTGATTATCTCGTTGCCTATGATTTCGATAATGACGACTACTCTTTTCGCGTTTGTGAGCCTTGTGTTGTGAGCGGTTATGGTTATGCTTGGCCTGCTGATATGAATGAGCGTTATGGCGGCCCTTGTTAGCCTGATTATTTCCCTTGTTATTTCCCTCGGCAAAAGAAAGGCCGGGTGAAAAAACAAGTGCGGCGGCAAGCAGGCCTGTTAGTGGTAGTTTTTTTAACTTTGAAATAATGTTCATCTTAGTTCTCCTGAGTTAGTCAGTAATATCAGGTCTTTCCCGATGGTTTTAAGATAACGCAGCCTTACTGAACGAAAGCTGAACGAATATGAACACCTGATTAGCGTCTTATCGTCTTATCAGGACACCCAGCTTAAATACACCTTAAATACGCTTAACGGAGTAAACGATTTATGTTTTAATTTTTATAATTCATCGGCTAATATCTGGCTTTCAGTGAGGGATTTTCTGTGCAGCGTTTGTAAGTGGAAAGTAGAAAACAGGGGTCTAGAGCCCAGCATGATATAGCGCCACCTTTAGACTAATATTGCATGTTATTATCTCTTGCCGAAGCGCCTTAACTTAGTGCCATTCGGATAAAAGCTCTTTAAATGAAGCAAAACCACGGGCAGTTATAAACAATGAATTATCCACCTATGCCAGAACCCCATGCACTGGCTGTGCTCGCGCTGGTCGTGCTTGCCCTTGTTCTGTTTAGCCGCGAAAAAATTGCCATTGAAACCTCAAGTCTATTCATACTGGTGTTACTCACCATCGGTTTTGTGGTTTTTCCATATATTACGCCTCAGGGTGAACACCTTGAAGCAGTAGATTTCTTCAGCGGTTTTGGCCACGAAGCGCTGGTGGCTGTATGCGCGTTGATGATCGCCGGAAATGGTCTGGTGCGCACCGGTGCACTTGAACCACTCGGCCGAAATCTCGCGCGTTTGTGGAAACTGAGTCCGGCACTAAGCATGTTGCTCACCCTTATCATCGGCGCTTTTCTCAGCGCCTTCGTTAACAATGTTCCCATCGTTATATTACTATTGCCCATACTTATTAGTGTGTCATTACGTACTGGTAGATCGTCTAGCGGCATGTTAATGCCCATGGGTTTTGCGACACTGGTAGGAGGTATGAGCACCAGCATTGGCACTTCGACCAACCTGCTGGTGGTCTCCGTGGCGGCAGACATGGGTCTGCATAAAATACAGATGTTTGATTTTTTCATCCCCGCCGCCATCGTTGCCTGCATTGCTATTGTTTACCTGTGGTTGATCGCACCACTACTGTTACCCGACAGGCAAGCCACACTTGCCGATACCTCTCCCAGAATATTTTCTGCACAACTGGCTATTCTGGATAAGGGTTTTGCTGTGGATAAAACACTGGCAGAACTCATAGAGGCCACCGGCGGCATGATGGAAGTCTCACACATCATTCGTGACAGTGGCACGTCCATCATGCCATTACCAGACGCTCATATTCACGCCGGTGACAGGTTATTAGTGAATGATACTCCGGACAACCTCAAAGAGTTCGAAAGTGCACTCGGCGCCACCTTATATGTTGGTGATACTGCGGTAGATGAAGAGCACCCCCTGTCCGGTGAAGGCCAGCAAATCGCTGAAATTATCGTGCTGCAGGCTTCACCCTTGCGGGGCATGACACTGAAACAGATAAACTTTGCCGACCGTTACCAGTTGCTGGTGCTGGCGATATCTCGCGAAGGCAGCACACTAGCGACCTTACGTGAGAAAATAGAACAGATCAGTTTGCGCACAGGCGATATCCTGCTGGTTCAGGGGCACCATGAAAAAATAGCAGAAGCCAAACGTGCCGGTGAATTACTGGTGCTGGATGCCACCGCCGACCTGCCCTACACCGACAAGGCGTTAACCGCATTACTTATCATGGCTGGCATCGTCATCGTTGCTGGGTTCGGGCTCGCACCCATTGCCATTAGTGCCGTGTGTGGTGTGTTATTAATGTTAATAACACACTGCCTGACATGGCGCCATGCTTCCAGGGCACTCAGCACCCAGGTCATTCTCATCGTAGTGGCGAGTTTGGCACTGGGCTCGGCGTTACTAAAAACCGGCGGTGCTGAATACCTCGCGCAGGCCTTCGTTGCCATCACCGCCGGCGCTTCACCGGCGGTGATCCTCTCGGGTTTGATGTTATTAATGGCGGTTATGACAAATATCGTTTCCAACAATGCCGCAGCCGTTATCGGTACTCCCATCGCCATCAGCATTGCACATCAACTTCAGCTTGACCCGGAACCCTTCGTCATTGCCGTGCTCTTCGGGGCCAACATGAGTTATGCTACACCCATGGCGTACAAAACCAACCTGCTGGTGATGAGCGCAGGTGGTTATACCTTTATGGATTTTGTGCGCGTCGGTGTACCATTAACACTCATTGTCTGGTTGGGTTTATCTTTATTATTACCAATTATCTATACACTTTCCTAATTAATAAAAGAATAATAAGTGGTCAACAAATGTAAAGACACCCATATTAAAGACTTTCTGTGATTTATAAAATGTAGGACTAATAAATGTGATTAGACATAGCAGCATAGACACTGATGCCTATTGTAAAGATGTTACTGAGCCCATTTGTTTTATCTTCTACGAAGCGTTTTGATGCTCTTAGTTATTACCTGTATGGTTATCTATTACACATAGAAACGCTCTAAAAACATAACGAGACATGCCGTGTTAATAAAGCCTGGCTGCGAGTGAGATTTGATCATAATGTGGTTTGGTATTTCAACTCATTGAACACACTGTGCTCCTGCATTGATTGAAACTAGGCTTGATGATTTTACTTATCAAATATATAGTGGGTGTTTAAACAGTTAACGGATGTTTAAATAATTGTTAAAAATGAGTTATAGTTAGAAATTATAATAATAAATTTAAACTTATATTTGATAATGTACTAATATCAATCTGCGTGATTTTTAAAGGGTGTTGGATGAATAAAATAATAGCTATTATACTGATGAGTATGATTTCAATAGCTTCAGTTGCTAGTGATGATTTTCCCGGTCGATCAGTTTACCCAAATGTGCCATATATTGAGTTAGATGACCTATATAATCAGCGCGAGAATGCTGTAATCGTAGATGCAAGATCTCCATATGAATATGAAACATTAAATATTAAAGGTTCAATTTCAGTCCCCCTGTCATTAACTCCCAAAAAATATGCAGAGCAAATAAGTGCTCTTCGCGACATGCATCCCGATAAGAAGATTGTGTTTTATTGTAATGGCCATAAATGCATGAAGTCGTATAAAGCAGCACTTCGTGCTATGAGTTATGTACGCCTGACAAATGTATACGCTTTTGATGCTGGAATATTTGACTGGTCATCTAAATATCCGATGGAAGCCATGTTGTTAGGAAATGAGCTCAAAGACCCGAAAAAACTTATATCAAAAGACAATTTTAATTCGCATTTGATGGACGCGGAGAAATTTATAAAATCTGCTGATGAAACAGTGGTTATACTCGATATAAGAGATCGTATAGATAGAGATGGCTTTTATTTATTCGCAAGAGATGAGACCTCGATAAGTTTGACAGGTAAAGATAAAGTCTTAATGGATCAGTTTCTGGATAAGGTGAAAAAGAGCAATAAAACCCTGTATGTGTATGATCTGGTCGGAAGACAGGTTCGCTGGTTCCAGTATTTAATCGAATCCAAGGGAATAAAAAATTATTACTTTATGAAAGGTGGAGCTGACGCCTTCTTTAAAATACCCATAAAAAATCTTATGGATTAAAAACAGAAAACCACAAATAATCTATACTAATCAATAAGTTGCATGATTTAATGTGTATTTAATTATAACCGGCATTATTATCATTGCTGCTAACTTCAAGTAAAGTTATTTAGAAAGTACGCAATTAGACATATGCGTGTAAAATAAGCGGTATGGATAATCTTGAATTGCCTTGTTATTCTAATAAACACGCGGATTAGCTTTAATTTATATATGTGAATATGCAGGGTTTATCTCTGAAATGGCATAATTAAACTTAAAACCTGCTAAATTCGCCGTTTAATTTGCGAAATGCAGGGTTAGATAAGCAAATATTCACAAATCAGCTTTCAATTTAAATAACTATTATTATCAGAAATTACAATTAACCAATGGAGATGTACTCAGGTTCAGAAAGATACCTGTAACAAAATAATATGCGCAACCTAATTAAACCATCCATTATATTTATTTTATTATTAAATATGTTTTTTATGAGTTTCGCTAAAGCAGCAGATGATTTTCCGGTTAGATCAAACTACCCTCATGTGAAGACTATTGCACTAGACGATCTTTATAAGAAGAGAAATTCATACACAATTGTTGACACACGATCAAAGTATGAATATTCAGTATTACATATTAAAAATGCAGTTAATATTCCTCTATCTAGTTTTGACTTTACTACTAAGGTAAACAAGTTATACGCAGATAACAGAAAAACTATCGTTTTTTATTGCAATGGACATACCTGCACAAAATCTTACGAAGCAGTTTTGAAAACTAAACGCATGGGAAAATTAACCGATACCCTGGCGTTTGATGGTGGCATATATGACTGGGTGAAACGTTACCCTAAAGCATCTATATTACTGAATGAAGCTCGAATTAATGTTGATAAATTAATATCGGAAGAAGAATTTAAAAAACATTTGCTTAAGCCAAAGGCCTTTCTTGATAAATCTAATAACAAGTGCATTGTGTTAGATGTTAGAGATAGTTTGCAACGTAAAGATCGCATATTTGCTGGTTTTGAAAAACCGGTAAACCTTGATAACACAAACAAACTCAATGATTATATTGCAGAAGCTAAAGCAAAGAAAAATGCACTGTGTATTTATGATGCTGTTGGTAAACAGGTGCGCTGGTTGCAGTACTACTTAAAAGAGAAAAAAATGAATGAATATTACTTTTTAGAGGGTGGAGCTAAAGCTTTTTACGCTGTACCTTACAAAGAGTTATATGGCACAAATTAATTTTTTTAAAGAAGAACATAAGCTCATAATTTGAACTAAATAGTTCTGAATTTGAGGTTTCAACTGCATCTCCAGATATTACGCTGGAGTGTAAAACCATAAAGTCAGACCGCGTTTAATAAAAACAATAAACTGACCTCGCGGTCTGTCTCTGGTTTATGCCCCTGGTTTATGCTTTATCTCTCATGAGCTATTTTCAATGTTCGAAAAATACCAGGCAACAGATTTAGTTTCAATATCGACTGTAATTTTGTCTTCTCTGATTCCTCGCCTCGATTGAAAATTGAGTTCGATAAAAAGCCAAAGCACTCTGACCGTTAGAAGACACATCAAATACCTTCCAGCCCTGATTACTTCGATACATTCTGAAATTAAGACGCTGCGGGTAAGGGCTACCCTGCTGGTATGCCAGTAATCTCAGGGTAATTTCACCAGTTCGAGAATTACCGGTTGGCCTTAAATACTTCACATGTCCGTGTCGATACTCTGATAACTTTTCAACCATGCCCGCCAGAAAAAGTCGGCGTAGTTTCTGCTGCATGGCTGTCGCCTGTTGCGGGTTCATAAATCGTGCCTGATGACCAGCAGTCCACTTTGTCATATAAGCAAAGTCAAAAAAGGGTGCAATGTTATTTTCTACAAAAACCTCAAGTGGCAGTACATTTTTGCCTTCTCTATTACCAAGATAATGAGTCAGCTGCTCTATAGCCCGCTTTAATACATCAGCAGGTGTTTGCTGAACAGCTTGAGGTGATGCCGGGTAACGCTGATAAGGGTTAGCAAAAGACGGTGACAGGAATAAACATAAAGTTAGAGTTATAAGAATACGACACGATTTCATTCATTTCTCCTCATATAAATGAGTACACAATTAATATGTTATCAAAGCATAATCAAAACACAGTTTTAATCTAAATAACAGTCATAAAATATTAGCCGTATTATATTAGCTGGGCACCCATCGTAAGCACCCATTAGTCAGCAGGAATGATTTTTAAATAAATTTATTTAACTAAATCTCTAACATGAATCCCGTTAGTTCACCTAAGGCGTTACACTTTCTTAACAAATTCTGATTTAAGCATCATGTCCCCCGCACCATCGACCTTGCAGTCCAAATCGTGATCACCATCCACTAATCGTTTAATGGTGGCTTTTGTGCCTATTTTGAGAACGGATGATGTGCCTTTAACTTTTAAATCCTTTATTAAGGTAACCTTGTCACCATCGGCCAACCGGGTGCCATTAGCATCCTTAATCTGTAAAACATCTTCATCTACTTGAGCCTCTGAAGGATTCCATTCATGGGCACATTCAGGGCAAATTAACATTTGCTGATCCTCGTAGACATACTCAGAGCCGCATTTTGGACAGGATGGTAAAGTAAAACTCATAAAAGACCTCGTACCCGGTAAACAGATGTTACTTACTGCATTTTATGTTCATAACACTGTCATTGTAATGTTATTATAATCCAATTGTAATCATTTTATTAAGAGGCGGTTAAGTATGTTTGCGCTAAAAGAAGCCTATTATGCTGGTTTGTTAGGCACAAAACACTGGTATAACAACCTGATAGCTGGCGTTATCGTTGGTGTGGTCGCACTGCCTTTAGCAATGGCTTTTGCCATCGCCTCTGGTGCAAAACCCGAACAAGGTATTTACACGGCTATCATTGCCGGGTTAATCGTCTCTATTTCTGGCGGTAGTCGATTTCAAATTGCCGGCCCTACCGGCGCCTTTATCGTTGTTCTAGCTAGCATCACGGCGCAATATGGAATTGAAGGCCTACAGATAGCAACAATTATGGCCGGATTAATTTTACTCGCACTGGGCCTGACAAAAATGGGCGGCATAATAAAATTTATTCCCGACCCCGTGATCGTCGGTTTTACTTCTGGCATCGGCATTATTATTTTCATTGGACAGTGGCAGTATTTTTTTGGATTACCGGAGATACACGGTGAACACTTTCATGAAAAGCTCATCCATCTATTCAGTGTGTTACCTCAATTTCACCTGAATACAACCCTCATTGCAGTTGCATCACTGGTGCTGGTTATATTCTCTCCACGCCTGGTCTTTTTAAAGCGCGTTCCGGGGCCGCTTATTGTGCTTATAGTGGCTACGCTATTTCAAAGCCTGCTCCCACTGAATGGTGTGCAAACTATTGGCAGTGCATTTGGCGGTATTCCACAGGGCTTACCTGAATTTCATCTGCCCTCACCTGAATGGTCTCAGGTGATCGAACTTATCGGCCCCGCGTTTACTATTGCCATGTTAGGCTCAATTGAATCACTACTCTCCGCAGTGGTGGCGGATGGTATGACAGGCACTCGCCACAACTCCAACAAGGAGCTTGTCGGGCAAGGTATTGCTAATATAATGGCACCATTATTTGGTGGATTCGCGGCAACCGGTGCCATTGCAAGAACTGCCACCAATATACGCAATGGCGGCAATAGCCCGATTGCAGGAATCGTTCATTCAGTCACTCTTATCGTAATACTGATTGCCCTCGCACCATTAGCCGCCAACATCCCACTTGCTGCACTGGCTGCCATTTTATTTGTTGTTGCGTGGAATATGAGCAATGCCCGGCATTTTATTAAAATGCTTAAACGTGCACCTAAGGCAGATGTTGCAATATTAATTATTACATTTACCTTAACGATTTTTGCTGATCTGGTTATCGCAGTCAACATCGGTGTTATTTTGGCAACACTTCACTTTTTACGCAGAATGGCTTCTAGTGTAGAGGTTTACCAATCCACATCCGAAGAAATAAATAAAGAGTTATCCCTCCAGGGCGAAAAAAACATACCGGATTCAAGTGTCGTTTTTAGCGTTGAAGGTCCATTCTTTTTTGGTGCTGTTGAAAACTTTGAACGGGCACTTGCGGGTACACATACGGTTCCGAAATTTTTACTTATCCGTTTAAAGTGGGTGCCGTTTATTGACGAGACCGGTTTACAAACCCTGGAAGAAGTTATTGACTCGTTACAAAAACGCAATGTTATCGTTATGCTGTCAGGCGCTAATAGCCGTGTTGATGGTAAGCTGCGCAGAGCCGGTATCGTTGCAAAAATTGGCGAGAACAACTATTTTGAGAGTTTTGAAAGCGCCATAAAACACATTTCTGAACTAGATGAGCAATCAGCATCGTCTAATGATGAGACTTACCCTGTTTCAAATTTTCTAACAACCTGCAAAGATTATATTGAATCGATTAAAGAGGATATGCGACCTCCTAAAAATTAACACTACAATGATTATTTTCTGGGTAGTTGTGAATGACTATTCTCAGGTTCAAGAAAATCAACATCATACTGCTCGAGATAACCCCTGATTAACTGGCGGACAACCTGTGAGGGGGTTATATCCTGTGACGCACAAAGCAACTCAAACGCCTTCTTTTTTCTGGGGTCAAGTAATACGGTAAAACGTGCCGTTTTGTTTTCCATTAAAGCATCCTGTTAACATATGATTATAATTTGATTGTAATGCAAAACCCTGTGATTAGGAATCTTCAATAGCCCTCTCACTTAACAAATATATAATGGGTGACTTAACAGTTTTTCTAACCTTTATTAATATAAACGGTGTATCAGGCTCATTCCACAGCCGCCAGTTTAGATTCCAGACTTCTGCGCAACTCGTGCTCGTCTGCCGGTATATTTATAACCCGAAGTGGCTGGCCATTCTGATTCAGGAACAGCGCCTGACCATTGGCCAGCTTATAGCGACTGGCAAACCCTCGACCCTGCGGAGTTCCCAAATCGGCCACCACAAAATCCAGACGCGAATCAAAATCGTGCCTCACCTGCTGCAGGCTATTAAGCGCCTCAACGCCGTTAGGTGAAAAGCTCTCATATGCCAGAACCAGAACCGGTTTGCCCTGACCAATCACAGAAAGATCGGTGCTAACAGGTTTTCCTATACCCATTGTCAAAAGAAAACCCAGTGCAAGCAGAGCCGCGATTAATGCGGTGCTCAGCGTAATCGTTTTAATCATCGTCGTGTTATCTCCCGGGTCAAATGTAATTAAAGGTGACAGATCTATTCATTAGTGAATGGATCTGTCAGAATTAACAGGATTGACTATTTTAAAAAAATAGCTCGGTTCCCTTTATCTGTGTGTACTGAGCCTATTTTATTCGAAATATGAGAGCAGAGGGCTTAAAAAATGTATGTCTATACAAAATCATTAATAAATAATCTTTTCGTCAACTTTTTCTTTAAATTTTCGATAACATTCGTAGCTATTTTCAGCTTTCTACTGTTTTTATATATCACCCCATCATGGGCGAACAAATTAAATGACGGTCATATACATTATAACGACGATGTCTGGGATGATTTGTCTCCAGATCAGGTCATCAGTTATTTAACTGAAAATGAAATAAATCGGGCAATTGTTTTTGGCACACCAACAGCAGGAACTGAAAAACTTTATAAACTTTCTCCGCAGCGAGTTATTCCTTTTTTAATGCCCTATCGTGTTTTTCGTGATCGTCATACCTGGCATTCAGATCCGACAATGCCTGATTATGTAAAACAGCAGCTGTCGACTGGAATATATAAAGGTTTCGGTGAATTTCATCTATTTAAAGAACATAAAGATACAACTGTAATACGTCAATTAATGCAAATGGTTGCTGATCATAAAATTATGCTCAGCGCACATGCGGATGTAGAAACTATTGAGGCGCTAATTGAAATGCAACCTGAGGTCAGCGTAATCTGGGCACATTGTGGAATGGATCACCCTGTTGAAGATGTGCGCCGCATGCTTGCACAGTACCCCAAATTGTTTTGTGAATTATCTTTTAGATATAATATGTTTGATAAACAGGGCAAGTTACTAACACAGTGGAAAACATTACTCGAAGAATACTCAAAAAGGTTTATCCTGGGAATGGATACCTACATACCACGTCGCTGGGCCAATTTACCCGAGAATGTAGATTTTGCACGCCAGTGGTTAAGTCAACTGCAACCAGAGACCAGAAAATTAATTGGCGGCGGCAACATTGATCGAATGTTTCCGCTAAAAAAATAATAAAAATTTTGGCAGAGTAAAAACTATCAATAATGTTTTATAAATTTTTACTCTGCCCCTGATTACTCTTGCGTATGCCAAAATTCAGCTAATAAATAATCCCTGCACCCGTTTTATTCATTATAATCATGTAATCTATATTTCCATTCCTAAATTGAAAAATTATGCTTCCCACGACATTACTAGGCACAGCCAGGATTCCCAATAACGGCGGTGAACTGAGATTAACACAGCGCGGTGATGAGTTTTCTATCTCACTAAAAGGTGCAGGTGGCATATTAATGACCAGTCGTGTTCATGGCTCCGAGGTAGCACTGGCTGAGTTAGGTTGTGCGTTTATACAAGGCAAGCAGAATACAAAGGTATTAGTTGGCGGCATGGGCATGGGGTTTACCCTGGCTGCTGCACTTAAAGCCATCTCAAAAAGTTCTGAGGTGGTGGTTGCTGAACTCGTGCCCGAAGTAATTGAATGGAATACAGGCCCATTGGGCGAATGCGCAAACAGGCCGCTTGATGATAGTAGAGTTCAGCTGCATCTGGGTGATGTAGCTGAACTTTTCAAAACAAAACAGGCGACTTATGATGCTGTATTATTAGATGTTGATAATGGCCCCGAGAGTTTTACACATGCTGACAATAACAAACTCTATTCAGGTGAAAGTCTACAGCTTATTCAGCAAACACTTAAACCAGGTGGCGTGTTAGCGATATGGTCAGCCTGGCATAATCCAGAATTTTCTCAGCTTCTAAGAAAAGCCCGCTTTAAGGTTGAAACTAAAACCGTTAGGGCACATAAAGGCAAAGGTAGTCGACATACTATTTATCTGGCCAGAAAACAGTGAACTTTAAATAATTAAAGACACCTAAGTAATTAAAATAAAGAGATGCTTACAAGCCCTGCCCGTCACCTGCAAAACACCTGTTGCTCACACAATTATATACACACTATTTATAGTATTGTTTAGCCTGTGTACAAAGGTTAGGATGCAAGCAAACTTTAACTACTGTCATAGCAGCAGAGATAACAAATGATTTCTAATCAGTGTGTTCGTTCTTACCGTGTTTTTAAACAGCTTGTCTGCCTGCTAACCGCAACATTTTTACTGGCAGGCAGCAACATTTCTTTTGCCGCGAAAGGCGCTAAACATGTCATTGTGGCTCCCGTGGTAATAGAGCAAATTTCTAACCGGATAGAAGCACTGGGATCGGCGCGCGCCACAGAGTCTACCAATATCAGCGCCAGCGTTACCGAAAAAGTCACGAAGATCAATTTTGATGATGGCCAGCAGGTAAAGGCCGGGGACATACTTGTCGTGCTTGAGCAGGCTGAAGAGCAGGCCCAGCTTGTACGCGCACAGGCCGTGCGAGGCGAACGTAAACTTGCGCTGCAACGTCTGCGACAACTTGAAGAACGACAGTTGACTTCGCCGGATGAAATCGACCGCACCCGCCTCGAACTGGAACAGGCAGAAGCCAGCATCAGTGTCATTAGATCGCTCATCAGCGACCGCGTTATTCGTGCTCCGTTTGACGGCACCATCGGCCTGCGTAATATAAGCATCGGCGCGCTGGTTGAAACCGGCGACCTGATTGCCACCCTGGATGATACCCGCGAGATCAAACTTGATTTCAGTGTACCCTCAATATTTCTTCAGGAACTTCAACCCGGTTTGAAGATAAAAGCACGCGCCGCCGCACTCGGTAATAAAGAATTCCATGGCCAGGTTAAAAGCATTGATAGCCGCATCGACACAGTAACTCGTTCCATCCAGGTACGCGCCCTGCTGCCTAATACCGATAGCAGCATTATTCCCGGGGTTCTTATGCAGGTTGACCTGTTGCGTAACACCCGTCAGGCACTGCTCATTCCAGAGGCCGCCTTGTTACCACTGGCAGACAGACAATACGTTATGCGCCGCGTTTCTAAAGGTGGCAAAGACACGGTTGAAAAACAGCTGGTGAACATCGGCCAGCGCCTGCCGGGTTTTGTCGAGGTACTGGACGGCTTAAATGTGGGCGATCAGGTGGTCACCCACGGCAACAGTAAGGTGCAAGAGGGTGATACACTCAATGTAATGGCGGTTGATGATGGCAGTGTTGATATCAGCGACATTATTAAAAAACACAACGTCAAAGCGGCAGACCCTAAAGGTAATATCCCTTGATTCTCTCTGATGTGTCGGTCAAACGCCCGGTACTGGCAGCCGTTTTATCCATCCTGCTGGTCGCCTTTGGCCTGCTTGCCTACGATCGCCTGCCGCTGCGCGAATTTCCGAATATCGATCCGCCGGTGGTTTCTATCGAAACGATTTACCAGGGCGCCTCGGCTGACGTGGTAGAAAGTCGTATTACGCGCATTATCGAAGATCGTATCGCCGGTATAGAAGGTATGCGATTTATCGAGTCCAGCAGTGAAGATGGTAGCTCAAGAATATCCATCGAATTTGACGTCGACCGTGACGTTGACTCTGCTGCCAATGATATTCGTGACCGGGTATCCGGTGTGTTAGGCAACCTGCCGCTAGAGGCCGAACCGCCCAATATTCAAAAAGCCAGCAGTGATGACGATGTCATTATGTGGCTTAACCTGTCCAGTGACCAACTCACCCTGCCGGGATTAACTGACTATGCGGAACGTTACCTGCTGGATCGCTTTTCGGTACTAGATGGTGTGGCCCGTGTGCGCATCGGCGGCAAGCAGTCATACGTTCTGCGTGTCTGGCTTGACCGCAACCGGCTAGCTGCACGCGGCCTCACAGTGGCCGACGTAGAGAATGCGCTGCGCACCGAAAATGTCGAACTGCCCGCCGGCAGTATCGACTCCGATGAGCGTCAGTTTACTGTGCGCATTAAACGCCAGTTTCGTACTGCTGAGGAGTTTTCACGACTCGTAATAAGCAAGGGTAATGATGCTCACCTTACCCGCCTTGGTGATATTGCCCGCGTCGAGCGCAGCGCCGAAGAAAACCGCCTGTTCTTTCGTGGTAACGGTATACCCATGGTTGGCATTGGCATTATCAAACAGTCCACTGCCAATACACTACAGGTTTCACGCGCCGCCAAGGCAGAAATGTTACGCCTCAACCCGACCCTGCCCGATGGCATGGAGATTGACCAGAGTTATGATAGCTCTGTGTTTATCGAGGGTGCGATCAGCGAAGTATACAAGACCCTGGCCATCGCTATAATTCTGGTTGTGCTGGTTATCTACCTGTTTCTAGGCAGTTTGCGTGCCACCCTGATACCCGCGATAACCGTGCCTATTTCATTGATCGCCAGCTCGATAGTGCTGCTGGCACTGGATTACTCCATCAACATGCTAACGTTACTGGCGATGGTGCTGGCGATTGGTCTGGTGGTGGATGATGCCATTGTGGTGCTGGAGAACATTCACCGGCGCATGGATAAATACGCTGAAAGCCCGTTGGTAGCGGCCTATCGTGGCAGCCGCCAGGTGGCGTTTGCAGTAATCGCAACCACGCTGGTACTGGTTTCAGTGTTTGTACCTATTGCTTTTCTACAGGGTGATGTGGGTCGCCTGTTCTCCGAATTTGCCATCGCCATGGCTGCGGCGGTAGCATTTTCGAGTTTTGTGGCGCTGTCGTTATCGCCCATGCTGGCCTCAAAAATTTTACGCCCCAATGGCAATGAAAATGCCGCAACAAAATGGGTTGATGTCGGTTTTCGCCGTCTGCAACGCGGTTATCATATGGTGCTTGCAGGTGCCTTGAGGCACAAGTGGATTATCGTGCTGGTGTTTCTCGCCATGGGCGGCTTATCGTCATGGTTATTGACACACATTCCGGATGAATACACACCAAAAGAAGATCGTGGTGCATTTTATATGCTGGTTAACGGCCCGGAAGGCGCATCTTTTGACTACATGAAAAAATACATGGACGAAGCAGAAAGTCGTTTGATGCCATTGGTAGAGTCGGGTGAAATCACTCGCATGCTTGTGCGTGCTCCGCGCAGTTTCGGCAATGTCGCCATTTTTAATAACGGCATCTTCATTCTGGTGTTGAATGAATGGGATTCACGGCGTTCGGCCTGGGAGATTATGGCTGACGCACGTGCCAGACTTGCAGATTTGCCCGGTGTTACAGCCTTTCCGGTAATGCGTCAGGGCTTTGGTGCGCGCATTCAGAAACCGGTGCAGTTCGTTATCGGCGGCGGCACTTATGAAGAACTGGCCGAGTGGCGCGATATTCTGCTGGCCAAACTCAAACAGGATAACCCCGGCCTCAGCGGCCTGGACTGGGACTATAAAGAAACCAAACCGCAGATGCAGGTAGTGATCGACTATGACCGCGCCGCTGATCTGGGGGTTACCGTGAGTAATATCGGCCGCACCCTGGAGACCATGCTGGGCTCGCGCCGGGTAACCACCTATATCGATGAAGGTCAGGAGTATTACATCCTGCTCGAAGGCGAACGCAGCGAGCAGCGCTCCCCAAGTGATATTCAGAATATTTATGTGCGTTCAGAACGCACAGGGCAATTGATTCCTTTATCTAACCTGGTACAACTGGAAGAGTTTGCTGACTCTATCAAACTCAACCGTTACAACCGGGTGCGCAGTATTACCCTGGAAGCCAACCTCACGGAAGGTTATTCTCTGGGCGAGGCACTGATACATCTCGAAGGGCTGGTAGATGAATACCTGCCGGGTCAGGTGATTATCGATTACAAGGGGCAGTCACGTGACTACAAGTTTGCTGGTGAGTCGCTGCTGTTTATTTTCATGCTGGGTATTATGGTGGTATTTCTGGTACTGGCGGCGCAGTTTGAAAGCTGGATTCACCCCTTCATCATTATGCTTACCGTCCCGCTGGCAATGACCGGCGCACTGCTGGGTTTATATCTCACCGGGCAGACACTGAACCTGTATAGTCAGATTGGTCTTATTATGCTGGTCGGGCTATCGGCGAAAAACGGCATATTAATTGTCGAGTTTGCCAATCAGTTACGTGACCAGGGCCGTGACTTTCACGAAGCACTGGTTGAAGCGGCCGATACCCGTTTCCGTCCGATTGTCATGACCGGCATTACCACCGCCGCCGGCTCTGTGCCACTGTTGATTTCATCTGGCGCCGGCACAGAAACCCGTTATGTTATCGGTGTGGTGATCTTGTTCGGCGTTATTGCCGGCACCCTGTTTACCCTGTTCATTGTACCTGCCGCCTATGACCTTTTCGGTAGACACTCATCGTCGCCAAAAGCCGTGACTCAGCAACTGGAAAAAGAGCTGAAGGAAAACACTCACAACGAATAATTATTGCAGAAAAATATAGTCGAAAACTAATAGAGAGTGAATCAGGAGTTCAAGGGAGTTCAAGCGGTTCAAGGGGTCAGACTCGATTGCTTTTCTGACCCTGCTATTTTTTAATGTTTAATTAATCTACGAACCTGAAATACCCTGTCTTCGCGAAAAATAAAACACATAACAAGTCACCTGGAATTACAAAATTATGAATCGACCTGATAAACCCAAAACTTACCCTGGTTTAGACCATGACATGAATGGTGGCATGACAACAGTCGGCAAAATCATACGTGATGCATGGCTGTTTAATATCCTGCCCGAATCTGAAACCTGTGAAGGTTGGGGAGGCGCGCAAATCGATGTCATTTACCAGCAGGTAAATGATGAATGGGACAAATACGGCAGCATGGTCAGTTCGTTACCTGAAGAATTACAAACTCGACACAAACGCATCTATGATGAGGCCATCGCTAAAGCAAAAGCACGTGGATGGGATCCTGAGATTATTTCTGGTGATGTGGATTAACCCGAGTTTGATCCTATTGCTTTCAATTGTTTTTCGAAACCTCGATTCCAGACACCCTTGTTAATCACGTGAGCAGTTAACTAGACCAACCTGCTCGCTTACTGGTGAGCAAAAACTCAGGCATGCCCTACCCCTACTTCAACAGTTATTTTGAAAACAGACAGAACTCAAACTGTTTCGCTATCAACAGGAAATCAGCTTCATACCCATTTCCACATTCTTAAAAACACATTTCACACCTGACATTTTTGTCAGTCTTTAATGCCATAATGTCAGTTAAAAACCGTCGGTTCTGTCATATTAATCATTAAATAATAATTTAATAACAGTATAAACTGTCTACCTAAGTCGAGATTTTTATAAATACCAGTTTTAACTAATATAGAAAATATGGCCAATTTCGTACCTGAGAAACCACAGCTGAGTTACATTATTCACTAATAAGTGTATATTAGTGAACATGGGTCTGACTCTGATTTGTTAATGGGTTATAATAACTTGCATAAAGTTACTTTGGCTTGAGTAAGTGCCATTACTCTCTGACAGCTAATTTACACCTGTTTACTGTAATTGTTGCATTCAGCCCTTTTTAGCTTAGATGAGTAAAAAGGCCTATCACCCCCAATACATGGCAAGGGCTGTCCCTTCAAGAGTTAATAAAATGAACCCAGAAACCAATAATAACGATGTTAAAAGATATCACTTAGTGACTGTTGAAGAAACACCGCCACCTGAAGATATGCCAGAAGGTGACTGGTTTAAATACGTGGTAAGTTATGGTGACTCAAAAATTAACTGTGTTAGAGGCGGCACACTTAAAGAAGTAACACGTCACGCAGAGGATTTTGTTGAAAATTTGAATTTACGTTCAACCATGGGTTATTCTGGTTATGCCGCACGTAGTACTAAAGCAAAAACAACTTAAAACTAATATTAGCCAGTCAGGTCAATCGCTTTTAACGTTATAATTTAAACTACTTCTCAATTGATGTCTTATTGCCATATTTTATGATGTTTTAAGGTTAACGAATCGTTGTGTTTATTATAATATAACACTCAGCATGGAATCAGCTGTCGTAAAAATACTATTTTCAGAGTCAGCTCCTAAACATTCAGGATAAGATTAATATTTGCCCATACACTAAAAATGCAATTATGTCTTTTCCCTGCTATTAAGCTTCGACGCTAAAAACAATTATCAACATAAAGTTAAGTAAGGTGTGAAATGTTAAAAACTATCGTAAAAAAGTGGTTCCGAGATAAAAACTCCGGTTTTCTTGATAACGGGGGCGGTTCAGACATTATGGTAAACAAATCTGATCTTGTTAACTGTGAATTTTTAAAAGTTGGGGTCACAGTTGAATTTGAATGCCATTCAGATAAGCGTGGTTTAATCGCTAAAAAAGTTAAACTTCTACAGCAGAATAAGTCCCACGGCCAGCATAATAAAGGCAACGGCAGCGTTAAGAATTTTCGTCCTGGTGTTATGACTTAGTCACAAAAAACATAATTATAAAATCTATAATTATTTGTAAATTTCGGATTTTCTACACTACTAATTTCTAGAATATTTAACAGACTGTTTGTGTACTTCCGTGTTTAAACACCTCACTTGCTGTTTAATCACGAGTAATTTATTTATATACATTTAACTGGTGCTTTTTCCCGGTTTATAAACTTCTTTGATTAAATAAGAAGACAGATATAAAGACTGATACCCGTATTGCTAGAAAGAACTTTCGACTGCATTATAATAAACAGGAATAACATCTTATATACTATATTTTAACGACAGCATTTTTATCGATTCCTGTTTTAATTTTTAGTAGCGATATAAAAAATCACAGTATTATTGTTGTGACTCTTGTTATTTTTTCGATGTTTGCCACTGTAAGAGCAAACAATTGTACGTCAAAAACGGGTAATTTTACTCGATAGCCGGAGCCAGTGTGGCCACACGATATTGAGTTTATTATTACCTGGAATCTCGATAATTATTAGTTAACATGGCGCTTAAGCATAAGCTCTCTTTTTAATGCTGTAACAATCATCAGCTCTAAATTTACGGAAACTATAATGAGTACATCAAAGACAATAAATGCATATGCCGTCAGTGAAGCTGGCGGACAGTTTGAACCATTCAGTTACCAGGCCGGAGAACTTCTGCCCAATGAAGTAGAGATCGACGTTATCAACTGCGGCATATGTCACAGCGACTTAAGCATGGTCGACAATGAGTGGGGAATCTCGCAATACCCTCTGGTGGCAGGCCACGAGATCATTGGAAAGATCACTGCCAAAGGTGACAATGTTCAGAATCTGCAACAAGGTATGACTGTTGGTCTGGGCTGGCACAGTGGTTATTGCGGGCATTGTCATTCCTGCAAAACGGGAGACCAGAATCTTTGCCAGACTGCACAGGGCACTATTGTTGCTCACCATGGCGGATTTGCAGATAAAGTTCGCGCAGATGCTGCCAGTGTCATTGAAATTCCTGAAGGAGTCGAGCTGTCTTCTGCCGGCCCACTACTCTGCGGTGGCATAACAGTATTCAACCCACTTGTGCAATTCGACGTTAAGTCCACCGATAAGGTGGCTGTCATCGGCATCGGCGGGCTTGGTCATATTGCGCTGCAATTTCTTAATGCATGGGGTTGCGAGGTCACCGCTTTTACTTCAAGTGAATCAAAACGTCAGGAGGCGATTAGCCTTGGTGCACACAACACATTAAATTCCAGGGATGAATCAGAAATCGAAGCCGCTGCGAGCAGCTTCGATTTTATTATCTCCACGGTCAACGTAAAACTGGACTGGAATCTTTACGTCAACACATTAAAACCCAGAGGACGTCTACATTTTGTTGGCGCAACATTAGAGCCCCTCGACCTGGGCGTTTTCCCCTTGATCATGGGACAGCGATCAATTTCTGGTTCGCCAGTCGGAAGCCCTGCAACGATTGAATCGATGCTGGAATTTGCCAAACTGCACCAGATTAAACCACAGGTTGAAACCTATCCGATGAGCAAGATTAATGATGCCTTTGATCATCTGAAATCTGGTAAAGCAAAATACAGAATCGTGCTTTCAAACGAATAACTTGTTACAGGTAGAACTGACCCTTGAATACAAGAATTAATTGGGGGAAGATCAGCCCCCAATTACCTTTTGAATTAGCTTAAAAAGAAAAAGAAATATGCGAACTATATTATTAATCACATCATTAATCATGACCGCTTTTGGTAGTACGCAATTACATGCAGGAGATTGTTCAGCTCTACTTGATGTTGATGTTAAAACATTAAACAAAAATAAAGTAATTAACCTCTGTGATGAGTATCAGGGTAAAGTTTTGCTGGTGGTTAACACCGCGAGTAAATGTGCCTACACTAATCAATATGACTCACTGGAAAAGCTTTATAAAAAATATCAGGATAAAGGACTGGTGGTACTGGGTTTCCCATCAAATGATTTTGCTAATCAGGAACCGGGAACTGAAAAAGAAATTAGAGACTTCTGTAGTGTAACTTACGGCGTAGAGTTTCCCATGTTCAGCAAGACTCGTGTCACGCAAGGCAATGCTGACCCTTTTTATAGAAATCTAGCTGAAGCTTCTGGCAGTTATCCAAAATGGAACTTTCATAAGTATCTCATAGGCAGTGATGGTTTACTGGTATCGAGCTACCCGAGCGCAATCGATCCATTGAATAGAACTATTGTTGACGTTATAGATGCCGAGTTGAAAAAAATTAGTTTTAATCAATAAATTATTTTTTAAAACCTATAAATATTCAATCTTTTTGATAAATGATCAGTCATATGCGAGACACGACGGGATATTTGAGATCAGAGTAAAAACTATTGAGTGATTGAATGTAAAATTTTACTTTGTGCCGAATTACTTAAGTTATTTTTAATAAATTATCTCTGCGTTTTCATAAAATTTTTTATTGGTTATATTTTATCCCGCCGTCACCTTCAACCCAGTCGAACCATCACATAGGTTTTATATGATTACCACCAGTTTCCTGTTGTCTCTCGCCATTTTTCTAATCATTGGCATGAGTTCGCTGCTAAAAAGCCGTAACACTCAGGAGGACTATCTTGTTGCAGGTAAATCAATACCCGCCTGGCTTTCCGGACTGTCGGCGGTTGCCACCAACAACAGTGGTTTTATGTTTATTGGCATGATTGGCCTCACCTATGCCACCGGCCTCTCCTCCATCTGGCTGATGATAGGCTGGATTCTTGGCGATTTACTGGCTTCCTTTTATATACTCCGCCCTCTGCATGCAGCCTCACGTTCGAACAAAATTAATTCCTATGGTGGCTTACTCTCTCAATGGAATGGAGACAGTAATTTCCAGCTGCGACGTCTTATTGGTGTATTAACGATCGTGTTTCTAACACTTTACGCAGCAGCCCAGCTCAAAGCCGGCAGCAAGGCCACCGAGGTATTGATGGACTGGGAACCCAGTTGGGGCATTCTGACTGGAGCGGTTATTGTTTTACTGTATAGCGCAGCCGGTGGCCTACGTGCTTCTATCTGGACTGATGCAGCCCAGTCGCTGGTGATGCTAGTTGGCATGGGACTGCTAATTATGGGTGGAATTGAACTCGCAGGTGGATGGGAAACTGCCCTTCTGAAAATGGACAATGTCGATGGTCACTATTTAGACTGGTTTCCCGATACCAGCACATTGGGTGTTGTGTTATTTATACTCGGCTGGTTATTTGGCGGTATCGCCGTTTTTGGGCAACCACACATTGTGATACGTTTTATCTGCCTCGAAAACCCTCAGCATATTAATCGTATGCGTTTTTATTATTACAGCTGGTTTACCCTGTTTTATGGCGCCACCATTGCAGTGGGGCTTCTCAGTCGTATTGCTTTTCCGGAACAGGCCGATTTTGATGCCGAACTTGCCCTGCCCACACTGGCTATGTTTGTTTTACCTGATGCCATGACAGGTCTGGTGCTCGCTGCGCTGTTTGCTGCCACACTGTCTACCGCAGATTCATTAATTCTCTCATGCTCCGCCTCGGTGACCCGCGACTTTACGAGCAAACCCGGCAAGCTGCACAGCCTGTGGGCAGCAAAACTAACTACCATTAGCATCTTATCGATTGCTGTAATCATTGCACTGACCGGCGCAGATTCCGTGTTTAAACTGGTGCTTGATGCCTGGGGTCTGCTCGGTTCAGCATTTACACCATTAGTGCTGCTGTTAGCATTGGGCAAGCGAGTGCAACAGACACTGGCTATCGGCATGATCGTGATGGGTGTTGGTGGCTTTCTGTTATGGCAACAGCTGGGTTTAGGGGGCCTGATTTACAGTGTAGCACCCGGGATTCTCGCAGGTTTATTAACCTATTTTATCGGACGTGCCTGGTTTCCCTCTGTGTCAAAAACAACTAGACGCATATCTTAAGAGATAAAGATCAGGGTCAAAAGCAGTAGGAATCGCACTAAAATGTAGAGAACATTTTGAACGCACGTAAGTGCGACCCTGAAAGGGCGAAGCGTAGGAGCACGTAGTAAATGAACGCGAATATTAAGCTTAGAAACTTAACTCGTTCCCAAGCTCCAGCGTCGGAATGTATAGCTAACCAGTTAACACATACCAACAACCCTCTTTACTCCTGTCACCAGTACCTCACACCATAAAAAATTGACTACTGGATGAAAACAAACAATACCTTGTTTACTGCGACACGGGGCGACGTAACTCAACTGGTTCTTATTTATAGAATGAGCGGTGATTCACTAGTTGTTTTTAAAAGATGGAATAAATTCTGC